>QBMN01000012.1:9710-41695 GCA_003241845.1 Shackletoniella antarctica | reverse complement strand
CTAGTCCCTCCCCTGGACTGCTGGCCTCTCTGTGACCGAAACGATGATAGAGGCCTCCTGTTTCTTTAGCTAAAAACCGAGGGTTCAAAGACCACGAAGTAAATGATATCTCTCGGCTTGTGGAGGAGCACGAACAAACACTATTGGAGACTTGGCATGACTACTTTGGTACTTGAGACAGAGCCCCTTGCTGCACAAATCAAAACAACAGACGAAACGTTAATTGTAGATTTGGTAGATGGACGAAGCTTAGTCGTCCCTCTATCTTGGTATCCCCGTTTACTCCACGCTTCTCAAGAAGAACGGCAGAACTGGCAACTTTTAGGCGATGGTTACGCAATTGAGTGGGTCGATTTAGACGAACACATTGGCATCGAGGGTCTGTTGGCAGGCAGGCAAAGTGGCGAAAGTCATCAGTCTTTTGAACGTTGGCTAGCAGCACGAGACACTACTTCATACGGTACTGCATAGGAATTACCCATTGGGAATAGACCTAGGATACGCAGGTGGAATGCTGAACTAACGGCAGATGTTGGGTTTCGCTAGCTCAACTCAACCTACTAACTGCCGCAGGGAGTAGCCGAGAGCACAGCAGACCCACGTCTCAGGGTCTGCTGCTGTGGGTAGCTGTACCAGCGCTCTAGGTGATCACCGTGGGCCGATCGCGCCCAGTCAGCGTCTTAATCTGAGCAATCTCATCGGCCAAGGCGATCAAATCGGCCAGAGCCACCTGGGTATCTTGGCCATGCTTTGCCGGGTCTGCCTCGTAGCGCTCCACGTAGAGCCGCAGGGTGGCCCCCGAAGTCCCCGTACCCGACAGGCGAAAGACAATCCGCGAACCATCGGTAAAGCCAATCCGCACCCCCTGCTTGGCCGACACGCTGCCATCCACCGGGTCTGTGTAGGCAAAGTCGTCGGCGTAGTCGACGGTGTAGGGGCCGAAGGTTTTGCCGGGCATAGCACTCAGCCCGCTGCGAAGATTCTCGATTAGGGTATTGGCGCGATCGCTCTCCACCCCCTCGTAGTCGTGGCGCGAGTAGTAGTTGCGCCCGTAGGTGCCCCAGTGCTCCTTCACAATTTCCTCGACCGACTGCCCCTTGACAGCGAGAATATTCAGCCAAAACAGCACCGCCCACAGCCCGTCCTTCTCGCGGATGTGGTTGGAGCCGGTGCCAAAGCTCTCTTCGCCGCAGAGGGTGGCCTTGCCCGCATCCAGCAGGTTGCCAAAGAACTTCCAGCCGGTGGGGGTCTCAAAGCAGTCGATGCCGAGCTTTTCGGCCACGCGATCGGGGGCCTGGCTGGTGGGCATCGAGCGGGCAATGCCCGCCAGGCCGTCGCGGTAGCCGGGCACCAGGGTGGCGTTGGCGGCCAAGATCGCCAGGCTGTCGCTGGGGGTGACAAAAAAGTTGTTGCCGAGGACCATGTTGCGATCGCCGTCCCCATCCGACGCCGCCCCAAAGTCGGGGGCGTTATCGCCAAACATGATCTCCACCAGATCGTGGGCATAGACCAGGTTGGGGTCGGGGTGGCCACCGCCAAAGTCTTCCAGCGGTTCGCCGTTGACCACAGTACCCGCTGGGGCCTTGAGCCGCTGCTCAAACAGGGCTTTGGCGTAGGGGCCAGTCACCGCGTGCATCGAATCCATGCAGAAGCGAAACTGGCCGCCCGAGAGCAGCTGCTGAATCTGGCCAAAGTCAAACAGGGTTTCCATCAGCGCCCCGTAGTCGCTCACCGAGTCGATTACCTCGACGGTGGTGTGGCCCAGGCTGTGGGTGGCGATGCGATCGAGGTCAATATCTGCCGCATCAAGAATTTTGTATTTGGTGACGGTCTGGCTGTGCTGGTAGATGGCGTCGGTGACGCTTTCGGGGGCGGGGCCACCGTTGCCGATGTTGTACTTAATGCCAAAGTCTTCCTCTGGCCCACCAGGGTTGTGGCTGGCCGAGAGAATGATGCCGCCAAAGGCCTGGTGCTTGCGGATCACGCAGGAGGCCGCCGGGGTCGACAGAATGCCCCCCTGACCCACCAGCACCCGACCGAAGCCGTTGGCCGCCGCCATTTTGAGAATGATCTGAATGGCTTCGCGGTTGTAGTAGCGGCCGTCGCCGCCCACCACCAGGGTCTGGTTTTGGTAGCCCTCTAGGCTGTCGAAGGTAGCTTGAATAAAATTTTCTAGATAGTTTGGCTGCTGAAAAACCTTAACTTTTTTTCTCAGGCCCGAGGTGCCGGGCTTTTGGTCGCCATAGGGCTGGGTAGAAATGGTTTGAATAGTCATAGGCTCAAAATTTGCTCCGGTCAACCAGGTGCAACCCCAGGATAAATCCCTGGCTAGCCCAGAAGGATAAATTCCTCTCTAACTTAGGGGGGAAATGGTAAGGGTAGGTTAAGGGGCGTTCCTGCGTCAGCAATCAGCCTCATCCCATGATGTAGCAGTCTCCTGGCCCCCTAGTCTGTGGCCGCCATGACGAATTCAACCGCAACATCTACACCGCAATATCTATACCGTCACGTTACTGTCGCGTTCTCTAACTGGTGCTGAAGATCTGCCCAGAGATGCCTAACGCTTTGACACCGACTTTGAGGCCGTTACGTACCAGCGCCAGGGCAGGTCGGCCCCCTGAGTCAGGCCAATGCGGGTGGTTTGGGTAACGGCGATTTCCCCCGCTGTGGCCCGCTGCTGCCAGTCAGTATGCCGATGCTCTAGCCAGAGGCCACTAGCCGGGGTGAGAGGCTGGTCGGTGAGGGTGCGATCAATATCCAGCAGCAGGCACAGCTTGCCGGGGCCAGCGCCCCAGCGGGCGGGTTTTTCGGCCCGGTAGCCCGCTAGCCAGGGGGGCACGGTGTCAAGCTCTACGGCGCGGATCAAAACGGCGCTGGGGGTGCGATCGCCGTCTGTCACTACGTTAAAGCAGTGGTAGATGCCGTAGATCAGATACACATAGCTGTAGCCCGCTGGGCCAAACATTACCCGATTGCGCGGGGTTTCGCGGCGGTAGGCGTGGCAGGCCGGGTCGCCCTCGGTGTAGGCCTCGGTTTCGACAATGGTGGCGCTGAGCTGGCGACCATCGGCCCAGCGCCGCACCAGGCGGCAGCCCAGCAGGTCGGGGGCCACCTCTAACGACGATCGCCCCAGCCAGGCCGGATCAATAGGCGCAGGCTGATTACAAAGCTTTATACCGTCCTCCGGGGCAGGCTTGCTAAGATGACTCACAACCAAGGCTCCAAAGACACAGCGTTTTTATCATCCCCATCGTCTCTACCATCGCCCCTATGGATATCAAACTTGTACTGGCTGTACTCACCGGATTTTTTGTCGTTGCCACTCTGTTCTTTGGCACCAAAAACGGCTTCTACGACAGCGACGACTACCACGGCAACGGCTCGGCCCACTAGGCTAGCGCCGCCCGCTAGCCCCGCTGATTGGCCCCGCTGATTGGCCCCGCTGATTGGCCCCAGCTCGCTGCCGCTATACCAAGTCCAGCTCAAGATCTGTAGCTTTTTAATAGGCAGAGCTCCGCGTCTGGACTTGGCTGAGGTTTAGTTCGCCATCCCGTGAGTAATTTAGCCTGCTTTCCGTTTGGTGTGGGTCACGGCCAAGAAGGGCTGTGCCTAGAGCTGTGCATGGGGCCACGGCGGATTGTGCTCGACTGTGGCCTGCGCGATCTGGCGGCGCTAGAGCAGGCGCACGATTCTGGCCCAGAGACTCAGCCGGTTCCCGAACGCTCCGCGCATCGCATTGCCACCGCCGACCTGCTCTTTTGCAGCCACGCCCACAGCGACCACGCCCGTGGAGTGTGGGGCTTTAGCCAGGCCTTTCCCCAGGTGCCGATCTACGGCAGCGAGGTGACGGCTCAGCTGCTGCCCCTCAACTGGCCGGGGGCAGCGGTGCCGCCCCATCTGTGTCAGGCCCTGCCCTGGCAAATTCCGATTCGTTTAGCCGACGATTTGACCGTTCAGCTGTGGCCAGCGGGGCACCTGCCGGGAGCGGCCTGCGCGCTGTTTACCTACCACGGCCCCCAGCGGGCCTACACCGTGTTTTTCACGGGCGACTTTTTTATATCGAACTCGCGGCTGGTAGATGGCCTGCCCCTAGAAGCGCTGCGCGGCCTCAAGCCCGATGTATTAATTATTGAAGGCAGCGCCGGGTCTGCCCGCCACCCCCACCGCCGCCAGCAGGAAAATCTGCTGGCCAGCACCCTGCACGGTCTGGTGCAGCAGGGGCGATCGGTGCTGCTGCCCACGCCGACCCTGGGCATCGGTCAAGAGCTAGTCATGCTCTTGCGCAGCCACCACCAGTTCACCGGCCAAGACATTACCGTCTGGGTCGATGAAACCGTGGCGGCGGGCTGTGACCTGTATCTAGAGCTGCTGTCTGACTTTCCCAGCAGCGTGCAAAACTTTGCCCGCCACCAGGCTCTCTTTTGGGATGATCGCATCTTGCCTCGGGTGCGCCGCCTGGGGGCAGACGGCCACCCCGAGGGCGATCGCCCCTGTATTTTGATTGCCCACCGCGAGGCCGATCTCAGCGACCACTGCCGATCTTTTCCCCAGCCCTGGACGGTGCTGCTGCCTGAATCTTTCGCCACGGCCATTGCCGATACGGCGCTGGGCACCCCAGAGATCGCCGCTGGCCCCACCCTGAGCTGGCTGCAAAGCCTTGGCCCCGAGCTAGAGTCAGAACAGGTGCAAATTGACACCTACCAGCTCACCACCCACAGCGATCGCGTCGGCACTACCCAGCTAATTCACAACCTCAGGCCCCAGCACGTGGCCTTTGTGCACGGCAAACCCAGCCACCTGGCCGACCTAGCGGGGCTAGAAGAGCTGCAAAGCCGCTATCAGCTCCACCTGCCTTCTGCGGGCAACCGTGTAGAGTTTCCCATCGGCGATCGCTTCCTTCAGCCCGCCGCCCCAGAGCTAGTAGTCGAGGGCGAAATCACCCAGGTTGACGACAGCGTGCTGCTGCTGCTACCCGAAGCCCTAACCACCGACCCCCGCTGGCAGGCCCTAGCCGACACCGGCCTGGTGCAGGCCCGCTGGCAGGGCAGTGAGCTAGTCATCAAGGGGCTCAACCAGCGCGACCTGCTGCGCGCCGCGCCGCCCAGTGATGCCCCCTGGCAACTGCCCAGCTGTCAAATCTGTCGCCACCAGCGAGAAGACCGCTGCCACAGCGTCGATTCGCCCCTTTACGGCCTGCAAGTCAGCCCCGAGGGTGTCTGCCCCGCCTTTGAGGCCAAGGCCAGTCAGCTAGGGCAGGATGATGAGGCGACGGCGTAGCATGCACACCCACTGCCTCCGTCTCTCTCCTGGCCAAGACCTCAAGCAGGCGCTCCAGACCTTTGCCCAGGCCCAAGCTCTAGAAGCAGGGATCATCCTCACCGCGCTGGGCAGCTTTACCCAGGCCTCCCTACGGTTTGCGGCGGCGGCAGATGCCACGGTGATCGAGGGGCCGCTGGAGCTAATTTCCCTGAGCGGTACGCTGTCGCGCCACGGCATGCACCTGCACGGGGCGATCGCCGATGCCCAGGGCCGAGTCTACGGCGGCCATGTGATGCCGGGGTGCATCATTCGCACGACGGCGGAGATTGCGATCGCCAGCCTGCCCAATTTACGCCTGCATCGCCAAAGCGACCCCCAAACCGGCTATCTAGAACTGGTGATCGAGCCCCTGTCCTGATTGCGGCGATATTGCAGCTCGGCTCTGGCGCCATCGGCTAGGTGGTCACCATGCCGTGCTCTAGGGCAAAGCGCACCAGCTCCGTGCGGCTGTTGGTGCCGGTTTTGCTAAACAGGCGGCTGACGTACTTTTCGACGTTGCGCACGCTGGTCTCTAGGCGGCTGGCGATTTCTTTATTCATCAGCCCTTCGGCCACTAGGTCGAGCACGCTCTGCTCGCGGGGGGTGAGGTCGATGCGAATGTCAGAGGTCACCTTAGCGATGCCGCCCTTCTGGGTCAGCATCGCCTTGATTTCTTCGATCTGGCGGGCCATCACGGCAATATCGGGGAGGTCGCCATCGGCAATGGTTTGGGCAGCGTGGCGACCTATCAGGTTGGTGACCACCGCCACTAGTTCTTCGGGGTCAAAGGGTTTAGAGAGATAGGCGTCACAGCCTGCGTTGTAGCCCTGAATGCGATCGCTGGTCATGCCCCGCGCCGTCAAAAACAGCACCGGCAGCCCCTTAAAGCGAATGTCTTCGCGCACCTGGGCCAAAAAGGCGTAGCCATCGACCTGGGGCATCATAATGTCAGAGATCAGCACGTCCGGCATCTCCTGCTGCAAGAGATCCCAGCCTTCCTTGGCGTTGCTGGCAGGCCTCACCTTGAAACCGCTGTCTTCCAGGTAGGCCTGCACCGCCTCCCGCAGACCTGGCTCGTCGTCTACCAATAGAATGTTTCCGGCTTGCTCAGACATAACACCGCCCCAGATGACCTATCCATGCTCACTTTAACCCGTAATTGTCAGGGCAGAATCAGTTCAGTGGTTTAGCGGGCTTCAAGCTAGATTCCCAATTAAAAACTTCCTTCGAGAAATGACTCCAGCATCGCCGGAGCGATCTGAAAATTGGTTTTGATCAACCGTTGAACAATACTCCGACGATTGACCAAGGGACACGCAAGAAACTAAGGTACCAGTTGCCATCTTTCCTATTGGTGCATTGCTTCGCGTTGGCGGAGCCTCGCCTTAGCGTTATGCACCCTACAGTTACCAAAGCTTCCGGTACTTTATTTAGGCGCACGTCCCCAAGCTAAGGTTCGCAGCCTCGTCCAGCACGCCGAGTAAGCCCGTCACAGGTAAGAGATGTATCGGCAACAACAATCACTGTTCGCGCAGACGTTGAAGTGTTTGACGATCTTGAGCTAAATCATCTTCGGTGTAGTGCAAGTAAGCCTTGGCTTGCTTTAGAAAAGCATCTACCTCCCATCGAGAGTGCAAGCCTAGTAAGCGTCCCACCTCTGCGCTGGTAAGAATTTCATTCCTATAGGCTTCTACAGCCAAAATTTCCAGTAGTTTATCGGGGAGATCTCCCCACTGCTCGGTCAGGCGTTGGGCAATGGTTTCAGGAACTTCTATGTCGATGTGCATGATAGACCTCATTCAAGTCCAGAAGTGGGGTTCTGCCTGTAGAAAAGCTACAGATCCCGAGCTGGACTTGGGATGGCCCAGTTCTATGACATAGCTTGATTTTAGCCTCGGCGTTCAAACAGCCAAGACAATCCAGGCTTTTGATCAACAAACCTGAGGCCCATTACTTTACTCGGGCTGAGGCAGTCCCAGATTTTGATCGACTACCATTGACGGTAGACCTCATCCAGGCCAAGGGCGGCCTGGGCTAGCGATCGCAGGAGTGCTGATATGGAAAGGTCATTTCCCCAGGGCATGCTCAAGAGCGAGTTGATCAACCGCCTGGCCATCAACCTCGACACCGCCGAAGAGTTCGGACCCATTGCCGAAGTCTGGGTCAATGGCCGCACCCACCAGGTCAAGGGCCTGGGCTGTAGCGCTGGCGGCCTGCTAAATCGCCAGAGTCGGCGGTTTTTGTGGACTCAGGTAGGTTCCATTGGGCGCGATGGGGTGGTGGTCAAGGCCGGGGCACGGGCCGAGGCCATCGATGAGCATCTGCAAGACTGCCTGCCCATGGGAGCGCTGGAACTGTGGTCAGACCACGGCGATCGCCTGGGGCAGCTGGTCGACTACCGTTTTGACCCCACCACCGGCAACATTCTGCAATACCTGTTTATTCCTGAAGTCACCAGCGACCTGGCCCCCGGCCTCTACGCCCTCGACCCGATCGCGGTGATCAGCACCGGTCGCCGCCGCATCATGGCCGAAGATACCGCGCTGCGGACTGCACCCTTGATCAGCGAAGGTCTACCGCAGCCCGCCGAGGCAGCGGGTTCCAGGTCTCCCTTTGACCGCCTTCCCCTAGATCGCCTTCCCCTAGACAAAATGCCCGACCCTCGCCGGGGCTGGGATGCCGCCGTTAAGGGCACCCAGACCATGCGCGACCAGGTGAATGAGCATGTGCAAGAAGGTCGCCAACGGCTAGGAGCCGAAGCTCAAGATCGCCGCCAAAAAATTCAGGCCGAGGCCCAAGACAAGCTGGGCGGTCTGCTGGGCAATGTCAAAAGACGCACTCGAGGCCTGCGACACCAGCTGCGCGAGGCCGTTACCGACGCCACCGCCGGGCTGCCCTCGGGGCCAAACCTGCGCGATGACAAAACCCCCACCATTGATGTGGACGTCATGGAGTTTTGGCCTGAGGATGATTTTCCGACGGGGACAGGGGATGAACGGCCCTACAATCCGCCGCCCCGCCCCTAGCTACAGGTCGCGCTGGTAGTCGGCGATCGCATCCAGCAAATTTGCCTTGCCCGCCGCCGGAATCAAATCGGCCAGGGTGACGGTCTTTTGCCCGCCGCCCAGGGAGATAGAGGTGCTGGCCAAAATGTCGGCCACGGCGGCCTCAGTTACCTTGTCACCCGTCACCAGGGGATACAGCTTTTCGGCCAGGGGGGTGTGCAGCTTGGCATCCCTCAGGTAGAGATGCCACTTGGCCACATCTAGGTAGACTTTGTCGCCGATGGCGGCGGCTAAGGACTCTATGGCACGGGCGGTAGAGGCGTTAGACATGGCTCGAGTTCTCCATTTAGATTTCTTTGTTGGGGTCAGGGTCGGGGGTGGAAGCCAGGGGTGCGGGGGAGTAATCTGCGATCGCAAAAATATACACAGCGTTGGCGATCAGTACAGGCAGCCAGGCCAGCGTCACCTTGCTCACCCAGGGCACCCAGGCCGGGTTCAGGGTATGAAAAAACCACAGCCCAGAGTTGAAGGCGATAAACGCCGCCACATGCACCGCAAAGTTGAGCCGATCTTCTAGTTTGCGGTAGGCGGGGTCTTCGCGGGTGGGTTTACGGGGCCAACGGGGTGGCATAGGCCAGCTCTTAAAGTTACGCTACGTCTCTTATTTTAAGGGGGGAGGGGCCATTCCCCACTGACAAATGTAGGCGTATATGGCCATCGCCGCCGCCGCCTGCACATTCAGCGACTGCACCACCCCATACTGCGGAATCACCACCGCCTGGTCACAGGCCGCCGCCACCGCCGGAGGAACGCCCGTCAGCTCGCGCCCCAGCACCAGCACCGTCCGTTCAGGAAAATGCATTTCAGCCAAGGGCATCGCCTGGGGCTGGAGATCGAGGGCGATCGGGGTATAGCCCTGCCGTCGGCGGTCGACCAGCCAGTGGGGCAGCTGCTCCACGGCGCATTCGATCATGGGCTGCCACTGGTGGGTGGCCACCGCCACCTGGCGAAACTTGCGGCCCCTAGCCAGCGCTAGGTCTGACAGCACCAGCGCTTCTAGGCGCAAGGCTTCCGCCGTGCGGCAGAGCATGCCCAAATTCATCGAACTTTCCACCAGCGCCGCACACAGCACCAGGGAATGGCGCGGCAGATTGAGATATTGCGTACGAAACAGCGCCATGGGCCACATCCGTCATAGACACCAAAATCGAGCAAAAAACCCGCCCTACCTAGGCAGGACGGGTCAGGAGCCATTCTCTAGTGAGATTCTCCAATGAGAATTCCCCCAATAAGATATCCCTCGTGCAATGGACTAAGGCGACTTCTGGAAAATAGTTTCCCAATGGTGGGCAGTGCCCACCCTACAGGCAACTTCTGGAAAATAGTTTCCCAATGGTGGGCAGTGCCCACCCTACAACGGCTATAGTCGCTGGGTTAAAGCTGGTATATTCTTTCCTAGAAATCTTCTAACCCCTAGGCATCTAGCAGAGCAATGTTAGAAAACACAAACTCTTGAGAGTCGGTGCCGCCCTCGGTAGCGGTTTCAATGGCGCGGCGAGAGAGAATATAGTGTCCCCCCACCTCGGTGTACTCATCTTCAAAGTTACTGAGGCCGCCCTTTTGCTCGTCGGTTTTGGGGTCGTGGTAGACCGAGTCGTAGCGGTGCGACAGGTAGCCCGCCCCGGTGTCGTGGCTGCTGTAGGTGTGAATGGTCACCACTACGCCGTGGATGTGGCGGTGCACCATAGAGACTTCGTTGTCTTTGAGCTGATAGCGGTCGCCCTCGGCCTTGCCGCCCATAAGAATTTCTAACGAACCGTCGGCCAGGGTCTCGCCATAGCGAAAGGTGTTGTTGCCGTGGCTGTCTTCAAACCCGCGTCGCACCCGGTGAATGGAAACCTCAAACAGCTGCCCCTGCACGGCCTTCTGGGCCGCTTCGTCAGCAATGCCCGTCACTTCCTGCTTGAGGTCGGCGCTGACTTTGGCCTGCCCGGTGTAGGTTTGGCCGTTGTGGGTAAAGGTCACATCGGCGGTATAGCCCGGGAAGGCCGGATCCCAGGTGTAGCGGTTTTCGTAGGCGGCGCGAAAAAAGTCCCGGGCGGCCAGTTGAGTTCCAACCATCTAAACAATCTCCCAATTAACGTTGGCGCGCAACAACCAGCGGCTATTGCACTAAAGCTTCTCTAGCATACCGATTCTAGACTTCTATCGCTTCGGCCCTCTAGATGTGTTCTGATTTACAGTGCCGCCGGGGTCGCTTTCCTATGATAAAAAACCCAAGACTTGAGCTGAGCCTAGGCCTGAAAGTCCCAAGCTCAAAGCATAAATCCTCTGAAGAGGAATGGCACTGACGTAAGCTAAAATTAACCCTTGGAGATCGCCAGAAGCCTTGATCTGCCGTAGGGTGGGCACTGCCCACCAGCCTTAATTCAGTGACATTCCTCTGAAGAGGATTGGGGGCCGACTACCCCAGTCTGCTTTAACAGACTTGAGCGATCTGGTGGTCGTAGCCGAAGACTCCGCTTCTGGACTTGAATAAGGTCTTATTTACCAACCATTCCTCTGCCCTAGACCAATGTTTTCCACAGGCCCGATTTTTCTCTAGATTTCTACTGCCGCGCTAAACGCTTTATTGAGAGAGGGTTTCCGCTCTTTTTTAATTCCTTAAAGTGCGAAGACAGCAAGTTATCCACAGATATTTTTGCATCTGTGGATAACTTGTGCATGGGCGGGGAGTGCCAGGGGCGTTGGCAATATAGCGAAGGGTGAATCGCCCTCTGCGGAAACTTTTGACCGACCTCTAGGTGGCAGTGGCGATCCTATCCATCTACCCTGTACCCAGCCGCAAATTGGTCGATCGCTAAAAACAGCTCACCCACCTGGGCCACTGTAGTAAACGGATTTAGCAACACCGCCTTGAGCCACCGCTGCCCTCGAAACCCCGGCAGCGACAGAAACGTCTGGTGCTGCTGCAAAAGATGCTGCTGTAGGTCAGCGTTCCAGATATTCCACTGGTCGGGCGATCGCCCCGGGGGGCAGCCCCGAAAGCACACCAGGTTCATCTCAGGGGCGCTGGCCAGCTCCAGGTAGGGCCGCTGGCGCACCTGGGCGACAAAGTGGTCGGTGAGCGCATAGCTGGCCTCGATCAGTTCGGCACAGCCGGCCTTGCCCAGGTGCTGGAGAGTCAGCCACAGCTTCAGCACATCGGCATGGCGAGTACCCTGCACCGACAGTTCCCCCAGGTTCACCCAGTCGGTCTCAGTATTCATGTAGGGGGCCGACACCCGAAAGTGGCTGTGCAGCAGGCCCAGGTCGCGAAACAGCACCGAGGCGCAGGTTTTAGTCACGTATAGCCACTTCTGCGGGTTAAAGGTGACCGAATCCGCCTGCTCAATGCCGCTCAGACGGTGGCGATGGGTAGGCGAGAGGGCGATCGCCCCGCCGTAGGCCGCATCCACATGGAACCACAGGTCATAGCGCCGAGCGATGCGGGCAATTTCTGGCAGCGGGTCAATGTTGCCGGTCACGGTAGTGCCCGCCGTGGCCACCACCGCAAAGGGTTTTTGCCCCTGGGCGATCGCCCCTAGAATTTTTTCCTCTAGCCCGGCCACATCCATTTGCGCGTTAGCGTTGGTGGGCACCAGCACGGCCCCCTCTAGGCCCAGCCCCAGCCCCATCGCCGCCTTTTGAATCGAGGTGTGGGCTAGCTCTGAGGCAAAAATCACCGGCGGCGGGCCACCGGCCAGGCCCTTCTGCAAACAGTCGAGCTTGACGTTGCGAGCCACGGTCAGCGCCTGCAAGTTGGCCAGGCTGCCGCCGCTGGTCAGCAGTCCCCCAGATTTTTCGCCCAGGCCAAAGAGCTGGGCCAGGTCGGCCAGCAGCAGCGGCTCTAGCCGCGACAGGGCCGGAGACATCTCCACACTCAGCATGTTGTTGTTGAGCGCCGCCGCTACCCAGTCGCCCACAATAGAAGCCGTTGCAGGCAGCGGATCCATATGCCCCATATAGCCGGGGTGAGCCGGGTTCATCGACTGGGCCATCAGGTCACCCAGCGACTCCAGTAGAGGAGCGATCGCCGTCGGCTGCTCAGGAATCCCTTGAAAATGAATATCTTTGACCTCGGGCAGCGGCCCCTGGCTGCCGGCTGCGGCCAGGTAGTCGAGAACCTGCGCCGCCACCCGCTGAAATATGGCTTCAACGGCAGCTCGATTGCGACCCTGGGGATCGATAAACGCGGCGGCGGGCAGAACCGATGGAGCCAACATACACCTCTAGGGAATCTGGCTCTATTATCCTGCCAATGGGTATCTCGCTAATGGGTATTCCGCCAATGGGTATTCCGCCAATGGGTATCTCGCTAGTCGCTTCGTCTCACCCCGGAGACGCTCTCCTCTAGAGGCTGAATCAAAATCGGCGCAGACAGATGTTCTTGGGGGGCGGCGGCGCTTTCTTGGGTGATGGCCACCGCCCGCACCGAGCTGCGATCGCGGCGGTATACCGGCGGCAGATCGATCAACTGCGTCCCATCACCCAACTGGGCAAATACCTGGCCCACCAGCGGAGAAGACAGTAGAACCACTGATAGGCTGGTAGCTAAGGCGATGACGCTACTGCGCAATTTTTTCCATTGAGTAAACATGGTGGCTCCATCTAACAAATTGCTAAAGGTCTCCTAAACTGGAAACTCACAAACGGTACGGCAGATGCCCTAGTTTGGATACAGGCCCAGGGAGATAGCAGCGCGATATCTGAGGTTCTACCCTGTACCCGCCCCTCAAAATCTCTATTTGCCAGAGCCGATCCCACTCGGGTAACGTGCGCCACGAAGCTCCCCCTGCCCCGCTTATGAAGGAGGCTACAGATTAGAGGGATGGTACAGAGTGGAAAGTAGACAGACAGAAACTGAGGGGATCTCGAACTCAGCCGTTGTGCACCTCACGAAATCGGGAACCACCGTATTCCCTATATGCTCTAGCAGAGACCCAGCGCCAAAACCCCAACGTCAGAACCCCACAAACCAATTTCGCAGCCCAGCATGAAGCTTTCCTGTCAGCCCTTCACCGTCCACAAGTGCGTACCGCTCACCATCAGTCGCGGCACCACGGCCCAGTCCACCAACCTCTGGTTCAGGCTCAGCGCCGAGGGCATCGAAGGCTGGGGCGAAGCCGCCCCCTTCTCCATTGGCACCCACCGACAAACCTTGCAGATGCTCATGGCAGATGTAGATCTAGTGCAGATAGCGCTGGAGCCTTACCATCCCCTTGATCGCCAGGCCATTGCAGCGGCGATCGCCGATATATCTCTCCACTCCGCCACCCGCGCCGCTCTAGATGTCGCCCTGTGGGACTGGTGCGGCAAATATACAAAGCAGCCGATCTGGCGACTGCTGGGGCTAGATTTAGATCGCATTCAGCCCACCTCAGTCACCGTGGGTATTTCATCTCCGGAGGCGGCTAGGGCGCGATCGCAGGATTGGCTACAGCAGACCTCCGCCCGGGTTCTTAAGATCAAGCTCGGCAGCCCCCAGGGCATTGAGGCCGACCAAGCCATGTTTCAAGCCCTGTACGATCACGTTCCCCCAGAGGTCAGCCTCAGCATCGACGCCAACGGCGGCTGGACGCTGGGAGATGCCAAGATGATGGCGACCTGGCTGGGCGATCGCCGCGTCACCCACCTAGAACAGCCCTTACCCGTGGGCCAAAATGCCGATTTAGCCTTGCTCAGGCAGCATTCCCCCCTGCCCATTTTTGTAGACGAAAGCTGCTTCAACAGCCAAGATATTCCTCCCCTGGCAAATTTTGTCGATGGCATTAACATTAAGCTGATGAAAGCGGGCGGGCTGACCGAAGCTCTGAGAATGATCCACACCGCACGGGCCTGCGGCCTTCAGGTGATGTTTGGCTGCTATTCCGACAGCAGCCTCGCCAACGGGGCCATGGCCCAGCTCTCGCCCCTGGCCGACTACCTCGACCTCGACAGCCACCTGAATCTGCGCGACGACCCTTTCACCGGCCTCAAGCTCATCGACGGACGACTGCTGCCCCCTGCCCACCCTGGACTTGGACTCAGCTATGCACCTCAAGCCCGATAGCCGCATCGCCCTACTCATGCACGAGGGCACCCAGAGCACCATGGGCAAAACCGGGCTGGCCCTGCTGCGCTTTAGCCAGTCGCCCATCGTCGCGGTAATTGACTACCAGGGGGCAGGCAAGTCCCTACTGGAGCTGACCGGCATCGACAAACCCATCCCCGTCGTCGAGTCACTGACCGAGGCCCTCACGTTTACCCCAGACGTGCTGGTGATCGGCATCGCCCCCTCCGGCGGCAAGCTGCCCGACGCCTGGTTTCGAGAGATCGAGCAGGCCGTCAAGGCCGGCCTAAGCATTGTCAACGGCCTCCACACCCCCATGGCCGACCACCCAGCCCTTCAGCCCTGGCTCAGAGACTACCAGTGGGTTTGGGATGTGCGCCAAGAGCCAGAGGGGCTGACCGTGGGCAGCGGACAGGCCAGCCAGCTGACCTGCAAACGCATCTTGACCGTCGGCACCGATATGTCCGTCGGCAAAATGTCCGCCACCCTAGAACTGCACCGCGCCTGCCTTCGGCGCGGGCTGCGCTCTAAGGTGATCGCCACCGGGCAAACTAACCTCATGCTGGGGGATGACGGCGTAGCCTTAGATGCCGTGCGGGTCGATTATGCCTCCGGCGCGGTTGAGCAGCAGCTCATGCGCCACGGCCCCAACTACGATTTTGTCTTTGTCGAAGGCCAGGGGTCATTGTTTAACCCGGCTTCGACCGCGACACTGCCCCTGCTGCGGGGCACCCAGCCCACCCACCTGGTGCTAGTACACCGAGCCGGGCAAACCCACATACAAAACTTTCCCCAGGTCAAAATACCTGACCTACCCAGCGTAGTAGCCTTCTACGAACAGGTGGCAACGGCGGCGGGGGCGTTTGCGGCGGCGAAGGTGGTGGCGATCGCCCTCAACACCGGCCACCTCGCCGCCGCCGCCGCCGCCGAGGCTGTCCAAGCAGTAGAGGCCCAAACAAAGCTTCCCTGCACAGACATCTTCCGTACAGGGGCCGACAAATTATTAGCGCCAATCCTGGCCTAGGTGCTCTACTTCTTGCGCAGGCGATAGGTAATCCGCCCCTTGGTCAGGTCGTAGGGAGTAAGCTCTACCTTGACGCGATCTCCCGGCAAAATCTTAATATAGTTACGGCGAATCTTCCCAGAAATGTGGGCCAGCACGTTGAAACCATTATCCAAATCAACCCGAAACATTGCGTTCGGCAGCGATTCAGTAATGGTGCCCTCCATCTCAATTAAGTCTTGCTTAGACAAGCTAACGTCTCCTTAATACAAATCAACAGGCTAAAACAGGCTGAACTTTAGCATAACCCCAGCGACTATTCCATCACCAGACGCTTAAGGTCAGCATAAACTGCCTCCAAGGTCTGATTTCCGTCCACAGACACCAGCTGCTGACGGTTGCGATAAAAATCAATCAGCGGTTCAGTCTGCTGACGATATACCTCCAGGCGAGTCAAGATTACCGACTCCTCATCATCTTTACGCCCTCGCTGCAGCAAACGGGCCACAATCACCGCGTCTTCCACGTCGAGGTTGACCACAAAATCCATGGGCTGCTCAAGTTGATCGAGCAGCTTCTGCAAAAACTCAGCCTGGGGCACATTGCGAGGAAAACCGTCTAAAAGCCAGCCCTTTTCGACATCATCCTGGCTCAAACGCTCTTGAATCAGGTCAAGAATCAGGTCATCGGGCACCAGTTCCCCAGCGCTCATATACTGGTCAGCCTTTTTACCCAGTTCACTGCCCGCCGCCACCGCCGACCGCAAAATGTCCCCAGTCGAGATGTGGGGTACCTCACAATCCTTAGCCAGCAGCGCCGCCTGGGTGCCCTTACCTGCCCCTGGCGGGCCAAGAAAAATAAGTCGAGTCACTACTGCTTCACCATGCCTTCGTAGCGCTGAGAAATCACGTAGGTTTGAATCTGCTTGGCCGTGTCAATCGCCACACCCACCAAAATCAATAGAGACGTTGCACCAAAACCACGGAAGGTTTGAACTCGGGTCAGGCTCTCCACGGCACTGGGGACAACAGCAACCATGCCGAGGAAAATCGCCCCAAGAAATGTCAAACGATTCAGAATCCGGCTGATGTATTCAGTCGTCGCCTTACCGGGGCGGATGCCTGGAACGCTTGCCCCCATCTTCTTCAGGTTACGAGACACATCCTCAGGATTCATCACCAAAGACGCATAAAAGTAGCTAAAGAAAAGAATCAGAACCAAATAGAGCGAAACATAGAACCAAGATGTGGGGTTCAAATAGTTGTTAACAAACTGGCTAAACACAGGGTTCGTGACGTACTGAGTCAGCGAAATGGGCAGCACCAGCACCGCCGAGGCAAAAATAATCGGCATGACGCCGCCCTGGTTGAGGCGCAGGGGCAGGTAGTTGCTCTGCTCCAGATACAGCTTACGACCCACCTGACGACGGGCAGAAATGATTGGAATGCGGCGAGTGCCCTCTTGAACAAAGACAATACCCACAATCATGGCCAAAAAAGCCAGCATTAGGATGATAACGCCGCCAACTAGACCGCGATCGCCGCTCTGAGCAAGTTCGATAGTTTGCCCTAGGGACCGAGGCAGGGTAGACACAATATTCAAGAAGATCAGCAGTGAAGCTCCATTACCGATACCTCGCTCGGTAATCAGCTCACCTACCCACATCACAAACATGGAGCCTGCGGTCAGAGCAATCATCGTCTGAGCAATAAAGGCAGGGCCAGGAACCTCAGCAAACTGGTAAAGCAAAAAAGATGCCAGCAGAGTACTCTGCAAAATTGCCCAACCCAGAGCCACATAGCGGGTGATCTGAGAAATTTTGCGCCGCCCAGCTTCACCTTCGTTCTTTTGCAGATCTTCTAGCTGAGGTAGAGCCGCCGTCAGCAACTGCATGATAATCGAAGCGTTAATGAAGGGCAGAATACCCAGGGCAAAAATGCCGAGAGCCGACAGGCCACCGCCCACAAAGATGTCCAGAAAGCCCACAAAGCCCGCCAGAGTTCCCGACTGAATTGATGCAGCAAAAGCCTGGCGATCAATTCCCGGTACCGGAATAAAAATCCCCAGCCTGACCAATACCAACAGCCCCAGGGTCACCAGCAAACGGCTACGAAGGCCAGCAGCCTGAGCCATCTGCATGAATGTTTCTTGAGCGCTGGGATTTTTACCCCGACTTACGACCATGCAAAAATACCTCAGCCCTACATTTAGCGATACATTGACGACGATTGGTATCTATAAAAGCTATAGATACGGCCTCACTCCTAGTTTAAGGGATAGGCGAGCCATCTAGCTATGCAACCACTTCCCAGGTACCGCCAGCCTGCTCAATCTTCTCCTTGGCTGACTGGGTAAAGGCCGTGGCTCTAACGGTTAGGGCTGTAGTTAGTTCGCCGTCGCCCAGCACCTTCAGAGGACCATCGTTGGTAGTCAAAATACCGGCCTCTAGCAGAGATTCCAGAGACACCTCCGTACCTGCTTCTAGGGCAGAGAGTCCCTTGACATTGATGATGGTATATTCCTTCTGGTTTACCAGCGGAAAATGCTTAAGCTTGGGAACACGGCGGTAGAGGGGCATTTGGCCACCCTCAAACCCGGGTCGAGTACCACTACCCGAACGAGATTTTTGACCCCGCATGCCGAAGCCGCAGCTCGCGCCCTGGCCCGCAGAAATACCGCGGCCAACGCGGCGACGGCGGCGCTTAGAGCCTGCTTGTGGTTGTGCGTCGTTGATTCTCATGGCTGAGGAAAATAAAAACAGCGATACCGAAAAATACAGCAAGCCTAGAGCTTGAGCTGGAGTTTTCCCCACGGATAAACCCCACTGCCGGGACTTGAGTTTGACCTGCTAAATGTAAAGTTGCTCAACCGGAATATCCCGCTCGTCGGCTACGTCGGCGAACGTCCGTAGGGAAGCTAGGGCATTGGCTGCCGCCCGAGCGTTGTTGAGCGGGTTGTTAGAGCCGAGTTGCTTAGCCAAAACATTGCGAACCCCAGCCAGTTCTAGCACGGTACGCACAGCGCCACCGGCAATCACCCCAGTACCCGGAGCCGCTGGGCGCATAAATACCTTAGCACCGCCGCCAATACCGTTAGACGGATGGGGAATGGAATAGGAACGAGTTAAGGGCACATCCACTAGGTGTTTTTTGCCATCGGCCACGCCCTTCTTGACGGCCCCGATTACATCACCGGCTTTGCCTACTCCAACACCAACCTGGCCCTTCTCATTGCCGACCACGACAATGGCGCGAAAGCTGAGCTTTTTGCCCCCCTTCACAACTTTGGTAACGCGGCGAATTTGAACGACGCGTTCCTGCCAGTCGGTTTTTTTCTCTTTAGTACGCGCTTCTTTGCGACGGTTTGCCATGCCTTTCCCCAGCCTCATTTACATCAAGCGACAATCGGTGTTTCTAAGAGCAGCCTGTTACAGGCTTAGACCAGCTTTACGAGCGGCATCGGCTAGGGCCGCTACTCGACCGTGATATAGCTTACCGCCACGATCAAAGACGACCTGGGTAATGCCAGCCTTCAGAGCTCGCTCTGCCACCAACTTACCAACAACCGCCGCCGCTTCCTGGGTCGGTGCCGCCTCGTCCTTTAGGACATCGGACTCAACAGTAGAAGCTGCAACTAGGGTGTGGTGGGCAGTATCGTCAATTATCTGGGCATAAATATGCTGGTTCGAACGGAACACAGCCAGACGAGGCCGCTCAGAGGTGCCAAACACCCGGCGACGAACGCGGGCGTGGCGGCGACGGGTTAATTCTTTACGACTTGCTTTCATAACTATTTCTTCCCTGACTTACCGGCCTTACGTCTGACCTGCTCCCCGGCGTAGCGCACACCTTTACCCTTGTAGGGTTCAGGGGGTCGGCTCGCCCGAATGCTGGCGGCAATGTTACCTACCAATTCTTTATCGATGCCGCTGACAACAACATTGGTGTTGTTCTCAACCACAAACTCAATGCCTGCGGGAGGCTCAAACACCACAGGATGACTGTAGCCCAGGCTGAGGTTGAGCGTACGACCCTGCACCTGGGCACGGTAGCCAATACCCTGAATTTCCAGACGCTTCTGGTAGCCGTTAGAAACGCCCTCAACCATGTTAGCCACCAAAGTGCGGCAAAGGCCATGACGCTCACGGGCTATCCGCGAGTCATTTTTGCGATTCACCAGCACCGTGTCGCCATCCTGAACCAATAAAACTCCGCTGGGCAAAGTGCGAGACAGCTCGCCCTTGGGCCCTTTGACCTGAATATCCTGACCGTCAATCGTAATTGACACCTTTGCCGGGACTGGGATTGGCCGTTTGCCAATACGTGACATGATGCAAAACTCCTAAATCCTTAGCACTCGATAACGTCCTTGATGATTAGCGGTAAATCGCTATCACCCTGCTGTCCTACCAGACATAGCAAAGCACTTCACCACCAATGCCCTGACGACGAGCATCGCGGTCGGTCATAATCCCGCTGGAAGTAGAGACAATGGCAATACCAATGCCGCCGAGTACCCGAGGCAGCTCCTTTCGGTTGGAGTACACGCGCAGACCAGGCTTACTAACGCGAGTCAGGTTGCGAATGATGGGCTGGCGGGTCTTGCCCTTATATTTGAGGGCAACCACCAGCTGAGGCCGCTCTTCGACAGTAGTCTCAGAGTAGTCAGTGATGAAACCCTCTTCCTTAAGCACCTTGGCAATACTCCGCGTCATCCGGGTAGAGGGGATGCCCACGGTTTGGTGCCGCGCCAGATTCGCATTTCTGATGCGAGTCAACATATCCGCAATTGTGTCGTTAGCAGCCATAGTTCTAGTACGCGTATAAACCTGTGGTGTTAGTTGTCACGAAACGGCATACCCAATTCCTTGAGTAGCGCTCGGCCTTCTTCATCGGTGCTGGCGGTGGTCACAATGGTGATGTCCATACCGCGGATTTGATCGATGGTGTCGTAGTCGATTTCAGGGAAAATGAGCTGCTCGCGCAGACCCAGGGTGTAGTTGCCACGGCCGTCAAAGCTTTTAGGGCTGATGCCGCGAAAGTCACGAATCCGGGGCAGGGTCAGGTTGATCAGGCGATTTAGAAAGGCGTACATGCGGTCAGCGCGGAGCGTGACCATAATGCCCACAGGCATGCCTTGACGAATTTTAAAACCCGCAATTGCCTTCTTAGCGCGGGTTACCACCGGGCGCTGACCGGTGATGAGAGCCAGTTCGCTCAGAGAAGACTCTAGCGCTTTGGCATTTTGAGATGCTTCACCCAAACCCCGGTTGACGGTCACTTTGACCACCTTGGGCACTTGGTGAATGTTTTCGTACTTAAACTGTTCCATCAGTTTAGGTACAACCGTGTCTTTGTATATGCTCTTGAGCTGGTCGGTCATGGGTCGTTTCTACTGCTTTCCTGGGCTTGGTCAGGACTAGATTTTCAGAGTTGGCCGTTGGGCCTAATCAATGATCTCGCCGGTCTTTTTCAACATCCGCACCTTGCGACCGTCTTCGGTGAAGGTGTAGGCGACCCGGCTGGCCACTTTCTCTTTTTCGGAGTACAGCATCACGTTGGAGCTGTGAATCGGCGCTTCTTGGGTCACAATCTGGCCAGACTCCCCCTCTTGCTGGGGCTTAAGGTGCTTGGTGCGAATATTGACACTCTGCACTACCACCTGACCGGTCTTGGGAATAACGGTGAGCACTTCGCCGACCTTGCCGCGATCACGCCCCGCAATCACCTGCACCGTATCGCCTTTGCGCACATGAATCTTGTGGCGCACGGGCTGCTTTGTTTGAGTTGCCATTAGAGAACCTCCGGCGCTAGCGAGACGATTTTGGTAAAGTTCTTGTCGCGCAGCTCACGAGCTACCGGGCCAAACACGCGAGTTCCCTTAGGGTTGCCGTCCTGGTTGATAATCACGGCGGCGTTGTCATCAAAACGAATGCTCATGCCGCTGCTGCGACGCAAGCCTTTTCTTGTTCGGACAACTACAGCCCGCACCACGTCCGACTTTTTAACACCCATGTTGGGCAGCGCATCTTTGACAACGGCGATAATCACATCACCCACTCCGGCATAGCGGCGATTGCCGCCCAACACACGGATGCACATTAACTTTCGAGCACCGCTGTTATCCGCTACGTTTAAATACGATTCTTGCTGAATCACAATGTCCCCCTATGCGTCTGCCGCGCGATTAACAACATCAGCCACCACCCATCGCTTCGTTCGGCTCAGGGGACGAGTCTCAAGAATTCGCACCTGATCGCCTTCCTGGCACGTATTGTCTTCGTCGTGAGCCTTATAGCGCTTCGTCCGCACTACAATCTTGCCGTACTTAGGATGAGAGGTGCGGCTCTCCACAGAAACTACGACGGTTTTATCCATCTTGTTGCTGACCACCATCCCTACTCGTTCTTTAACCGCCATCTGATTCACCTATTCCCTATGCTGATACCGATTCTGCTGTGGCCGCTGCCACGGCGGTGGCCTGAGCCGCTGCCTCTTCTTCCAAGGCAATTAGCTGGCGTTGCCGCTGAACCGTCATGAGCTGAGAAAGACGATGACGGAGATGCTTAAACTGATGCACCTGTTTATCCAGCTGACGGATGGCTTTTTGAAAACGCAGCTGAAACAGCTCACGCTTAGTTTCAGCAATTGCGTTTAGCAGCTCTTCGTCACTTAGGCTGCGCGCCTCTTTAATATTTGACAGTGCCATTGCTTAGACCTCCTTGTTGTCGCGGGCGATGAACTTAGTCTTAAAAGGCAGCTTAAAAGCAGCCAGTCGCATCGCTTCACGGGCAGTGGCTTCGGGAACGCCGGCAATCTCAAAGACAATCCGACCAGGCTTCACCACAGCGACCCAAAACTCTGGGTTACCCTTACCAGAACCCATCCGGGTTTCGGCCGGGCGCATGGTCACAGGCTTGTCGGGGAAAACCCGAATCCAGATTTTGCCGCCCCGCCGCACGTAGCGAGTCATCGCTCGACGAGCGGCTTCAATCTGGCGAGCGGTCATCCAGCAGGGTTCGATAGCTTGAAGCGCGAAATCGCCGAAGTTGATATCGCTGCCCCGCTGAGCCATTCCGCGCATACGTCCGCGGTGCTGCTTGCGAAATTTAGTTCGTTTTGGACTAAGCATGGGTCGGCACTCTTGAAGTCACAGGTCAAAATTAATCAAAGAAACGCGGAGAACAGCCTAATCGTCGTTGGAGCGATCCTCAAACTGCTGCCGCCGCCGGGGCTGTCGTCGCCGAGGTTGAGCGTTGGGGGCCGCAGCCTGAGCTTCATCTTGACCGGGGATAATCTCACCCTTGAAGATCCATACCTTGACTCCAAGGATGCCGTAGGTGGTCTGGGCAGTGGTGTAGGCATAATCGATATCGGCCCGCAGGGTGTGGAGCGGCACTCGGCCCTCCCGGGTCCACTCAGTGCGAGCAATTTCAGCTCCGTTCAAGCGGCCGCTCACCTGAATTTTGATACCCTCGACCCCAGCCCGCTGGGCACGTTGAATGGCTTGACGCACCACTCGCCGGAAGGAAACCCGACGCTCTAGCTGCTGAATGATGTATTCCGCCACCAGGGCGGCATCCGCATCCACCCGATTTACTTCCACCACGTTGACACGGATTTGGCGGCTGGGGTCTTTGAGTAGCTTTTGAACACCGACCCGCAGGGATTCAATGCCCGCTCCACCGCGACCTACAACCACGCCGGGCCGAGCTGTGCGTAACTCAAGATCAATTTGGTCGGCCTTGCGCTCAATGCGAATATCGGAAATGCCAGCGTTGTTCAGAGTTTTCTGCACGTACTCGCGAATGCGATAGTCCTCCTGAAGTAGATCAGGATAACGAGTCCCCTCTGCAAACCAGCGAGAGCGGTGCTCTTGAACGATGCCAAGGCGAAACCCGGTTGGATGAATCTTGTGTCCCACGAACTAACCCTCTGGAAATTGGTGCTTGAATAACTGGTGCTTTGACGACTGGTGCTTGAACAATAGAAGAATTATTGGGCCAACTACTCGGCGGCAGGAGCAACGGCAACGGTGATGTGGCAGGTCGGCTTGCGAATTTGGTACGCTCGGCCCTGGGCTCGAGGTCGGAACCGCTTCAGAGCAGGGCCAGCGTCAGCGAAAGCCTCACTGACCACTAGGCCCGCCGGGTCAAGACCATTATTGTGCTCAGCATTGGCCACGGCAGAGCGCAACACTTTAATGATCGGTTCACACGCCTTGTAGGGCATAAACTCTAGAATTATCAATGCATCACGGTAGCTTTTGCCGCGAATTTGATCGAGCACACGACGCACTTTGCGGGGCGACATACGCACGTAGCGGGCCACCGCTTTAACCTGCTCTGAGGTGTCTACAGCCATTTCTCCAGTTCCTTTTACCTAATACCTAACGCCCAATGCCTAGTAAAGAGCCTTAACGACGAGCTTTTTTATCGCTCTTAGCGTGGCCGCGGAAGGTTCGCGTGGGGGCAAACTCGCCCAGCTTGTGGCCCACCATTTGCTCTGTGACATACACCGGCACATGCTGGCGACCGTTGTGCACGGCGATGGTGTGTCCAATCATTTGGGGCAAGATTGTAGATGCCCGAGACCAGGTCTTAATCACCTGCTTATCGCCTTTGGCATTGAGGGTTTCGATTTTAGATAGCAGGTGGTCGGCCACAAATGGCCCTTTTTTCAATGAGCGAGACATGATGCTTCAGCCCTAGTAACAATTAAAGAAACAGCCACAATCAAGAAACAGCCAGCCGGGTAAACCAGTCAAAAGCTCTAGGCGTTACGACCGCCGCGACCCCGCTTAGATACACGACGACGACGACGCACCACGTACTTATCGCTGTCCTTATTCTTCTTCCGGGTCTTATAGCCCAGTGCGGGCTTACCCCAAGGAGTGACAGGGCCAGAGCGACCAATAGGAGCACGACCCTCACCACCACCGTGGGGGTGATCGACGGGGTTCATGACGCTGCCCCGCACCTCGGGACGACGGCCCAGCCAACGCTTACGGCCTGCTTTGCCCAGACTGACGTTGCGCACATCGGCATTGCCCACTTGGCCGATGGTGGCGTAGCATTCGCGACGCACCAGACGCACCTCTGTGGAGGGCAGCTTGAGAGTTACGTAGTCGCCTTCTTTGGCAACCACCTGTGCTCCAGCGCCAGCAGAGCGAACCATCTGACCGCCCTTACCCGCCTGCATCTCGACGTTGTGCACCGTCGTGCCCAGGGGGATTTTGTACAGGGGTAGGGCATTACCTACTTCCAAAGGGGAATCAGGCCCGGAAATCACCGTGCTGCCTACGACTAAACCAGCGGGGCAAAGAATATAGCGCTTTTCACCGTCTTCGTAGTGGAGCAACGAAATGCGGGCGTTGCGGTTGGGGTCGTACTCGATGGTTGCGACCTTAGCGGGAACATCCAACTTGTCGCGGCGAAAATCTACTACCCGATACAGGCGCTTGTGCCCACCGCCGCGATGGCGACAGGTAATTACCCCTCGGTTGTTGCGCCCCTTATGGCGGTGCTTCGAATGAGTCAGCGACTTTTCGGGTTCGCTGCGGGTAATCTCGGTGAACTCGGAAACAGTTCGCTCACGAGTACCAGGGGTATAAGGTCGGTAGGAACGGATGCCCATGGGAGTACTTGCTGGCTACACGGCTAAACGGCAGAACAATGAAAATCTTGGCCCGATCAAATCAAACGAAGATCTAGAGATCGGGAAAGAGAGGAATGGAATCTCCGGCGGCCAGGGTGACCACAGAGCGCTTGTAGTGGGGACGATGCCCGACAAAACGACCCATGCGGCGCTTTTTCTTAGGAGGGTTGTAGGTGTTGACCGACACCACTTTGACATCAAATAGCTCTTCAATAGCTGCTCTGATTTGCAGCTTGTTGGCCCGAGGATCAACTTCGAAAACGTACTGGTTGTTCTCTAGCAGCCGGGTGGCCTTTTCGGTGATCAGAGGCCGACGAATGAGATCGGCCAGGGATGGAGTATTGGCGGCATTAATCACTGTAGACCTCCTGGATAGCCTCAAGGGCCGGGGACGTGATCACGAGATGGTCAGCATTTAGCAGGTCGTGAACATTGAGATTGACGGCGGTAATCAGCTTCACGTTCTCAATATTGCGGGCAGACAGATAAACCAGCTCTTGCCGTTCGGCAATGATCAGCAAAATCTTGGCGTTGGGGTCGAGGCCCCAGCGGGCGATCGCATCAAGCAGTTCCCGAGTCTTGGGCCGAGAGAACTTATCCTCAAATCCTTCAACCACCACCAGGTCATCGACTCGCCCCTGGAGGGCGGTGCGCAGGGCTAGCCGCCGCTCCTTGCGATTCATCTTGACGCTGTAATCGCGAGGCTTGGGGCCAAAGATGACGCCGCCGCCCCGCCACAGGGGTGACCGGTTGGAACCGGCCCTGGCGCGACCGGTGCCCTTTTGCCGCCAGGGCTTACGACCACCGCCCCTGACCTCGGCGCGGGTTTTAGTAGAGACCGTACCCTGACGGGCGTTGTTCATCTGCCGCACTAGGGCACGGTGAACGATGTGAGAGGCAGACTCTTCTTTAGCAACCTGAAGATCTAGGGATGCCTTGCCCGCCTCTTGGCCCTCCCAGTTTTTTACAACGCACTCAACCATTGTCTGAACCTATCTCTTTAAAAAGCTTCAAATGCCTGAAAGTCAAAGACCTAAGCCACTGATCAAACCGACCAAATCTCAGGACTAGGCTTTGACCCACTTCGCCGGAGCAATGCTGAGCAAACCACCAGGCTTACCAGGAATAGCGCCCTTGATTAGCAGCAGGTTGCGATCGCCGTCTACTCGAACAACTTCAAGCTTGCAGATCGTCACCCGCTCATTGCCCATCTGGCCAGCCATCCGCTTGCCGGGGTAGACCCGACCGGGGGTGGTACCCGCGCCAATGGAACCCGGCGCCCGGTGATTTTTAGAACCGTGGGCCATGGGGCCGCGGCGGAAGTTGTGGCGCTTTTGATAGCCTGCGAAACCCCGGCCCATGCTCTTGCCGGTCACATCAACCAGCTGACCTTCGGTGAAAGTTGCAGCGGTCACGGTTTGCCCTAGCTCGAAGCCATCGGCGGCATCAATTCTATATTCTCTCAGGTGACGCAAAGGAGCACTGCTAGACTTGGCTAAATGTCCCAGCTCAGGTTTATTCAGCTTTTTCTCGGTCACCTCATCAAAACCGAGCTGCACAGCTTCATAGCCATCCGTGTCTTTGGTCTTGACTTGAGTAACCACACAGGGGCCTGCCTGCACCACCGTTACGGGGATAGCATTGCCTGCCTCATCGAATATTTGGGTCATGCCCAGCTTTTTGCCGAGAATACCGACTACCACAGCCCTATCTCCCTAATTAACACACTACGAAATGCGCAGCACTCTCCGCTTCAAGAGCTTTGCGCATCTACAACGACATCAGCTTTTGAACATCCCACAGTGGAGACACTCGCCGAGGCGAGCGATACCGATACAATCGGTCACAATTCAAAAGAAAGCTAGCTTGCTCTGACCAATAAAGACCCTGCTGGTCAAAACCGCGTACACCAGTGGTGGTGCGGTGTCAGAACGGCTAAATGCCAGGACTTGGGCAACTCTCTGAGCCACTCAGTATCCATCTTGTCGGCGATTTACTATCGTACATGCCTTAGATGCAAATGTCTACAGTCTGACGCAGAAAAGTTCTTTAACCAGGGAATGAGTCAGGGAATGGCCTGGTTGACGTTGCCAGCAGCTTCGCCGGCTTTACTCTCAGCCCGAAAATAGTACAATAGCGGCTGTATTCACTGGCCGAGGGTTAACTATGGCGCTGCTAACAACGGGCAAACCCTTCATTAAGGATCTGGAGAGCAATGGCGCGATCGCAGTACGTATGCCTCTAGAGGGAGGGTTTGAAGGGCGCTACGAGCGCCGCCTCAAGGCCGCTGGCTACGAAACCATGAACCTTACCGCCCGGGGGTTGGGGGATGTTTCGGCCTACCTCACCGCCATTCACGGGGTGCGCCCGCCCCACCTGGGCAAAAAAAGCACCGGCAGCGGGGCGGCGGTGGGCTATACCTATTTTATTCCCCCCATGCTGACCTATCGCCTAGAGAGCCTCGCACCTAATGCTAAGGGCATGGTGCTATGGCTGATTGAGGGGCACATTCTCTCTCGCCAGGAGCTGGCCTATCTGGTCAGTCTGCCTACCATTGAACCTCGCGTGAAGGTGGTGGTAGAAGTGGGGGGCGATCGCTACTTTAGCTGGGAGCCATTGGCTAACTTAGTCTAGATTGTGCCCATCGAATACTAGATCTTGGCTCTCACCGCAACCGGCTCAACGGGGCAAGTTCGCGACCTTAGCAGGTACGCTTTTTAGTTGGGATATGCTGACGTCGGCATTGATGCGGTGAGGACTAGCTCACGAGGGGCGATCGCCAGATCGCCAGGCTCAAACACTCGGCTGCTGCTAAACTCGGTTTACATCCAAAGCCCTGGGCTCTCTGTAGGAGGTGTGCGATCGCCTCAGGCAGCCACCGTAAGGAACTGAAGCAATTTGAGAGAACGCTCGTTTGAGTTTTACAGCATCGTCCTATTCGGGGCTATTCTGTGCCGCTATTTTTTAGTGGCAGGGGTGACCCACTGGTTTTTTTATTCGTCCTTGAGTCAGACCTTCATTGACCACCGACTACGGCACCCCACCCCTTCTCGCAAAGCTATTCAGCACGACATTCAGCTATCTGTGTTTTCAGCAGTGGTGTTTGCCCTGGCGGCGGCGTTTGTGCTGTCGGCCTATCACCGAGGGCTAACGCATCTATACATTGACCATCAACAATACGGGCTGTGGTATCTGGGGGCCAGCTACGGCGCGGTGCTTCTGCTGCAAGACACCTACTTTTACTTCACCCATCGGCTGTTTCATCACCCCAAATGTTTTTCCTGGCTCCACCGGGGGCACCACCGCTCGCGCTACCCCACCCCCTGGACATCCTTTGCCTTTGACCCACTAGAGGCGGTGATTCAGGCGCTGTTTTTAGTCGGCATTGTCTTTGCGCTGCCGCTACATTTCATCACCATGATTGCCGTACTCACGACCATGACCGTGTGGGCCGTGCTAAACCATTTGGGGCCAGACCGTCTGCCTGCGCTGTTTCCCCACCACTGGCTTGGGCAGTGGGTGATTGGCCCAGCCCACCACTCTATTCATCACCTTAAGTACACCGTTCACTACGGACTTTACTTCACCTTTTGGGATAAACTCCTCGGCACTCAAGACCTCAGATATACCGAAACTCTGGCCAAGTTTTCGCCAGATATTGCCGACAACCCCTGACCTAACCCTCGTCTAATTTGGTATGAGGCGGTGGTCTTTGTGTCTCTTAAACCGGGTGAAAGAAAAACGATGCTCCTAAGATCACAAAGGTAGACAGCAGCAGCACCCCCTCTAGCCAGTTTGATCGCCCGTCAAGGCTGATCAGGTTGGCAAATAGAACCGCGATCACCACCGCGATCACCTCAAACAGGTTGAAATTTAGATCCATTGGTTGACCAATAAATTGGCCAATGATCACCAGCAGCGGCACCACCAGCAGCGCCACCAGCAGGCTTGACCCCATAGCGATAGATACCGCCAAGTCCATATTGTCTTTTCTAGCTACTCGCACAGCGGTGAAATACTCCGCCGCTCCCCCCACCAGAGGCAGCAAGATCACCCCGGTAAACAGTGGGGTAAGGCCTAGGGTGGTGGCGGCTTCTTCCACGGCTCCAACAAAAATCTCAGACTCAACTGTGACCCCAATGGTGGCAGCCAATAAAACCCCTAGCCAGAGCCACACATTGGGTTTTTCGGCCTCGTGCTCGGCCGTATCTAAGTCAGTCATCCCCACATCGTAGAGATAGCTGTGGGTCTTGAGAGAAAAGAGCAGGGTCAGACCATAGACCACCATCAGCACTACCGCCACCGTGAGCGACAGGTTTTTAATGGTTTCTGGTTCAACAATTCTTGAGGTGTTGATCACCATCGCCGGCAGCACAATGGCTACCACCGCCAGGCTCATAGTAGAGCCATTGATGCGCGCCACCTGCTGATTAAAGGTCTGCTCTTTATAGCGCAGCCCCCCCGCCAGCATCGAGAGGCCCAGCACCAGCAGCAGGTTGGCCAAAATTGACCCGGTAATGCTGGCCTTGACGATATCGATCAGCCCTGCCTTCAGCGCTATCAGAGCAATAATCAGCTCAGTGGCATTGCCAAACACGGCGTTGATCAAACCACCTATGGTTGGGCCGGTGATCACCGCCAGTTCTTCGGTGGCGGTGCTGAGCCAAATGGCCAGGGGAACGATCGCCACTGCCGACAGACCAAAGATCGTCAAAGCTCCCCACTCCAGCCGCTCGGCCAAGATTGAAATGGGTATGAAGATCAGCAGCCCCAGAGGAACAATATTTTTTATCGACATAGGTGACCAGCTAAAAAAATCGGTTAAGTGGGCAATGGAGCCACGATATTACCCTATGCAGCTTATGCCTAGCGCTGCCGTTGGTGTAACCCTATTATTATTTGGTCATGGCCAATGGCCTCTGCCAATGGCCTGTGCCATTGGCCCCAAGGCACTACCTACCGGGCTGCTAGCAGCTGCATCATTTGCTCTTGGTTGAGCACATTGCCCACTATCCGACGGGTGGGTTCTGGTGAGATCTGAACCAGCGTTGGGGTAGCAGAGATTTGAGCAGCTTCGGCCTCGTCGGGGTGGGTGGTGACGTCGATGACTTGCAGGGTATAGGCGTTGGGCAGCGACGCCTCTAGGGTGGTGTATAACAGCCGCAGCATCTGCTCAGTGGCGGCGGTATCAACCCCGCTGACAAACAGCTTAAAGCGGTAGGCCTGGGGCGGCGGGGCACTGAGCAAAGCCTCTGTCGGCGGCAATGACTCAGTGAATGACCCAGTGGAGGTAGCCGTCACCTGCTCAACCCTAATAATCAGGTCGTGGCATTCCCACAGTTGGGGAAATGTGGCCCGGTGGGACTCAATCAGTTCCACAGAGCATTCTTCAGCGCTGCCGTAGTTGGGCTGCCACTGGACATGGTCTAGGCCAAACAGGGCGTTGAGCAACGGCTGAAACCGTAGGGCACGGGGGTAGGCCTCGGCAACGGTAGTGGTGGCTGAGGTGGTGGCGTTGACCCAGCGATCGACGGTGGCGGTGAAACAGGGCAGCAAAAAATAGGGCGGCTCAGCCAGCCCCAGGTAGCTTTGCAGGGTTGCACAAAGGTCGAGGTGCCAGCGGGCGCGCTTTTGCTCGTCGATGCAGTAAACGCAGTCGCCCCCAGGGGTAAACAGGGCAATGCCTTTAAAGCTGGCGGCGACTGAGTTAGCCATAGCAGGCCTAGACACGGCCCCGCAGCATTTGGGCCATTTCGTTTTGCCGAGGCGACATTTCTAGGGCGGTCTCTTCGGTGATGCGGCCTGACTCGTAGAGGGCGTAGAGCGACTGGTTCATGGTGCACATGCCATCGAAGCCACACTTAGGAATCAGCGCTTCGACCTCGTCGAGCTGCCCTCGCAGAATGTAGTCTTTGATGGCGTCGGTATTGATCAAGATGTCGTGGAAGGCGGCGCGCTTGCCGTCGGTGGTGCGGCAAAGACCCTGGGCGATGACGGCCACCAGTGACTCTGCTAGGGATACCCGCACGGGGGCCTGCTGCTCAGGCTCGAACAGGTTGAGAATCCGCTCTACGGTTTTGACGGCACTGTTGGTGTGCAGGGTGCCCATCACCAAGTGTCCGGTTTGGGCGGCTTTGAGGGCGGTGTTGACCGTCTCTTTGTCCCGCATTTCACCGACCAGGATGATGTCGGGGTCTTCCCGCAGGGAGGCCTTGAGGGCGTTGTCAAACTTTTGGGTGTGCATGCCCACTTCCCGCTGTTTGATCAGCGATCGCCGACTCGTGTGGACAAATTCCACCGGGTCTTCAATGGTGATGATGTTTTTGGGCATCTCAGTGTTGACGTAGTCAATCATCGCCGCCATGGTGGTCGATTTACCCGAGCCAGTGGGGCCGGTGACTAGGACCAACCCTTTGTGGTAATGGCACACATCCCGAAAGATGGAGGAGAAGCCCAGCTGGTCGAGGGTGAGGATTTTTACCGGAATTAGACGCAGCACCATGGCGGGGCCGCGCAGGGATTCGAAGATGTTGATCCGGATGCGGGTGAACTCGTACTGGGCGGCCCCGTCAAAGTCGAGACTTTGGCGAAACTCTTGAATTTCGTCGGGTTTGAGAATTTCTTCGAGCCAGCCATAGAAGGTGGCTTCGTCGGTGACGGGATACTCAGTAAGCGCCATTTCACCGCGATCGCGGAACCGAGGCACCTCCCCCACCCCCATGTGAACGTCAGAGAAACCCTTGTCAAAGGCCTCCCGCACGATTTTTTCGAGGCTAGGGCCACCGCTGATTTTGGCGGTTTCAGCCGCCTTGGGCATCGGTGGCGGCGCGGCTGGGCGATGGCGTGCCTGCCCCGGAGCCGGAGCCGCTGCCGGAGCCTGACCTGCGGCACCGGCCGGAGCCTGGCCCGCTGCTGGGGCCGGGGGTCTACCC
>QBMN01000012.1:0-9700 GCA_003241845.1 Shackletoniella antarctica | reverse complement strand
GGGCCCGGGGGTCTCCCCGCCGCTTGGGCGGCCGCAGCCTGACCTGCGGCCCGGGCCGCAGCCTGGGCACGGGCTTGAGCCGTGGCCTGGGCCTGGGCCGCCCCAGACGGCGGCCTAGGGGGCGGCGGCGGCGCGGGTTGGGCCCCAGGGGCGTTGGGTAACTCAGCCATGAAAGGATTCTCCATGATGGACTCAACAGCAGCTAGTAGGACAGTCGGGCAGGAGCAGTACAGCCTATCTACCCACGGAATACAGTCAGGTTGCCCACATTGGGGTGAGAAGTTAGCCCAGCCCCGGCAGTAATTTTGCCGTCAAGCAGAGGTCATGGGGTGCGCTAGACCAGCCTATTAACCCCTGAGTATACGTCATGAATTTAATTAGCTCATCAGCGTGCGCCCCAGCAGGTGGCCGTGGCTAAACACCGATCGCATTAACCTCAGCCGCACTGGGTTAGGGGCGCGGCCAAACAGCCCGATCATAGACTGCACCACCTCGGGGAGCGTCAGGCTATCGGCCAAAAACCCCGCCCAGTCGTCAGTGGGCAGACTAAAGAATGCGGCAAAAAACTGGTGCAGCTGGGGCGCATCAAAGGCCATTAGGTTTTCTAGGCCAAAGAGGTAGAGGTAGTGCTTGCGCAGGCGATCGGCGGGCCATAGGGCTTGCCATGCCTGGCTAGCGGCCTGGCTCGGGGTAGTTTGAGGTGAACTCAGGGCAGCGGCGATCGCCTGCGCCAACCCTGGCCCGCGCCGCAGCATCGCCCCCACCATGTAGCCCGAAGCCGGGTGCACCATGCTGGCTGCACCACCAAACCCCACCACCCGCTGGGTGAAATCGGGCAGGGGCTGATTCATCGGAAACAGACAGCGCTCGGTATGGTGAGCCTCTTTGACCTCAATGCCTCGGTAGCGAAGCCGCTGGTGCAGCCGATCCTTAAGCACATCCAGCGAGATGGCCGGATGGTGAGCCAGCGATGTCTCTTCGACGAAATATACTCCGTCGCCCAAATCCATCGCGTAGAGAAAGGTGGGTGGCTCTTGGCGCTGGGCGGGGGTGAGGTGGTCGTCGCGATAGTCCATCAGCACCATCTGCTGAGGGCGAATTGGCGGCTCAGAAAACCGCCCGACAACGCCGTAGGCCGCCTGAAAAGCCAGCTCGGGAGCCGCCGGGCGCTTGACAAAAGCCGAATAATGCCCCGTGGCATCGATGACCAGCCGGGCCTTTAGGGTTTCTCCAGCCGAAGTCGTAACCTCGCTGTGGGTAGTGAAATGCTCAATGCGAGCGGCTTTGCCTTGATGCCAGGTGGCCTGGTGCTGCTCGCCCAGGGTGAGCCAGTGGGTTTGCAGACGCTCTTTGTTGATCAGCCCATACTCGCGGTGCAGCGGTAAAGCGCCGCTGTTGACGTTCACCACACAGTCTTTCCAGTGATGGCCCAAAAACTGCACCAGGCCCAGGTCTTCTAGCTCATCGACCCAGATGCCATAGGTGTTGGGCCAGGGGTGCGCCGGGTCGGCCAGGGCCAACCCCTGCACCGCTAGCCCCGCCTCTGCCAGGGCCGCCGCCAGCGATAGACCCGCTGGCCCTGAGCCTATGACCAACACATCCTGCATGAACAACCCAATACCCTAGTGGTTGCTGTGAACCCCTATCTTACAAAGATTGTGGCCCTTATTGGGAAGATGTGCGATCGGGGCATGCAATTCAAAGTTCAAAAATAGAAAATCAAAAATTGCCCACCTACCTCGTACCGTAGGTCACATTATTCTCTCCTAGCCAGCCCAGATTGATTTTTCAGATCCACCCACTCGCTTCCCATCGCCCTCCCTCAGCCACTCGATGTATTAGATGTATTATCAAAGGCAATCTCCCTATCCCCTGATCTATCCCCCGACTGATGGCAAATCTTGCGAGTGATCCAAACGTGCTGGCGACGGTGGTAGGCATTGTGGCTCTGGCCCTGGCCCCGCTGGTATTTTTGCTGTGGTTTTTCTACACCCGCGACCAGCTTAACCCCGAGCCGCGAGGGCTGGTGCTGAAAATTTTTGGCCTGGGGCTGCTGGCGTTTGTGCCGGTATTTTTGGTGCAGCAGATTGTGCCGCTGCCGGCCTGGTTGATGGCGGTCGTCGTCGTGCCAGTTTTGGCGGAACTGGCAAAATTTTGGGTGGTCAAGCGGGGTGTTTACAATCATCCTGAGTTTGACGAGCCGGTGGATGGCATTATTTTTGCCTCGGCGGCAGGTCTGGGCTTTGCCACGCTGCAAGTGGTGGGTTCGATGCTCTACGCCTACTTTGCCGTGGCGCGGCTGGGGGTGCCAGGAGCCGGGGCCGGGGCGGTCTGGCCCGCCGTGCTCAATATGTTTGCCCTCCAGGGGTTGCTGGCGGGGCCGGGCCACGCCCTGTGGTCGTCGCTGTGGGGATATGGCCTGGGGTTGGCGAAGTTTGCGCCCCCTGGGCAAGGGGCCGGGCTGGTGCGCAATGGTTTACTGGCGGCGATGCTTTCCCACGCTGCCTTTAACGCCCTGGCGCTAGAGCCGAGCTGGTGGCTCAACCGCGTGGGGCTGGTGCTGGTGATTACGGCCCTGTGGTTTGTGGTGATGCGCTGTCTGCGCTACGCTCTGGCGCTGACGCCTAAGGGGTAGTTCAGATCGCTACCCGTCCACGCTCCCATGATTTTCAGATTTAGCTTGGCCCAGCCCCAGGCATCAATATTGCAACAGCACGGTGACGGGTACATCGGGCAGCTTGGTGCGGCCCTCTAGCCCCACTAGCTCAATCACAAAGCCGAAGCCCGCTAGGGTGCAGCCGGTTTGCTCTACTAGCTCGGCGGTGGCAGCGGCGGTGCCCCCGGTGGCGATCAGGTCGTCAATGATCAGCACCCGACTGCCCGGCCTGAAGGCGTCTTGGTGCAGCTCGATGGTGTCATTGCCGTACTCTAGGGCATAGCTGGCGGTGTGGACGGCGGCGGGCAGCTTGCCGGGTTTGCGCACCGGGGCAAAGCCGACTCCCATCTTGTAGGCCAGGGGCATGCCAAAGATAAACCCCCGCGACTCAATGCCCACGATGTAGTCAGGGCGGTAGTCGGCCACCTGTTCGGCAAAGGCGTCAATGCTGTACTGCATGGCGGCGGGGTTGCCCAGCAGCGGCGTAATGTCGCGGAAGAGAATGCCGGGTTTGGGGAAGTCGGGAATGTCGCGGATGTGGGCTTTGAGATCCATCGGGGTGTGGGGTCAAGGGCGTTGCTATGGTATCACCGTTCAAAACTCGTAGCCTTGATTTACCCAGTAGTGCAAATAGTAGTGCCAGTAGTAGAGTCCTTCTAGGTTTGCCCATGAGTCACGATCACCTGAGATCTCCTAGCGCTTGGTCGTCGAAAAATTATCGAACCAGCCGCGTTTCCAGAATAGATAGATTTGGGCGGCGGCAATCACCGCCATCACCGCTAGGCAAAGGACGTAGCCCCAGTACCAGTCAAGTTCTGGCATGTTGAAGGGCGATCGCTCGGTGTTGAAGTTCATGCCGTAGACCCCGGCGATAAAGGTGAGGGGAATAAAGATGGAGGAGATCACCGTCAGCAGCTTCATCACCTCGTTCATGCGGTTGTTGATGGATGACAGGTAGACATCCATCAGGCTGGAGGCAATCTCGCGGTAGTTTTCGATGATGTCGACCACCTGCACGATGTGGTCGTAGACATCTTGCAGGTAGACGCGCACCTCCTGGCTGATCAGCTCGTCGCTGTCGCGGATCAGGCTGTTGATCACGCTGCGCTGGGGCCAGATGTGGCGGCGCAGTTTCATCAGCGCCCGGCGCATGCGATGAATTTTTTTGATCGTGGCATTGGTGGGGTTAGCTACTACTTCTTCTTCGAGATCTTCGAGGGTTTCGCCAATTGCTTCTAGCACCGGGAAAAAGCTGTCGACGATAGTGTCGAGCAGGGCGTAGGCCAAGTAGTCGGATCCCTGGGTTCGAATCGTGCCGGTGCCGCGCCGAATGCGATCGCGCACCGGGTTAAACGAATCCCACTCGGGTTCTTCCTGAAATGTGACAAGAAAGCCATTGCCCATGACAAAGCTCACCTGCTCACTGCCTACCCCAGAGCCGGTTTTTTTGGGCTGCACCATCTGCATGATGATCAAAATCTTGTCGTCATAAAAGTCGACCTTAGGACGGTGGGGCACATTGACAATGTCTTCGAGCATCAAGGGGTGAAGGTCAAAGGTCTGCCCGATCTGCAGCAGAGTAGTTTCACTGCCCAACCCTCGGGCATCGAGCCAGGTAACGCTTTTGGGCCTGCCTAGAACCTCGCACTCCATCGGATGATCGATAGTGGCGGTATGCACGTCAAACGGACTGTAGTTCATCAAATAAAGTTCGGTGGGCAGGGCGTCATCCGGAATGTTGAGCGCACCAGGAAGCGTGCCGGGGGTCGAATAGTTAAAGTCAATCAGTTTCTTTCTGACCTCATGGGGCGAGGCATTGAGGGTGTTAGAAGCCGCCGCCCTCAACGCCTCTGCATCAGCTGGCTTGGCCCCTGGCTGATCGGCTCGGTCTGTCGAGGAGGATGGGTTGCCCCCTGGGTTGGGTGTGCGGCGTGACATTGTTCTAACTCCCAAAGATTTCACCACATACAGCTTAGGGGCACAGCCGTGACTGTGCCCCTAGGGGTCAAGCATTTATTCAAAGATGACTGGGAACAGGCTACATCATGCCCATGCCGCCCATGCCGCCCATGCCACCCATGCCGCCCATGCCGCCCATGCCACCCATGCCGGGTGCGCCACCAGCAGGTTCAGGCTCAGGAATTTCGGCCACGAGGACTTCGGTGGTGAGCACCATACCGGCAATGGAAGCGGCGTCTTGCAGAGCAGAACGCACCACCTTGGCGGGGTCGATAATGCCCGCCGCAATCAGGTCTTCGTAGGCCCCGGTGAGGGCGTTGTAGCCCATGGGGAAGCTCAGGCTCTTGACCTTTTCGACCACCACGGTGCCCTGCTGCCCGGCGTTGTCGGCGATCTGCCGCAGGGGAGCCTCAATGGCCCGCTGCACAATGTCTACCCCGATGATGATTTCGGGATCGCTGAGGGATGCCTTGAGGGCGTCTAGCTTAGAGGCCAGGTGCAGCAGGGTCGCGCCGCCGCCAGGGACGATGCCTTCTTCTACAGCGGCTTTGGTAGCGCTGAGAGCGTCGTCAATGCGCAGCTTGCGGTCTTTAAGCTCGGTTTCGGTGGCGGCCCCGACTTTGATCACGGCGACGCCGCCGGCCAGCTTGGCCAGCCGTTCGGAGAGCTTTTCTTTGTCGTAGTCGGAGTCGGTGACGGCCAGCTCTTTACGAATCTGGGCGATGCGCTTGTCGATGTCGGCCTTGTTGCCTGCATCAGACACCAGGGTGGTGGTGTCTTTGGTGATGGTGGCCTTGGTGGCGGTGCCCAGCATCGACAGGTCGGCGGTGTCGAGGCTGAGGCCCACTTCTTCGGAGATTACCTGGCCGCCAGTGAGTACGGCAATGTCTTGGAGCATGGCCTTGCGGCGATCGCCAAAGCTAGGGGCTTTGATGGCGGCCACGTTGAGCACGCCACGAGCCTTGTTGACCACCAAGGTGGCCAGGGCCTCGCCCTCAACATCTTCAGCAATGATCAGCAGAGGGGCACCCTCGCGAGCGACCTTCTCAAGCACCGACACCAGGTCTTGGATGGAGCCAATTTTTTTGTCGGTGATCAGCACGCGAGCGTTGTCTAGCTCGGTCACCATGCGCTCTTGGTCGGTGACAAAGTAGGGGGAGATGTAGCCGCGATCAAACTGCATGCCCTCGACCACGTCTAGCTCGGTGTAGAGAGACTTAGACTCTTCTACGGTGATGACGCCGTCTTTAGTGACCTTATCCATGGCTTCGGCAATCATCTTGCCGATCTCTTCGTCGCTGCCAGCGGAGACAGTGGCGACCTGGGCAATGGTGGCGTTGCCTTCGACCGGCTTGGCGATCACCGCGATTTCGCTCACCAGGGTGCTGACGGCCTTCTCAATGCCGCGCCGCAGGCTGACGGGGTTGGTGCCCGCCGCCACGTTCTTGAGACCTTCTTTGACCATGGCCTGGGCCAGCACGGTGGCGGTGGTGGTGCCGTCGCCCGCCAGGTCTTTGGTCTTAGAGGCGACTTCTTGCATCAGGCGAGCGCCCAAGTTTTCGAAGACATCCTCTAGCTCAATCTCTTTGGCAATGGTGATGCCATCGTTAACGATCTGTGGTGCCCCGTACTTTTTCTCAAGTACGACGTTGCGCCCCCTAGGGCCGAGGGTGATTTTAACGGCGTCTGCTAAAGCGTTGACGCCTTTTTCAAGGGCCTGCCGCGAAGCTTCATTAAAGGAAATTCTTTTTGCCATGTCGTCCTGTCTTTCAGCTCTCAAGAGACCAACTTAGCACTCGCTGTGCCAGAGTGCTAACCTGGCCTAGACTACCGCCCTGGCGCACGGTCGGTAAGTCGCAATAACCGATCCTCATCCTGTGGTCTTCAGGCTGCGGGGGCCGTAATTGCGTCGATGACCTGTTGGGTAGACCGTACCGTACAAAATTCACCATTGAGGCTGGCCAGGTTAATCGCGTGCATATCGTCGGCAGAGTAAAGGGTGCCATCGTGGCCTCGGCGCTCAAAGGTGGCGGTGGCGTCGGCTACTAGCGCCACCTCAAAGCCCAGGTTGGCCGCCATGCGTACCGAGGTAGAGACGCAGTGATCGGTGGTGAGACCGACCACCACCAGGGCGGCGATGTGGTGCGATCGCAAATAGTCTTCTAACCCCGTGCCAATAAAGGCGCTGTTGACGGTTTTGGTAAATTCTATTTCCCCCGGCAGGGGCTGGGCTTCGGGCTTGTAGGCATTGCCGGGTAGCTCGGGGCGCAGGGGCGAACTGGGGTTGACCGAACAGTGGCGCACGTGAATCACAGGCAGCTCCCGGCAGCGCCACTCCGCCAGCAGCCGAGCCATGTTGGCCTCCGCCCCTGGGTTGTTGCGCTGCCCCCAAACTGGCTCATCTAGACCCTTTTGCACGTCAATGACCAGTAGAGCCGCCATCGTGGTTTTCCTCAATTCAAGCGAGATTGATTTTTTGGCCCGTCTAAAATCCTGCTCGCCTCCCAGGCTGTGAGGGCAAACGCCCTTTGCCCCCGCTGAGCTACCTGTTGTTAGGGCTGGCTGGCCCTGGGCCGGGTATACCAGTAGGCCCAGGCAATCAGCACAAACTGAAGCGGCAGCCTGAGCCACAGGGCCGGGGCACTAAATTGAGGAAATAAATCTGAATTGATCGCCATGTGAATATTGGCCGGAAACACCGCCACCAGCAGCGCCACTAACCCCCAGGCGGCCAGGGACGTAAACCTTGGCAACAGCAGCAAAATGCCCAGGGCCACCTCAAAAAAGCCGCTGAGGTAAACCAGCCCCAGGGGCCAGGGCAGGTAGGGCGGCATGATCGTCAGGTAAAAACCGGGGTTGATAAAGTGGTTTAGCCCCGCCACCACCAAGAAAGCGGCCAGCAGGTATTGCAGAATGCGCTTGGGGGTTTTCATAGGTCTTAGCTTACCGTCCCCCGCCGACCGAATTCTATTACCTCCGCGAGCAACAGGTAGGGGCGAATAGCGATCGCCCAGATGGGTAGGGGCAAACAGCGATCGCCCAGATGGGTAGGGGGCCTGGGCAAGATCCGTCGAGCTGAATGTAGCTAGGCATCGCCGGAGCGCGCTATCTATTGAGAATCCAGTTGACCATGGGAATGGCGGCTTTGGCGGGCAGGGGTTCTACCGCAAAGCGAAAGGGCAGCAGCAGCGTAATCGGTCGGCCACCGCGCCCGCCAAAGGGCATCAGCTGCACCACCAAATCGAGGGAATAGTTGCGCAGGGGGCCTTTGAGCTCGGCCATCTTGGGCACATCGACCACTGGAGCCGCCATCTGCAGCACCTGGGTATCGGTATTGCGGCCAAAGCAGTCTTCGCTGGTGACTACGGTGCGGAGAAACTGGTTGGGGTTGACCACGCTGGTCACCTGGGGCAGGGCTAGGTCGAGGCGCATGCCCGGCGTATGGCGAATTACCCGGCGAATTTCGCTGGTCATGCGGGTAATGGAGCTGCGATCCCAATCGACGGTGACCTGGAGGGCGCGGCTCTGGTTAACCACCTGCACCGTTAGCCCCATGATCGGCTGGAGCGGATGCGGCCCCTGGGGCAGCACCTGCATCACAATCACCCCTTCGCCCCGTTCCTCTGCTTCTCTATCTTTCGCGGGGGCGAGGCTTCTAGGCTCGGGCATGGTCAGCTGGAGCGAGACAGCTTTGCCCAGGGGGCCTTCGCCACTCTGGAGCACTTTGACGGTGGTGGCTAAGAAACCCTGGCGCACCAGCTGCGATCGCACCGTGCTCTCTAACGTCTCGCCATCGGGCACCAGCACCACCTGGTCTTCCAGCTCTGCCTCAATCGACAGCGCCATCTGATAGACCACGTAGCCCATGCAGATGAAGTACACCGTCAAAATGAGAAAATCGCGCTCCATGTGGGGTCTAGGGAAAACGTAGGGGAAAATTGCCGCGACGGCCCCTGGGGCCAAGGCTCAACCACTGCCGCTCCAAGGGGTAGCTTGGCCGCTGGCGTCGATCCAGGGTAACACCGATATTATTCCCAGCGAGGCGGCCCCGAGTTGTCGGGTGGTCAGGCCGGCAGGGCAAAGGCGGTTTGTTTGACCAGGCAAAACGGCCCCATCTGAGGCCCCCAGGTGGCTTTGCCCGTGTCAGGGTCAATGCCGCGATCCTCCATTTGAAACACCACCGGGCCGCCCGGCATAGCTGGGTCGGGGCCAATGTCAAACTTGAGCCGCACATAGGTGGTGACACCGTTGGCAGTGAAGCTGCACAGGCTGTCGCCGGGCAGTCGGGCGCTAAAGCTCTGGGTCGCGGGCTGGTACTCAATGGCCACACCGCAGGTGGGCAAGTCAATTAGCGCCTCACGGGTGAGGCTGGCTAGGCGATCGGGCTGGGTGGCGCTGCCGCTGTAGGCCACCGGGTCGGGCAGGGCGTAGTACTGGCCCCATAGCCCCTCGGCCCGCTCGACAATATGTAAAATGCGCTGGCGGTAGGGGGGCTGCCCTGAGGCCACGCCAATCTGCTCAATAAAAAAGCCGTAGCCATCCCCAAACAGAGCCCTGGGAAGGGGCCGATGCCACAGCCGCAGGTGCAAAAACCAGGCCGGGTCAGCGAGAGACTGGGGTTTGTTGTCAAACTCTCCAGCCAGGTAGATGGCGATCTGGTCAAGCTGGGCCTGGGGCATGCACGTTCCTTCAGTCCTATAGCTTTTGATGCTACCGGAAAGCGGGCTGGGTTTGCCTTCTGGTTATGGGCTACTTGAGCAGGGGCAGCCCGGCGGGGGTGGTGAAGCTGAGGCTGCTGGGGGTAATGGTATCGGCCTCGACATCGAGCAAAATGGCTTCGGTGGTGGTTTGCCCCAGGGGCGTGGTCACCTGCACCTCAGTATTGGCCCCCACCTGCCCAAAGCTTAAGAAGGGCAGCAGCTCAACCCCGGCGAAGGCGGGCTGGACGGTGATCAGGCTAAAGTCGAGGCGATCGCCCTCAGCAAGCCTAAAATCGACAACGATATCTGGCCCGGCATCTGGCCCGGCATCTGGCCCGGTGGCCCCCACCAGCACCCCGCCGTAGGCCCCTGGGGTGCCCAAGCG
>QBMN01000129.1 GCA_003241845.1 Shackletoniella antarctica | reverse complement strand
ACCCACTCCCCCATGCCCCTGTTCAACACCGTCACCATTCGCACCCCCGAGAGCGTGGAGCTAGAGTTTGTGCTGGCCGGGGTGGGCAGTCGGGCCGTGGCCCTTACCCTCGACTACCTGTGTTTGGGGGCGGGGGTGCTCAGTCTAGCGATTGTCTATAGCTTTGTGCTGGTGCGGCTGCTAGAAACCGACGCTATTCTCTCGATCGCCAGCGAGACGCTGCAGCTGTGGATCACGGCGATCGCCGCCCTGCTCGCCTTTGCCATCTACATCGGCTACTTCGTCGTCTTTGAAACCTGGTGGTATGGCCAGACCCCCGGCAAGCGCTACGCCAAAATTCGCGTCATCCGTGACGATGGCCAGCCCGAGCGGCTGTCCCAGGCAACGCTGCGATCGCTGCTGCGCCCCATCGATGACATCTTGTTTATCGGCTTTTTTTGCATTTTGCTCAGCAAAACCGAGAAGCGCGTCGGCGACTGGCTGGCGGGCACCCTGGTGGTGCAAGCCGACCCCGTAGCTAGCGGTAAAATTCAGTTGCCAGAGCGCTCCCAGGCCATCGGTAAAGACCTGCTGGCCCTGATCGATATCACCCGCCTCAGCCCCGACGACTGTGCCACCGTGCGAGAATTTCTCCAGCGGCGGCAGGCCATGAGCACCAAAGCCAAAGCCCTAGTCAGTGACCAGCTCGCCCGCCGCTTTAAAGATCAGCTTGGTCTAGAGACCCTGCCCACCGAAATGACCACCCAGACCTTTTTAGAAGCGCTCTACTGGGCCTATCAGCAAGAACGGTGAGGGATGAAGAGATTTAGGCCCATCTAAAACTTAGAAAATCTTTATAACCGGGCTGCTATGATGCCCGGAACAGTTTTCTCATTCCCCTTCACCCCCTGGCCCAGGTCATGTTTTTCGACCCTATTTATATCCTGTTGGTTGCCATCCCCACCGGTATTCTCACCTTTTGGGCGCAGAGTCGGGTCAAAGGCACCTATCGGAAGTACTCTCAAGTCCAATCTACCCTGGGCATGACCGGTGCCCAGGTCGCCCAAACTATTCTGGCTAAAAAGGGCGTCAAGGGCGTCAAGGTGGAGCCGGTAGCGGGCGAGCTCACCGACCACTACGACCCCGGAGCGAAGGCGGTGCGCCTCTCCCAGGGTATCTACGGCTCTGGGTCGCTGGCGGCGGCGGCGGTGGCGGCTCACGAGTGTGGCCACGTGCTGCAAGATGTCGAGGGCTATAAGTTTATGAACCTGCGGGCGGCGCTGGTGCCCGTTGTGAATCTCGGCTCGCGCCTTGGCCCGATGCTGATCATGGCGGGGCTGATTTTCAATTTCCTTAACCTGGCCTGGCTCGGGGTGATTTTCTTTGCCTCAGTGCTGCTGTTTCACGTGGTTACTCTGCCGGTAGAGTTTGATGCCTCCCGCCGCGCCCTACGCCTGGTCGACGAGCTGGGCATTCTCCAGGGCGAAGAAAATAAAGGTGCTCGGGCTGTGCTCAGCGCCGCTGCGCTCACCTACGTCGCCACGGCATTCACCGCTCTGCTCAACCTGCTCTACTACGTCATCTTGATCAATCGCCGTCGCTAGTGGGGTGGTTAGGAGAAATCCTCGTGAGAGTGGCCCTTCGGGATGGTTTATCCTAGACCAAGCCCTGTCTTGTGCTGGGCTGCCCTCTCCAGAATCAGGTGCCCATGAAAATTGCAATTACCGGAGCAACGGGGTTTGTTGGTAGTCGCCTGGTAGAGCGGCTGCAACGCGACGGTCACAGCATTGTCGTCCTCACCCGCAGCGTTGACCACGGTCGCCGGGTGTTTCCTGCCGCTGCCTTTCCTCAGGTCGAGATAGTGGGCTACAGCCCCCTAGAGTCGGGGGATTGGCAAACCGGACTGCTCTCAGGCTGCGACGGCGTGGTCAACCTGGCCGGTGCCCCGATCGCAGAGCGCTGGAGCGATGAACACAAGCAGGCTATTTTAGACAGCCGCAAAATTGGCACCGCAAAACTGGTTGAGGCCCTGGACAAAGCCGACCCCAAGCCCCAGGTATGGGTCAATGCCTCGGCCATTGGCTACTACGGCACCAGCGAAACCGCCGCCTTTGATGAAACCAGCGCCCCCATCGAAGACGACTTTCTCTCGCAGGTCTGTCAGGCGTGGGAAGCGGCGGCCCAGCCGGTCAAAGACTACGGCACCCGCCTGGTGATTTTGCGGTTTGGCATTGTCTTGGGCATGGGCGGGGCGGTGGCCAAAATGCTTACCCCCTTTCGCATGTTTGCCGGTGGCCCCATCGGCAGCGGTCGTCAGTGGTTTTCTTGGATTCACCGCGATGACCTGGTGAGTTTGATTGTGCAGGCGCTGCAAGATCCGCAGATGGCGGGCATCTACAACGGCACGGCCCCCAACCCGGTGCGCATGGACGAGTTTTGCAAAACCCTCGGCAAGGTGCTCAATCGCCCCTCCTGGCTGCCCGTGCCCGACTTTGTGCTCGAAACAATTTTGGGAGACGGTGCCCAGGTGGTGCTAGAGGGGCAGCAGGTACTGCCCAAACGCACGGAAGGCAGCGGGTTTACCTACCGGTATGCCCTGGTTAAAGATGCCCTAGACGAAATTATTTAGGCCAAAAATACGCCATGGATATTGGGGAACTGCGCCGCGACTATACCCAGCGGGGCCTAGATTTAGACGAGCTTAACCCCGACCCCTTTGCCCAGTTTGAGCTGTGGTTTGAGCAGGCCCGCGAGGCGGAGCTGCTAGAACCCAACGCCCTGGTGCTGTCTACGGTTTCACCCGAGGGGGTGCCCCACCAGCGCACGGTGCTGCTGAAATATTTTGACCGCGATGGGCTGGTGTTTTTTACCAACTACGGCAGCCGCAAGGCCCAGCAGATGGCGACCAATAGCCAGGTGTCGCTGCTGTTTCCCTGGTATGCCCTAGAACGGCAGCTGGCGATCGCCGGCACGGCCAGCAAGATCTCGGCGGCAGAGTCGCTGCGATATTTTTCGTCGCGCCCCAGGGGCAGCCAGCTGGGGGCCTGGGTGTCGCAGCAGAGCACCGTGATCTCGTCGCGCCAGCTGTTGGAGATGCAGTTTGAGAACATGAAACAGAAATTTCTTCACCAGGAAGTGCCCCTGCCCGACTTTTGGGGGGGCTACCGGGTTAAGCCCAGCAGCTTTGAGTTTTGGCAGGGGCGACCCAGCCGCCTCCACGATCGCTTTTTGTATAGCCTAAAGCAGGATGATTGGGCGATCGCCCGCCTGTCGCCCTAGCCTGCGCTCTTCTACACCAGCAGACTAGAGTCTACCTGGGCGTAGATATCCATCATGGGCAGCCGGGCATTGGTGATTGCTAGCTCTACCACTGAGTCGAGCCCAGTCTGGGCGGTCATGCCCCACAGGTGCTCTGCATCAGCCCGGTAAAACTGCTCTACCCGAGCCTCAGTTTGGTGCACAAACACATAGGCTTGCAGGTAGGGAATGGCCCGGCACTGGCGAAACAGCCCCCCGCGCTCTGGCAATGCAGCGGCCTCTGGGCTGTAGCTGGGGGTCGGGTCTGACAAAATTTCAAACAGCACGCAGGGGTTGAGCACTCGGTCTGCTTGACCGTCGTGCAGCAGCGGTGCCCCGGCCACCACAATCAGGTCGGGATACACCCCTCGCTCCTGTTCTGGCAGCCACATCTGCACCCCTCGGGGCAGCACCTCGTAGAGGCTGTGGCCGCAGGTGACATCCATCAGGCGCATGAGGTTGCGTAAAATGCGGCCGTGGTTAATGGAGCCATTACTCATAGCCGTCTTCGGCCTCGCCCCCGACAACGACGTTGCCAATGCGCAGACTGGGGCCACCGCAGCCCACGGGCAGGCCATTTTGCCCGCCCTTGCCGCAGCCGCCAGACTCATCCCAATAAAAGTCGTCGCCGATCGCCGCAATGTCGGCCAGGGTGCGAAACACATTGCCCGACAGGGTGACATCGCGCACCGGTTCTGCCAGCCTGCCGTTTCGAATCATCCAGGCTTCGCCGGCGGTAAAGGTAAACATTTCGCCATTGGTCATGCCCTCGAGCCAGTTGCGGGCGTAGACCCCCTCTTTGATGTCGGCAAACAGGTCGTTGACGGGGGTGGTGCCGCGCTCAATCCAGGTGTTGGTCATGCGCACCAGGGGCGAATAGTGGTAGTTGAGGCAGCGGGCGTTGCCGGTGGGCTGTTCGCCCAGTTTGCCCGCCGTTTCGCGGGAGTGCAGCCGCCCCACCAAAACCCCGTCTTGAATCAGCTGGGTGGTGGTGGCGGGGGTGCCTTCGTCGTCGTAGAAGTAGCTGCCCCGATGGCCCTCGGGGGCGGCCCCATCAAAAATTTGCAGGGCGGCGGGGCCAAACCGCCGCCCCAGGCTCATCGACTCTAGCAGGTCGGGGTTTTCGTAGGCCATGTCGGCCTCCGACAGGTGGCCAAAGGCCTCGTGGACAAACAGCCCGGTGAGAATCGGGTCGATCACGACCTCGTAGGTGCCCCCCCGCACCGGGGGCAGATCTAGGGCGGCGATCGCCCGCTGGGCCGCCCCCATCACCTGACTGTCAAGATTCTCTAGGTCTTCGTAAGCCTTGCGAGAGCCGGTGGTTTCGCGCCCGGTTTGCACGGTGTCGCCATTGCGGGCGGTGGCGGCAAACCGCATCTCCATATCTGACCAGGCCTGGTCGATCAGGGTGCCCTCGGAGGTGGCCAGCAGCACCCGCTGAGCGACATCGGCGTAGCGCACCGACGTGGTGGCAATGCGGCTGTCAGCCCCTTGCAGCAGGTCGGCGTACTGGCTGCACAGGGCTTTTTTGCGGGCCAGAGAAACCTGGCGCGGGTCTGTGCCAGTGAGCGGCAGGCGACAGCTAACCTGCACCGGGTCTACCGAGGCCAGCAGGGTTTCGTCGTGGCCCACCAGGCGGGCGGCGGCTACGGCATCTTCGACGCAGGGGGCCAGGCTCTCTAGGTCGTTGAAGCTGGCAAACCCCCAGCCGCCCCGGTAGCAGGCCCGCACGTGGCCGCCAATGGCGATCGCCTCGCTGAGGGTCTCGGTATTGCCCCCCCGCAAAAAAATGTCGGTGCCCTCTGACTGCTCTAGGCGAATCGCCAGGTAGTCTACCCTTGGCCCCCAGCGATCGCATAGCTCCTGCATCCGCATTCTGGCTTGGTCAATTGCTTCTGCCATTCCTGTGCCCCCAGCATTTCCCCAAATGTATCATTCAGAAGCCCCCGCCCTCAGCCTCAAATCGGTCTAAAATCGGTCTAAAATCTACAGGTATGACTACAGATTTTGACTACGCCCTACCCCCCGCCGTGCGGCGCATTGCCAGCTCCTTTCGCGTGGTGGGCTGGGTCAGCTTTTGGGTGCAGGTGGTGCTGGCCGCGATCTCTAGCCTGGTGCTGCTGTTTGCCAGCATCAACCTAGGGGCGCGATCGGGCACTGGGGGGGGCAACCCTGGCACTGGGATAGGGCTGTTGCTGGCATCTTTGGGCCTGGGCGCTGTCTACCTCAGCGCCTTTTGGGCGTTTCGCTATACCCGGCTCAGCCGCAGGCTGCGCAGCCGCGACACCGCCAAGCGCCCCAGCCCCAAAGACGCCATTCAGGCGCTGCGGCTGGGCACCGTGATTAGCATGGTGGGCATGCTGATCACCCTGTTTGGCAGCCAGGCGCTGATAGGGTCGCTGCTGGGCAAGGCCCTAGCCCAGCCCCAGGGGGGCACGGTGTTTGTGCCCGGCAATATCAATCAATACGTCGAAGCCTTCGATATTTTTGTGGTGCAGGCCAACACCAACACCCTGCTGGCCCACTTTGTCTCGCTGGCCGCCACCCTCTGGCTGTTGCGTACAGTAAACCGCGCCTAGGCCATCACCATGCCGCCATCGACGTTGAAGACCTGGCCGGTAATGTAGGCCGCTGCCGGGTCTGCGGCCAAAAACCGCACCATGCCAGCAATGTCTTCGGGCTGGCCAAACCGCCCCAGGGGAATGTATTTAAGAATCTCGTCGGTGTTGGACAGGTCGCCGGTCATGTCGGTGGCGATAAAGCCAGGGGCCACGGCGTTGGCGGTCACCCCTCGGCTGGCCAGCTCTTTGGCCACGGTTTTAGTAAAGCCAATCACCCCCGCCTTAGCGGCGCTGTAGTTGGCCTGGCCGGGGTTGCCCATCTGCCCCGCCACTGAGGCAATGTTGATAATGCGGCCCGATCGCTGCTTGAGCATGAGCTTGGCCACAGCCCGAGTACAAAGAAACACTCCGGTGAGGTTGAGGTCGATCACCGCCTGCCAGTCTTCGGGCTTCATGCGCAGCAGCAGGGTGTCGCGGGTAATGCCTGCGTTGTTGACCAAGATGTCAACCCGGCCAAATTTCTCTAGGGTGCCGCCAATCAGCGCGTCTACCTGATCGGCCTTAGAGACATCGGCCTGAATGGCGATCGCACTGCCGCCGCCCTCAACAATCGCCGCCACGACCGCCTCTGCCGCTGAGCCAGAGCGGGCGTAGTTGACCACGACCTTGGCCCCCGCCGCTGCCAGATTGGCGGCAATGGCTCGGCCAATGCCCCGTGAGGCCCCTGTAACTAACGCTACCTGGCCGTCTAAGGGTAGGGATGATGCGTTCATGGGGTGACCTCACTCGGCGGAATCTGCCCACTGTTTTTATCATGAAACGGGATTTTTATCACGAAATGGGGGCAGGGGCGATCGCCAGAGTAGGGCAATCGTGAGTTTAGAAAGATTGTGGGTAGTATGGTGAAAGCTCAGGCACAGTTGGTTGGCCATGGCATCTCCTTGCGGCTCATCACCATTGAAATTCGTGATGTGGCCCAAAATCGGTTGATTACCAGCCTCGAACTCTTGTCGCCAGTCAATCAGCGAGAGCCGGGGTTGACGACTTACCGCCAAAAACGGCAGCGCATTTACCAGGCTGGGGTGCATCTGCTAGAGCTAGACCTGCGGCGGCAATGCACGCGCCCCTTTGCCCAGCCCCAGCTGCCGGAGGTGCCCTACTGTATAGCCCTCACCCTCGCCCAGGGCAAAACGATGCAGCTGTGGCCGATTGACCTGCATCAGGGGTTGACGACGGTGCCTATACCGCTAAGACAATGATGGAATGAGCATTAAACACAAGGCAATTAACAGCGTGATTTGGTCTGCCATCCAAAACTGGGGCAGTCAGATTGGTTCATTGCTCATCTTTTTTATGCTGGCGCGGTTGCTGTCGCCAGAAGCCTTCGGGCTAGTGGCCCTAGCCAACGTATTTTTGGCTTTCATGCGGCTGTTTTTAGATCAGGGGTTTGGTCAGGCTATTATCCAACGGAAAGACCTGGAGCCTGAGCACCTCGACACCGCGTTTTGGATTAACCTCGCCATTGGCCTGTCGCTGACCCTGGTGGGCGTCGGTATCTCCGGGCCGGTGGCCCAGCTGTTTGGGGAACCGGCTTTGACGCCGATTTTGAGGTGTTTTTCGCTTTTGTTTGTGGTTGCGGCCTTGGGGCAGCTACAGCAGTCAATCTTAGAACGTCGATTTGAGTACAAGTTGATCGCGGCTCGATGGCTATTTGCCACAGTGGCTGGCGGTGTCGTAGGCGTCGCCATGGCTGTGCAGGGCTTGGGGGTATGGAGTTTGGTGGGCCAACAGATGGTCTTTGAAACGATTGGCACCCTTACCCTATGGTTTTGTAGCGACTGGCGACCAACCTTAAGAGTGTCTATGCGGCATTTTCAAGAACTATTTCAGGTCGGCATTTATATCATGGGGTTTAACTATATGGATTTTTTTAGCACCCGTGCCAATGACTTCTTAGTGGGGTATGTCTTTAGCCCGACTGAGTTGGGCTATTACACTGTGGCCTATAGGGTGCTCAACGCCATGACCCAGATCTTGATTCAGACCAGTCGTGATGTCGCTTTGCCTACTTTTTCGCGCTTGCAAGAAGACCCAGAGCGATTTCGCCGCGCTCTTTACTCAGCGACTCAGTTGACCAGCGCCTTGGCCATGCCCATGTTTTTGGGTATGGCAGTGTTGTCGCCAGAGCTAATTAGGGTTTTATTTGGGGAGCAGTGGCTGCCGGCAACACCGATTATGCAAGTATTAGCAATGCTAGGTATTTCACGATCCATCACTTTCTTTAAAGGCTCAGTTTTTATCGCCATGGGAAAGTCTTCATGGTGGCTTTGGCTTAGTGTTCTCGATGTTGCTTTGAGCTTGTTGGCTTTTGCTATTTCTTACCGCTGGGGTCTTTTTGCCGTTGCTGTAGGAGCAGTCATTCGCACCTATATTGCTTTTCCCATTGGGCAATGGGTCATTTGCAAACTAACACAAGATAGTCTAGGCCGGTATCTGAGCATCTTTATAGCGCCAGCGTCTTGCGCCCTTGTCATGACGCTTTCGAGTGTTGTGCTCAGGCGATTGCTTCTAGATAGTCTTAACCCTGTTGGCCTAATTTTTGTAGTCACTGTCATGGGCATGATCGTTTATGCAATCCTGATCAGATATTTCTCTCCTACCATCTTTGACCAATTCATCGAGATCATAAAAATCATGGTCAGAAAGCCAAAAACCCAAGACAATTAGACTTCTTAGTCCAAAAAGTTACAGAATATTTAGACCGTATCAGTCAACGTCGAGACCCGAAACTGAGCTATCACCCTTAGCAGAAGAGACAGAGCCGAGTGATTTAGCGCTCTTAGCGGAGGACTCATCAGAGGAGGTTGGCGTCGCAACTGAGGCTGGGGAAGCAGAACAGAGTGCCCCTGTCGCCTCTCAAGACGGTAAAAGGGTTGGCCACCGCCCTGCCGGTAAGCAACCCGGAGCTAAGGGTAAATGGCGGGATCAAACCCGTCTGCCGGAGGTGCCCTACTGCATTGCCCTCACCAGGGCGCAGACAAATCAGATAGAGCTATGGCCGATCGCATGTCGACGGTGCTGCCGCTAGCTGCCCCCAATGGCGATGTGCCGCTTGATCTACAGGCGGCGCTGGGGGCGATTTATGAGGAGGCTGCCTATGATCTCTCGGTTGACTATAGTCAGCCGCCACCGCCGCCCGCCTTCTCAGAGGCTGAAGCGAATTGGATACAGGCGCAGGCGCAGAGATAGCGATGGCAGCGAGAGATCAGTCAGTCGCTACGCCGGGATCGTTGCAGTCGTCATCGTTGGCAGACTTAAGACTGCCCAGTAGGTTGGCGACAATGACGCACTGCTGGGAGCCACCATTGCCAGAGCTAATGCTGATAACAAAGGGCAGATCCTCACTAGACGCGTCTGCTGGATCAATCCTCGTGCCGTCTGCTGGGCTTGTGCCGATGGAGGGCATGCCGCGATAGTCAAACACTACCGTGTCAAAGTCATCATATGGGACACCGGCTGTTACCACGTAAGACGTGAGCTGAATATTGCCAGGGTTATCGGCGCTGTCTCCCAAGGTTTGGGCAAGGCCATTGACGGTGATCGTGGGCGCAGCGGCCCCATCGTTGATTTGCACGGGCAGAGTTAGGCGGCGCTGAATGGCGTCTTGCTGAGCATTTTTTAACGTCTGCATCAGGTCGCTCTCAACGGCACCGACCCGCTGGCGGTTGAGAAACGCCAGCCAGCCCGGCGCAGCAATGGCGGCTAAAATACCGGCGATAATCACCACCACCAGCACCTCAATCAGAGTAAACCCGGCGGTTTGATGGGTTTTGCGGAAGGTAAAGGGTTTCATGGCGGGCAACGCTGTTGAAGACTGCTGGCAAACGACTCAGAGGCCACAAGGCCCGATAAAAAGCACTAGATTGACGGCTAGAGCTGCGTCTCGATGCGGCCGCGAACCAGCACTTCGGTGCTGATGATGGGTAGGCTGCTGCCCTCGCTAGTGGGGCCAAAGATAATGGTGGTGCCGGGGCCAGGGTTAGCGGTGCTGCCCCGCAAAAACACAGACAAGCTCTGGTTGAGGGGATTAACTCCGGTACCAGGATCTCTCACGCAGACAAAAAAGTTATTTGAATCCACAACCAATGACGCTATAAAACCGTCTGCTGGTAAACAAGCCGTACTTACTGTTTGATCAACGTTGTGGGTATCAATAAAGTCTGCTAAAACGTTATTTCTGCCTCTGGTTACGCCATCGGGTGTCCAAAGTGCAAAGCCGTCTTTAATCCGAGATGGGTCGCGATATCCGGGGGTTGGGGTCTGGGCAGCAAGATTAGAGTAGTTTGTCAGCTCGTAGCGAATAATGCGCCCTGGGCCAGACCAAATGCCGCCGGGGGCATTGGGTTTGTGAAAGTAAACCACCAGGTCGTAGACGCTATGACGCACCCTGAGGGTCTCACATTCATCGGTAATGCAAGCGGCAGGGATAGCGGCCACGTCAATGGGTTTTAGTCGCCAAAAGGCAAGGACGGCGGTGCTGTCATCGGGGACGTCTGGCTCTGACAGTTGGCCAACCACTGTCTGGGGGTTGGCATAGACGTAGACCGCCTCTCGGACATCTCGGCTGATGTAGTCTAAGGCCCGTCGGGTGTCTTGCTGGGCCTGGGTGAGGCGCTCTTCTCTAAGGTTGGTGCCCAATAGCTCAACCACGAGATATAGCAGGCTAGTCAAAATGATCGAGCCAACAACAATGGCGACCAATAGCTCGGTCAAGGTAAAGCCACGCTGGTTTGCCCTAGCCTTTTGGAGCAGCCAGTTTTTTTGCAGTAGCCAGCGGGTCAAGGCCGTAGAGGGAAATTGAGCAGCCATGGGACTAAGCACCCATAAAAGGACAGTAATATCGTAGAAACCTGATTGAGCCGATGGAATAGAGCCATTGAAAGCGCTTAGCCAAGCCAGCACCTACAAAACTTACGCAGCTAGTTAGGGAGATGAGCAGACGTCTGGTAAGCGTCCGGTGTCTGGCAAGGGTCCGATTTGATCTGGCAGAGCGTTGGGCTTGAGATAGGTGTTCAGGTTGCACAACGACTCGCCCTGATTGCTGGTCGCCATGGTGGTGTAAAGCGACGCCAGGGGTCGGGTGCGGCGGCCAGCCTCGTTGCTGGTCATCACTAACGAGGCTGGCTCAATTGATAGGACGCCTGTAGCACTGCGGTCGTAAACCCGTACCCCCATGGCAAAGGCCACTGGAACGCCGTCTACCACCTGCCCCCTGGTCCGATAGCGCTGGACAAAGAAGTCGTCGTCGCCATCGTCGTTGAAATCGATAGGCACAGCACGGGTAGCGCTGGCAGCACCAGTACCTAGGGTTGTTGGTGCCGGGGCTGCATTGATGTTGGCGTCGGCGAAGTCAGCTGCCAGGGGCGGCGGCAGGGTAGCGACGGTGGCGGCAGTTATGTCGCCGCGCTCGACTAAGACGCGGGTGCGCTCGATTTCGCGCTGGGCCAGGGCCAGGGCCTGATCGGCCTTTTGGCTGTGTACGCGGGTGGCCACCGAGATCACCAGGGCTGGGGCGATCGCGCTGGTCACCAGGGCCACCATGATAATGGCGACTAAGCACTCAATCAGCGAAAAGCCCTGCTGCTGTGCCTGTGCCCCTGGGCTGTTGGCCGCTTTGAGGCCAGGTTGGGGGGCAAAAACGCGAGGTCTTAGCGGGTTGGAGATCATGGTAGAGGTTCCTTCACGGTGGTGTGGCCAGATGCCCCAAGGGGGGCAACAGAGCTTTTCTTAGCTAGTCAGGGCTAGGCGGGAGGAGGGCAGGTGCCTCGGATGCTGTCGTCGTAGACGGGGTCGCCACCGTCTACGACGACAGCACAGCGCAGGTTGGTGATGTAGGGGTCGTCGGAGGGCAGCTCGCGGAAGTACTCGCTGCGGGGGGTGCCCACCGAGACAAAGCGCCGAGCGGCAGCGGCTGGGGGGTAGTAGAGCAAACCTGGGTCGTAGCCCCACCGCCGATTAGGGGCACGGTAGTAGCCGATATTCTCCTTCGAGCCGGGGCTTTGGCTGGGTTCCCAGGCATCTTGCTCAAAGGGGCCAGTGGCTGCCGTAGAAAAGTTGAGCTGGAAGAATGCGCCCGCAATTTGCAGGTTTTGGTTAGTGTCACTGCCGCTTGACCACATCTCGTTTAGGCGAGGGAAGTTGTGCAACCCGCCATAGGACTGCTGGGGGCGATTGGGCACAATGCCCGCGATGACCACAGCATTGACGTAGGCGACGGTAGGATCCTCGATCAACCGAACATTGAAGAGGCGCTCATCATTAGTGTCACGTAACCCAGTCCAGTCGTCGGGAGCTACCGCTGTATAGATGGGTGCAGTGCCGACAAAGGCGGTGCCATTGCGGTTGATCCAAACGGGAGTATTTGCTCCATTTTCTCGCACTATGGTGGTTTGGGCGTCGTTTGGGCGGCTTTGGTTCATATACGACGTGGAGGTTGAAACACTAGTGATAGGTATACCCGCAGTAACGATAGGTCTAGCCCTAGTGAAGGTATCTTCTACGGCCCCGTCAAGAAAGCCCGCAGACAGAATGTTAAAGGAGTCGGCCAATATCTCTACCGGTCGCCAGGTGTCGTCGTCTTGCTGAGAAAACCTGATGTCAATACCGTTGGCATTGGCAGGGTCTGCTACCCGGTCTCTGTAGAAATTGTTGAAAGTCCAGTCTATGCCACCAATTTTGGGTTTGAACTCTTCGATAATCGAGGCCACCGTGCCCTCGGTGCTGTGCAGGTTAAAGTTGCCAAGAACGTAGACGCTGTTGTCGGTGACAAAGGTCATGCCGACCTTGCGGGCTTTGCTGCGGCTCATATCAACCCCATTGCGCAGCCTAAAGCCGCTGGGGCGACGGTCTGGGTCAGCATAGAAGTCTACGGGCTTGAGGCTAATGCCTGCGGCGGTAAGGGGTGGATCTTTTGGAGCAGCTATGGATAGATCCATGCGGCAAGCGTCGGAGGTGACAGTTTTCACGGTGAGACAGTCAGAGCTTGCCGCAGAGGTCTTGGGTCGGACGATTTCGTCTTCGCGCACGGCGTCTTCTCTAAAAGCGTAGATGATGCCCTCGGTAAAGACGTCGCAGTCTCGAATCTCTGGGTCGCAAGCAACGTCAGAGATCCAAAAGTCGGAGGTGTCGCCAGCGACTCGCGTATCGGTGAGCTTTTGTAGGTCGATGTCGAGTACCCGAATGCCCATTTGCTCTCGACCATCGAACATGCCTTTGTCGAGGAAAGATACGTCTAAGGTTCCACCTGCTGAGTTGGTAATAGCAAAGGGCTTATCGTCAGGGCGATTGCCCGCAGTGTCTGAGAGTACTCCTGCTGAATTGGCTGTGTACGGCAACTGCCATCCATCAGTTGTGGCGCCTGGGGTTCTCGGATTGGCAGCCAAACCGCTCAAGTCATCGGGAGTGCTTCCAATCACCTCGTAAACATGACTAACAATGTAATTGGGGGTGATGTTGTCGGGAATAACCGGTGCTGTCGCATCAATATATTCTTCACCCACCGGCTGGACTGTGGTACCCGTAATTCCAAGAGAAGTTAGGTCAGTCTCAGCAGCTGTCTGATATTGGCCGTGATTAGCTCGCGGAAAGAGATAGTAAAGCGAAGGATATTTGACAGAAGTCCCAACCGTGGGAGCGGGTTGGGGGCAGAGAGCCAACGCTAGGGTCAGAGCACTGCTCACAGTTGTTACGCCTTTACCGACAAATAGGTTGGGGTCACAACCCACTCGGTAGCTAGGAGCTGTATAAGGAGCTGTCAGATCATCACCTGCAAAAGTAAAGGTTGCAGCGGCTTGGTCATAGGTGCCTGGCAAGGGAGTTGTTGCTGCTACGGTCTCCAGCCCTTGTCCAGATAGAAACCCAAAGGTTCGATCACGTTGAATCTGAAAATACTCAGATGCGGCCTGGATTTGTGGAAGATTTGGATCGCCAGCCGCCGCTTGGAGCCAGTTTGCAGTTTCGACATCAGCAACCGGAATAGATGTGCCAACTAAATCAAGCAGGGTCTTAGCCATTCCTGACACATAGACTCCATCGCCATCTGGATCTACAGCCCACTGTGCAGGAGTAATGCCCTCAAAATCAGCCTTTTGCTTGTCGAGATTGTAGGCCAATAAGCCTAAGGTACAAGCCGCTGAATGCAGCGTAGATTTGTCAGCCGGACTCATATCAGCATCATAGGGGCTGCTAAGAATACGCCTTAGCACAGAGAAATCACCCCACATAGAGAGGCCTCTATCATCGTTTCGGTCACAGAGAGGCCAGCAGTCCAGGGGAGGGACT
>QBMN01000128.1 GCA_003241845.1 Shackletoniella antarctica | reverse complement strand
GGTGGAAGGGGGGGCAGTGAGTAGCCCGGCCTGCCCTAGGGCAAGATCCTCTGGCAGATCGTCTGTGGCTGAACGAATCGCTGGGGTGTCGGTAGCCCCAGGTGCTAGTTGACCCAGCACCCCAGTCTGACCCGGTTTAGCCTGGCTTGGCGTGGCCCAGCAAAACATGCTGAGGCTGAGCACCAGGTGAATAACGTTGCGTTGCTGAGCCACAGAAATATTTCCGATGGAATAATCGCTATCTCGTCACCAGCAGAATCACTGATTTTGCCGGGCATTCCTGAAACTAACTGCTAGGTTCACTAAACATTTAACCAATGGATCCCCAAGATTTATGAATCGGGCTAGATTCTAGCGGCTAGGCCACTACCATAAAGATTAAGTTCCCTAGGCTACATTTCGACATCTAAGGTGGTCTCGGCCTAGGTGGTCTCGGCCTAGGCCGACGAGGGTGATACCCCTGATGCTGCTGCGCTGCTACCAGGGTATTCTGAGTTCGCGAAGTTGGCCTATATATGGCCTATATAGCGGTGGACAATGTCTAGCTGCATCTACCTCGAGGCAATTGGCTCCTTCGTCACTTGTGGTCATCACTGATTAAGCTATGGTTTTTCGTACATACAGTATTTCCGTCGTACTGCTGGCGGTGGTCAGCGCCGCTGCGATCGCAACTCCAGCAGTAGCAGGCGTCCCCCTGACCGGGGCCAGGGTAAGAACCAGCGAACACCAGGTTGATCTGGTGTCGGCTGCTGGGGAATCGCGTCCGGCCTCTGCCACCGATTGCTTTTGCCCTGGAGAAACGCTCAGCACCTCAGCCTCAGCTAAAGCTGAAGTGCTGTTTAGCGATGGTTCCCTGGCCCGGGTAGGCGAACAGGCCCACCTGCAGTTTTGGCCCAACACCCGCAACCTCAGCCTCAGCCAGGGGACTGTCGCCCTATTTGTCTCGTCAAGTCAGGGGCGCACTACTCTGCAAACCCCCAACGCCACCATGGGCATCAACAGCTCTGGGATGGTGGTGCGCCATGTGCCCTCGCGCGGGCTGACCCTGGTGATGGCCCTGGCCAACTCGCCCACTGGCCCAGTGTCGATTACTGTCACCACCACCGGGCAAGAGTTTGTCCTCGATGCGGGGCAGATGGCCTTCATCGGTGCAGATAACCTACAGGTGGTTGAGTTTGACCTGCTCGAGTTTTATCAAACTAGTGACTTAATAGCGGGCCTACAGCTAGCCAACCCCAACTACCGCCCCGCCCCCGATGAGTCTTTAGCTTCCCTGCGCCTCGACCTGCTGCAAGCCCTCAACCAGCAGGCTCCCTTCAGCAGCCATGACGCGATCTTAGACCCCAGTCTGATCAATGGTTTTGCCGCTGAAGCCAATGCCCAGTCGGTTGAATCTGTGGCTTTGCCCTCCCCGGCAGAAGAGCTTAGACGCTACAGCGAAACTCCGCCAGGAGTAGTTATGCCCCTGCCGGGAGATCCCACTCAACCCGTCGCCCCGACTCAACCTGTGGCCCCCACCGAGCCCGTGTTCCCCGCTGGGTAAAGCTCCCCCGCCGGAGCGCTGGGCGATAACTAGCGCCGATGCCAGATGACATCTGGCATCGGCGCACCACGAAGATAAGGAATGACCTTGCTTACCTTGAACAAGCCCAGCCAGATGCTTCGACCTTAGGGTATGCCCTATGATAAGCAGGGCGATATTTATTCTCTGCACAGATCATAATCTGCGCACTCTTCCATGACCCTTGTGTTGACCAACGACGATGGCATTGCCGCCCCCGGCATTGCCGCCCTACGCCAGGCCGTACAGCATTTGCCCAACTGGGTGGTGGCCCCCGATCAACATCTCTCGGGCTGTAGCCACCAGATGAACCGGGGTGGGCCAATTGCTATCACTCAGCAAGATGAAAGCGCCTTTGCCATTGGCGGCACTCCAGCAGACTGCACCCGCGTGGCCCTGGTTCACCTGTGCCCCGAGGCCACCTGGGTGCTCTCGGGCATAAATGCTGGGGGAAATATGGGGGCCGACATTCACCTGTCGGGCACCGTTGCTGCCGTGCGCGAAGCGGCCCTGCTGCGGGTACCGGGCATCGCCATTTCTCACTTCATTCAAAACCGCCGCCCGATTGACTGGGGGCTAGCGACCCGCCTGGCTGCCCGAGTGCTCGACCGCCTGATGGCCGAGGCTTTAGCGCCGGGATGTTTCTGGAACGTAAATTTGCCCCACCTGAAGCCCGGTGATTTAGAGCCAGAGATTGTGTTTTGTGCCACCTGCACCCAACCCCTGCCCACAGAATTTACGGTCGATCAGGGGCAGTTTTACTATGCTGGCGACTATGGCAAACGCCTCCACGACCCCGACTCAGATGTAGCCGTATGCTTTAGTGGCAACATTGCGGTGAGCAAAATTTGCCTGTGGTGAGCCTGGTATTTTATGTAGGCTTTGTCGGTTAATTCGACTGGCATTTCACTACTTACATAAGGCCTGTCTTACCTTACTACTTGGGGAAAGTGTTTCCCAGAAGTCTCCTTATGCCCTTGGGGTTATGCCTTTTGGTTTAAGCGACTGGTTAAGCTGTCCCTGTCAGGCCGTGGCGCTCAGGGTCAGGTGATGCAGCGAGATGCTCTGGTCGGAGGCCCAGGTATAGAGGTCGCTGAGGGCGCGATCGCGGTACTGCCCGTAGCGCTCTTTTTTGCTCCGCACTTTGGTCGGCAGGGGCGGCAAAATGCCAAAGTTTGGCGGCATCGGCTGAAAGTGCTTTGGCTCCGCCGAGGTGATGAAATCGACCAGCGCTCCCAGCATCATGGTGGCGGGGAGAGTCACTGGCGATCGCCCCAGGGCCAAGCGAGCCGCATTCGTGCCCGCTAGCCAGCCCCCGGCCACCGCCGCCGTGTAGCCCTCGGTGCCCACCAGCTGCCCCGCCGCCAGCAAATTTGGCCGAGCCTTAAATTGCAGGGTGGCGTGCAGCAGCTCCGGCGAGTTCAAAAACGTGTTGCGGTGCATCACCCCCATACGCACAAACTCGGCCTTCTCTAGACCGGGAATCAGGCGAAACACCCGCGCCTGTTCGCCCCAGCGCAGGTTGGTTTGAAAGCCCACCATGTTCCACAGCTGGCCGATTTTGTCTTCCTGCCGCAGCTGCACCACGGCGTAGGGCTTTTTGCCCTTGTTCTCTGGGTCTTTAAAGTCGCCCAGGCGGGCATCAAACAGTCCCACGGGCTTGAGCGGGCCGTAGCGCATGGTGTCTTCGCCGCGCCGCGCCATTTCTTCGATCGGCAGGCAGGCCTCAAAAAATTTGGCGGTTTCGCGCTCAAAGTCTTTGAGTTCGGCCTGCTCGGCGCTGCACAGCTCAGTCCAAAAATGCAGGTACTGTTCGCGGTTCATGGGGCAGTTGAGGTAGGCCGCTTCGCCGCGATCGTAGCGAGAGGCCATAAATACCACCGACTGGTCAATACTCTCGCCCACCACAATCGGGCTGGCGGCGTCAAAAAAGCTCATGTAGCCCTGGCCGGTGAACCGTTCTAAATCGACCGATAGCGCTTCGCTGGTGAGGGGGCCGGTGGTGAGTACGGTAATGCCCTCGTCAGGTATGCGCGTCACCTCATCTCGCCGCAGCTCGATCAGCGGGTGCCGCTCTAGAGTTTCGGTCAGGTCTTGGCTAAAAATGCCGCGATCAACCGCCAGAGCACCGCCCGCTGGCACCTGGTGCTGGTGGGCTTTGTCAATGACGACGGCACCCAACTGTCGCAGCTCTTCGTGGAGCAGGCCCGAGGCGCGATCGCTCGCCATCGCCCCAAAGGAGTTGCTGCATACTAGCTCGGCCACATGCTCGCTGTGGTGGGCGGGGGAGGTCTTGTGGGGACGCATCTCGTGCAATACCACGGGAACCCCGGCCTGGGCAATTTGCCAGGCGGCCTCAGTACCGGCCAGCCCGCCGCCGATCACGTGAATGGGGTGTGGGGTTTGCACGGCGGATCTCGGTAAACGTTCAGCTTTTCAGAATAACGGGTTCTAGCCCTCTGATCTTCTAGCCCTCTGATCTAAATAGAGGTCTTAGGCGACTTCTGGAAAATAGTTTCCCCAATGGTGGGCAGTGCCCACCCTACAGCGGCTGCTGATCTAAAAGGAGTCTAAATTACCCCATCCAAAGAATTGTAAGGGGACAGAAATCCTGTAGCTCGCCCAGATAAACTGTAACTATAGCTACAGTTTGGAGTAAAGAGCATGGAAACTAAGAAATCGGGTGAGCGACGTCAGGTGATTGGGGAACTGCGCCACCAGCTGCGGTTTGCCCAGCCTCAGGATCGCGATCGCATTCGTCAAGAGCTGAGCTTTTGGGAAATGCGGGGTCGCTAAGCCCTCGACAGCATGGGCAGCAGCAGGGTGACGAAAAAGTACACCAGCGCGCCCGTAAACACATAGCTGTCGGTGCGGTCTAAAATACCGCCGTGGCCGGGGATCAGGGCTCCAGAGTCTTTGACCCCGGCATCTCGTTTCATCAGTGATTCGGTGAGGTCGCCCAGCAGGCTAGAGGTGCCCACCATGAGGCCCAGAAAGGCCCCAGTCAGCGACCAAAGGGGCCATTGCAGCCAGTGGCTGCCGACTAGGGCGATCACCATGCTGCCCGCCATGCCAAAGGCCGCCCCTTCTACGGTTTTTTTGGGGCTGATGTTTGATAGGGGGGTGCGGCCAATACTTTTGCCCGCGATGTAGGCACCAATATCGGAGGCCCAAATGCAGGCAAAGGCCAACAGGGTAATCGCCAGGCCGTAGGGTAAGGCGTCTAGGGCGGGGGGCCAAGTTTCGGGCCAGTAGCCGCCTAGGGGCAGATTGGCGGGGGTGTCGCCTAGGTCGCGCAGGCGCACCCAAAAGCTAGGCAGGTAGCCGCCGTAGAATAACCCCAAAATAGAGGCCGCCACATCGGCAATAGTGGCTACCTGGGGCTGAAACAGCAGATAAAAGCAGATAAACGTGCCGCTGATCGGCAGCAGCGCATCGGCTACGGGCGGCGACAGGTGAGCGGTAAGCAGCAGCAGTTGGCTGACCACCAGGGTGATTTTGGCCGCTGGCAAGATGCCCTTGGCTTTCACCAGGGCAAAAATTTCGAGCTGACCTAAAAAGATAATCACCCCGAAGCCCAGGGTGAAATACCAACCCCCCAGCAAAATCATGACTAGGGCCACCACAATGGCAACGATGCCGCTAATGATTCGAGGCCAGGGCATAGGCGAGGGGCAAAAAGGGTTTCTAAGGGGGGTGTCGTCCAGGGGATGGCTGCAATAACTCCCATGGCGCTTATTACACTGTGCCACATTACCCCAGCAGCACCGTTAGAAAACTTAGGACAGTGGGTGATCTCCGGGGGGTGATCTCTGGGGGCTGATCTCTGGGGGCTGATCTTTGGGTGGATCGGTTGAAGACCAGAAGAGCCTAGCCTCATTCCCTGGCCAGTGGCGGTTGCCAGATTGGGATAGCCGGCCTCAACCAGGGCGCGATCGCGAATTCGGCAAGAATCACACCGCCCGCAGGGCTCAGCACCGCCCTGGTAGCACGACCAGGTTTGCTCGATTGGCACCCCCAGCGCTATGGCGCGACGCACAATATCCACTTTAGAATCCATGACTAAAGGCGCAACCAGTTTAGGCGCATGGCCCTCTAGCCCCGCCTTTGACGACAGCTGGGCCAGCTGCTGAAAGGCCGCCAGATACTCAGGCCGACAGTCGGGATAGCCAGAATAATCCACCGCGTTGATGCCTAGGTAAACAGCTTCGGCCCCCTTGGCTTCGGCCAGGGCCAGGGCCAGGGCAATGAACACCGTGTTGCGCCCCGGCACATAGGTGGAGGGAATGCCTGACTCAGCACCGTCCTGGGGGCCATCTTGAGGGAGCGTTTGGGTCAGGTCGGTGAGCGAAGATGCGCCCCACTGGGCTAGGTTGACATCGATAAAGTGGTGATCGGCGATCGCAAAGTGACCCGCCACTGCCCTCGCCGCCTCTAGCTCTCGCTGGTGCCGCTGGCCGTAGTTAAACGACAGGGCAATTACCCCGTAGCCGTCGGCGATCGCCTGGGCAGCAGCGGTGGCCGAGTCGAGGCCACCCGATAGCAGCACAATCGCTCTGGGCTGAGACATTAACTCAATTCCTACAGGGTCTGCAATGGCTAATGGGCGATCGCAGCGCTCATTAGTCCGCCGTCGCCCCGTTGCCCGGCTGTAGGATAGCTCAATTTTAGCTACCCCCGAGTAGCGCGATAGCAGCCCAGTTAGCGTTTCGTTGGTTAATTCTGGTGAAGAAAGCGACCTGAGCAGCAGTGCTGCTATCTACCGTAGAGTTAGCGCACCTTCACCTGCCCCAGTCTTGACCGACGGCCCAGCTCTCTATTTCTTTTGCTAGAAGAATTGTTCTAGGGCGGTGACCTAGGGTAGCGGGCTGACCCTTGAACTTCAGCAGATTCCGCTAGCAGTCTCTCTCTAGCTAGCCTTCCCATCGTTCCTACCGACGGAGAATATCGCTGTGGCCCAACAGCTCTCAACACCCAAGCCCCAAGACCACCCCACGCTGACCTGGCACCAGGCGAAGGGCAGCCAAATTACCCAGCAGCTTGAGGTCGACCCAGAGGCAGGGCTATCGGCCCAGGAAGCCCAGGCCCGCCTAGAGCGCTACGGGGCCAACGAGCTCAAGGGTAAGGCGGGCAAGCCCGCTATCGTGCTGTTTCTGCTTCAGTTCAACCAGCCGCTGCTCTATATCTTGCTGATTGCCGGGCTGATTAAGGCGCTGCTGGGCTCTTGGGTCAATGCTGGAGTGATCTGGGGCGTGACGGTGATCAACGCCATTATTGGTTTTGTGCAGGAGGCGAAGGCCGAGAGTGCGATCGCCGCCCTGGCTTCCTCGGTCACCACCGACGCCATAGTGCGCCGCGACGGCCAGCAGGTGCAGATTTCCTCTCGCGAACTGGTGCCCGGCGATATTGTGCTGCTCACCTCCGGCGATAAGGTGCCCGCCGACCTGCGCCTGCTGCGGGGCCGCACCCTGCAAATCAACGAGTCATCCCTCACGGGAGAATCGGTCGCGGTCGAAAAGCAGCCCCAGTTAGACTCCCTGGGCGAAGATACGCCTCTGGCCGAGCGCCACAACATGGCCTACGCGGGCAGCTTTGTCACCTTCGGCCAGGGCGAAGGCATTGTGGTCGAAACTGGCCTCAATACCGAAACCGGGCGCATCTCAAAGCTGATGGATGAGAGCGGCAACCTGGTCACCCCCCTGACCCGCAAATTTGACCGCTTCAGCAAAACCCTGCTCAAGGCCATTTTGGCAGTGGCGGCGCTGACCTTTGCGGTGGGCCTAGGCTGGGGCAACTCGCCGATTGAAATGTTTGAGGCGGCGGTGGCCCTGGCGGTGAGCGCCATTCCCGAAGGGCTGCCCGCCGTAGTCACTATCACCCTGGCCATTGGAGTGTCGCGCATGGCCCGCCGCCACGCCATCGTGCGCAAGCTGCCCGCCGTCGAAACCCTGGGCAGCGCCACGGTGATCTGCTCTGACAAAACCGGCACCCTGACCGAAAACCAGATGACGGTGCAGAGTATCTACGCCGGCGATCGCCACTACGCCCTCACTGGCGAGGGCTACACCCCCAGCGGCGAACTGCGCGACGGCGAAGACAACCCGTTGCCCCTCGACGCCATGCCCGCGCCCCTGCGTCAGTGTTTGATCGTGGGCATGCTCTGCAATGACTCAGAGCTAGAGCACAAAGACCACCTCTGGAGCGTGGTGGGCGACCCCACCGAGGGGGCGCTGCTGGTCGCCGCCCGCAAAGCTAAGTTTGACCGCCCAGAGCTAAACCACAGCTACCCGCGCATCGACAGCATCCCCTTTGAGTCTGAGTTTCAGTACATGGCCACCCTGCACCAGCAGGATACCGCCGGGCAGTGGCTGCTGGCCAAGGGCTCGGTGGAGGCGGTAGTAGCCCGCTGCGATCGCGCCTTAGCCACCGACGGCACTGCCGCCGCCATCGATGATCCAGGGCGCGATCGCATTCTGCTCCAGGCGGAGCGCATGGCCTCGCGGGGGCTGCGGGTGCTGTGCTTTGCGGCCAAGTCCTTTCACGGCCACCACATCGACCACGACGACCTGAGGTCAGGCATGGTGTTCCTCGGCCTGCAGGGCATGATCGACCCGCCTCGGGCCGAGGCGATCAAAGCGGTGGAAGCCTGTAAGTCGGCGGGCATTGAGGTGAAGATGATCACCGGCGATCACAAGGTGACGGCGGCGGCGATCGCCGATCGCATGGGCCTCAGCCCCACCGAAACGGTAATCGCCTTTACGGGCCAAGAGCTGGCCCAGTTTGATCAGACCCAGCTCACCAACGAAGTGCAAAACGGCTCGGTGTTTGCCCGCGTCGACCCTGAGCAAAAGCTGCGCCTGGTGGAAGCGCTGCAATCCAAGGGCCACATTGTGGCGATGACCGGCGACGGCGTCAACGATGCCCCCGCCCTGAAGCAGGCCGACATCGGCATCGCCATGGGCAAGGCCGGTACCGAGGTGGCCAAAGAAGCCGCCGACATGATTCTCACCGACGACAACTTTGCCTCCATTGAGGCGGCGGTGGAAGAAGGGCGCAACGTGTTTCTGAATCTGATGAAGGCGATCGCCTTCATTCTGCCGGTCAACGGCGGCGAGTCGATGACCATTCTGCTCAGCGTGCTGATCGGGCGGGGCGACGTGCTGCCGATTCTGTCGCTGCAAGTGCTCTGGCTCAACATGGTCAACTCCATCGCCATGACCGTGCCCCTGGCCTTTGAACCCAAATCGCACAATTTAATGAATCGTCCGCCCCGCAACCCCAGCGAGCCGCTGCTGTCCAAGGATTTGCTCAAGCGCATTGCCCTGATCTCGGTGTTTAACTGGATTTTGATCTTCGGCATGTTCGAGTGGGTGCGGCAAAATGGGGCTGACCTAGGGTGGATTCCCGCTGACTTGAGCGATACCTACGCAAATGAGTACGTACTGGCCCTGGCGCGCACCATGGCGATTCAGACGCTGGTGGCGGGGCGGATTATTTACCTGCTCAGCATCAGCCAGTTTTGGGCCTCGGTAGTCGCCAAAATTAAGGGACTAGATGTCCCCCTGGGGGATGTGTCGGCGATTGGCTACGGCATTTTGGTGGCGATCGTATTTCAAATTCTCTTCAGTCAGGTGGGCCTGATGAACTTCCTATTCGACACCGCACCCCTGAGCATCAACCAGGGGCTGATCTGCCTGGGGGTGTCGCTGCCGATGTTCTTTGTCGCTCTGCTGGCCAATCGTCTCAACCCGCAGAACTAGGGGCGTCTAGAAACTGGGTTTCTTTCAGTGCTGTTTCTAGGAGGCTGTTTCTAGGAGATAGAAATAGCTGAGAGAAACTGGGTTTCTCTCAGCTATACCCGCTACCGCCTGGGCAACCCCTCAATATTATCTGGCCGCTAGGGGGGCTTGGGGCGATCGCGCTGTGCTCGGCGACAGCGAGAGCAGGTCTTCGATGTTTTGCCCCATAGTGCGGCAGATGGTGTCGAGGGGCAGGTCATTGGAGTCGTGGCCAAAGGGATTTTCAATCTCAATGCCGATCTCTTCGATACCAAACACCGCAAAGCTGATCAACCCCACCAAAAACGGCGTGCCCCAGCCCACCGAGTCCACCATCTGAAACGGCAGCGCCAGGCAGTAGAGCATCAGCAGCTGCTTGAGGTGAATGCTGTAGGCAATGGGCATCGGCGTCTTGAGAATGCGCTCGCAGCCGCCCAGGGCATCCACTAGGCCATCAAGGGTTTCGAGGCAGTAGGTGAGCTGGTAGGTGTTGAGGGTGCCCCGAGTCTGCTGGGTTTGCAGGTAGTCGGCCACCCAAAACGCAATCTCTAGGGGCGGGTTATTCATCTGCCTGAGTTTGGCAAACTGGTCGGCGGTGAGCAGGCTGGCCAGCTCTGCGTCGGGGGCTTCGCCGCGCAGGTGCCGCTTCATGGCGATCGCAAAGGCGGGCAGCAGGCGCACTGTAGCCATTTTGGCCTCGGTGTCGCCGGGCTGGGGCGTGGCGATCGCCACCCACATTTGCCGGGCCAGGTTACGAGTGTGGTTGATCACGCTGCCCCAGAGCTTGCGCCCCTCCCAAAACCGCTCGTAGGAAGTGTTAGTGCGAAACACCAGCAGCAGCCCCAGCACCAGGCTCGGCACCAGCGACCCCAATATTGGCGACGCCAGCGGCCACCCCCGCCCATAGAGCAGCAAGACGCCCCAGGCAAACATGGCACACAGCAGCACCCGAGGCATCACCGCCGGTATCACTGAACCCCTAATGCGAAACAGCAGCCTAAACCAGTCTTGCTCGTAGCGGCGAATGCTGCGCTTGATCGCTTGATTCGGCACTAGCTAATCCTTTAGATGAGAGGGCGGTCAGCAATATCTCTTTGGCATTTTAGCCACCCGCACCGTTAGGGTTGGTAGCTGTGCCCGCCGCCACCACTTGGTCTACGGTCAGGGCCAGCTCTGAAAATGTCGGCGAGATCAGCCCTTGACCCAGGTGAAAGGCTTGCCCTGACTCATACTCCCCAGCGATTAATCGATACACCCATACCGTTGGCACCTTCGGAGAGCCCATAAAACGCGCGCCCAGGGCGCGATAGTCCACGATCCAGTACTCGGGTATGCCTAATTTTTCGTACTCGGCCAGTTTAGTGAGATAGTCGTCTTGCCAGTTGGTGCTCACCACTTCAACAATGAGTCGCACCGGGTCACCGCTGGAGACACTGGAGTACTTGCGCCAGTAGGGGTCGGCCTGAGCTTTTGCCTGATCTAACACGATGATGTCGGGCAGGTAGCCCTCGGCCTCTCGCCCAGGCTTGACCAGACAAGACTGAGGAATGAAATAGTGCAAGTCTAGGCGCTCAATTTCAAAGTCGAGTTTTCGGCGAATCAGGCTGATAACTTCTGTCTCCTGGGGAGACGCTCTGCGAACGTGGGCACCGATGGGCCGCATCTCTGTAATCACTCCATGGCGCAGCTCGTAGCGACCGCCATCTTCGGGATACAGCGCCACAAAGTCATCAAAGGTGAGCGGTTGGGGAACAGCCTGAACCATCATGGCCTCAGCAAAACCTATTTCTCTAGTCCCTATCTCTCTAGTTATATCGTGACGGCGTAGTCGATCAGCTGCAGCAGGCGCGATCGCAGCGTCTCTAGCCCTAGGCGCTCGGTGGCAGAGATAAAGAGGGCGTTGGGATACTCCTCCTGGGCGATCGCCAGCGCTTCGCTGCTCACCCGATCAGCCTTGTTAAACACCAGCAGCATTGGCCCCGGCACAATCGGCATGTCCTTAAGAATTTTCATCACCCAGTGAATCTGGTCTTGCCAGGCGGGGTGCGACACATCCACCACGTGGAGCAGGGCGTCGGCCTCGGTCACCTCTTCGAGAGTGGCACGAAAGGCATCCATCAGCGAGGCGGGCAGCTCTTCAATAAAGCCCACGGTGTCGGTGAGCACCAGCTGGGTGGTCTCGTTGGTTGCTGGGTCGGTGATCGCCAGGCGGCGGGTGGTGGGGTCGAGGGTGGCAAACAGCTGGTCGGCGGCGTAGACCTCAGAGTTGGTCAGCGTGTTCACCAGGGTCGACTTGCCCGCGTTGGTATAGCCCACCACGGCTAAGGAGGGCAGGTTGTCGTCTTGGCGGCGGTGGCGCAGCCGCGCCCGGTGGGCCTGGAGCTGGTTGACCTCCTGCTGAAGCCGCTGAATGCGCCGCTGAATCGCCCGGCGCTCTGTCTCTAGCTTGGTTTCACCGGGGCCTCGGGTGCCAATGCCGCCCCCCTGGCGCGACATCGCCTGACCGCGCCCCTTTAGCCGGGGCATTTGATACTCTAGCTGGGCCAGCTCCACCTGCATCTTGCCGGCCCCGCTCTTGGCCCGCTGGGCAAAAATATCGAGAATCAGCTCGGTGCGATCAACCACGCGAATGCCCACCAGGTTTTCGAGATTGCGCACCTGCATAGGCGACAGATCGCGGTCAAACACTACCAGGTTGGCCCCCACGGTCTGGGCCGCCAGGGCCACCTCCTGCACCTTACCGGCCCCCAGCACGGTTTGGGGGTGGGGTCGGGGCCGCTTTTGGGTCATGGTTTCCAGCACTTCGCCCCCGGCGCTGTCGACCAGGCGCTCTAGCTCTGCCAAACGCTGCTCAAAGTGCGCCGGGGTTTGGTGGTTGGTAAACAGCCCGACGACAAGAACGCGATCGCGATCATCCTCTACCTTGAGGGCCGTAAAGGCGCGGCTAAACTCGGCCTCTAGCCCCTCCGTCAGGGCGAGAAAATCTTGCTGGGCTAGGTCTTCGAGATCTGTCGGGGCCGACACCTGCCAGCGCTGCTCGGCATGGGGCACCAGATGGGCCAGGTAGGTGCTCTCAATGTAGCCCGTGGCACCGCCGCCCTGGCGGGTAAAGCCTGTGCCCGTCAAGGCCAGCACCGCCAGCACATCTAGACGCTGTAGCGCCATGGTGGTAAGCGTGGCGTCGCTGGGCGGCTCCGACTCTAGCTGGGTGGCAATGCAGCGAATGCCGCTGAGGCGCTCGGCCCCATAGCGAGGCAGTTCTTGGGGCGGAATTTGAGTCTGCCGTAGGGTGCCCACCCCCACTCGAATCACCTGGCCCCGGCGATTGATGTAGGCACACAGGGGGCTGTCAATGTCGGTGCTGACCGCCGCCAGCCGCTGGGCAAACTCAGGCGTGACAATGCAATCACCCGGCAGCCGCTGGTGGTAAATGCGCTGAAGCTGCTTGAGCTGACTGGGCTTAAGACCCTTTAGATTGCCGTAGACCGTTTCGATAGGGCGAGTAAACTCCTGGGTACAATCTGATATGCCATAGTAATGGGGCTGAAGTGAGAGCGTCAATGACATCACAACATTCTAACAACCGCCGCCAGAGCCGCTTTATTCGCTGGTCAACTTCAGCCCGTCGCCAGAGCAAAAGCGACCTGCCCGACCCCGGTTTTGTGGTTGATCGCAGACAGCTTTACAAGTATTTAGATTCGCTTGAGGGATTCTCAGGGGAGTAGCTCAGCCAGCTTCAGCCGTTGTTGGGCTAGGCAGAGCCGCTAGTGGAGCCGCTAGCCGCAAAAAAAATTGAACAATGGCAGGTTTCAGTCTATAAATCTCGTAATGCTCAATGAGAATTGGGTGTATTCTTGTTTCGAGTTTAACTTCGATCCAAGTCCAGATGTGGAGTTTTTTCTGCGGGAAGGCTAGCTTTCCCGCGCTGGACTTGATATTCCACTAGACCTTAAGCAAGCCCCTGGGATAATCCGCCATGAGCACAGAATTTGAACCGGATACTGTCTATACAGAGCCTGAGAAGCCAGTGCTTGATGTAGAAACATCGGAGTCTGCCGCCGGTGCCCTGGGGGATGAGGCCACCCGCCAGGTCAAGCAAGCGTGGGAAAAGGTGTCTGGGCTGTTGGGCGACCTGCCCAACTACGTGACTGAGTTTTTTAAGCAGTACCGTCGGCCCATTGTCACCGTCGGTTTGATCATTGCCGCCATTATCGCGGTGAAGCTGGTGCTGGCCCTGCTCGACGCCATCAATGACTTTCCCCTACTGGCCCCGCTCTTTGAGCTGATCGGGCTGATCTACAGCGGCTGGTTTCTTTACCGCTACTTGCTCAAAGCCTCTAATCGTCAAGAGCTGCTAGGCGACATTGCGGCCATCCGCGACCAAGTGCTGGGTAAGGGGTAGATGAGTAAGTGGGTAGGTGAGTAGCTGTCATTCATCCACGCACCTGCCCATACACCTACAGCTTCGGTTACCTCCCCCTGTGATTCGCGATCGCACTTTCTATACTGGTTGTATGTGCAACTGGTTGTTGCTCGGTCGTTAGAACCCAGGGGTTCGTTTGTTTATGGCTCAGACAAAGACTATTACCCAGGCGGTAGAACGCCTGGGCTACCGGGTAACCGTGGGAGATGTAGCCGCCGAGGCCGGTCTGCCCGTGCTGGAGGCGCAGCAGGGAGTACTGGCCCTCGCCACCGAAGCTCAGGCCCACCTCCAGGTGTCAGAATCTGGTGAGATCGCCTACGTGTTTCCCAAAAACCTGCAAGCAGTACTGTGGAGCAAGTCTTGGCGACTGCGGTGGCAGAGCAATTGGGAAAAGGTGTGGCGGGTGCTGTTTTACCTGATCCGCATTTCCTTTGGCGTGCTGCTAATTTTGTCGCTGGTGCTGATTGTGGTGGCGATTACGCTGCTAGCTGTGGCCGCCAGCAGCGCCAATCAGCAGGGCGACAACCGCCGTCGCGGCGGCGGCGGCGGGATGATATTTTTGCCCAGAATGTGGATTGGTTCTAGCCCGTTTCGTATGTTTGAGCCGCCGGGTCGTCGCCGGGTGCAGCCCCGCACGCCGTCAGAGATGAACTTTCTCGAAGCGGTGTTTTCGTTCTTGTTTGGTGACGGCGACCCCAACGCCGATCTCGACGAGCGCCGTTGGCAGAGCGTTGCCCAGGTGATTCAGGCTAACGATGGTGCCGTGGTGGCTGAGCAAATCACCCCCTTCTTGAGCGACCTGGGTGAAGGGTGGGACAAAGACCTCGAAGACTTTATGGTGCCAGTGCTGAGCCGCTTCAACGGCATGCCCCAGGTTAGCCCCCAGGGCGGTATTGTCTACCAGTTTCCTGAGCTACAGGTGACGGCTAAGGCCCAGCGCCAGGTTAGCGCCCCCCGTTTTTTGCAGGAGCTACCTCGCAAATTTAGCCAGGCCACCTCTGGTCAGATTATGGGGGCCATTGGCCTGGGCAGCGCCAACTTAATTGGGGCGCTGGTGCTCCGCAGCATGCTGCAAGATCCGGAGCTGGTGGCCCAGGCGGGCAGCCTGGTGGGCTTTGTCAGCTCCATTTTCTGGGTGCTGCTGGGCTATGGGTCGGCCTTCTTGGCGCTGCCCCTAGGGCGCTACTTTTGGGTGCAGCGGCAAAATAGCCGCATCGAAGCCCGCAACGCTGATCGCGAACAGCGGGCCGAGGGGCTCAAACAGCTCACCGACGACCAGCGTGAAAAGCTGGCCTTTGCCCAGACCCTCACCGCCCAAACGGTGCTCGGCACCGATGACCTGGCCTATACCACCGAGGCCGATCTAACCGAGCAGGAGATCGCTCAGAAAGACAAGATCGATACCGAGTGGCAGCGGCTGTTGGAGCAGCGAGAGGGGAAGTGAGTGGGTGAGTGGGTGAGTAGCACCTACCCACCTACCTCCTACTCCCTACTCCCTAACGCGGATCAACAATCGCCCCGACAAACAGCAGCACGCCGGTATCGCGATCGCGAATTGCCGCCACAAAAGGCCGATCCACCACCATTTCAAACGGATCTGCTGGCGGCATCGGCATGGAGGTGGGCATGATGCCAATGCTGGTGCTGGCGGCGGCTTCGGTGCCCGCTTCGTTGACCTCAATGAAGGTCTTGTGGCGCACCTGGCTAATGAAGGCCTCTAGCTCGGTCAGGCCCGAAAAGTCGGCCCGGCCCGGCTCAAAGGCGATGCCCATGCCCAGAGCCTTGAGGGCCGGAATCAGGTCGGCTTCGTAGTCAAACTGAAACTTGGGCAGCTGTACTTGGCCAGGGCGCGATCGCAGCTCGCCCATCCAGCGCTGCCAATTTTCTGGGGTTAGTTCAGCAGCTAGATCGGTCAGGTCGGTGCCCTGGGCGGGCAAAATCACCTCAAAGCTGAGGGATTCGTTGCCGTAGGGCAGGCTCACCGCCTGAAACTGGTCGGTTTCTAGGTAGAGGTAGTCGCCCTGCTGGGCCATCAGCGGGTGCTGAATGGCTTCGCCGCTGGCCAGGGTAAAAGTGCGATCGCGGGTCTGCTCTGGCTCAAACGCCTCGCTCCAGGCCCCTTTGAAATACACCGCATTCACCAGCACCAGCAGCTGGTCGGCGGGCAGCTGATCGACAATGGTGGGAATGCGATCGCGGGTACGTTCTTTTACCCAGTTGTTGATGCGATCAGTGGCGGCGGGGGTACCAAACTCTAGCGCCGCCACTTCGGCTGTGTAGCTGGCCTGCATCTGGGCAATGTAGTCGGCCCGCACCGGTAAGTCTTGGTTGACCCAGAGCGAGTTAGCAATGTCGAGGGCCACCTCAGGGTCGAGCTGAGTGAGATATTGAGTCAGGGCCTGGTTGCCCTGGTTAATTTGCTCAATGTCTAGCCCGTGGAGCTTGAGGGCGTTGGCGATCGCCGTCTGGGTCTCACCCCCCGCGCCGTTGTAGGCCATCGCCAGGGCTAGAGCCACGCTGGTGGGCGACACCAGCACGTTCTGGTCGGGCGACTCCTGCCGCAGCTGATCAAACAGGGCAAAGCCAAAGTCTAAGTGAGCCTGGGCAAGATCTCTATTCACGGTAGGGGTCTGGGTTAAACGGGTGGAGGCATGGCTGCCGTAGAGGGTCGGTGCGGGGGCAAGGGGGGGCTGAGCCTGGAGCTGGGCACAGCCTATTGTCAGGACCGCCAGACCGCCTGAAAGCGCAGCCCAGCCCATCCATAGGTGTTTCATAACAACGGTGTTGATTAACGCTGTACCTACCTTGTCATGGGGGTAGGGCGCGGGCCGGGTGGTTACAGGAATGGAAACTGCTTGGCAATGCTCACGCAATCGCCAAACGCCGCGTCGGTCTTGATCCCCTGCCAATCCATCGACGGCACCACCGCCCGATGGCCCTGGGCGTGCAGCGCCGCGATCAGGCGATCGCGGTTGGGGATATCCATCTGTCCCCGGCGACCGATTTCTCCCAGGGAGTAATAATAGGGCGGTAGGTCAATTTCTTGGGTCATGATCGCCAGCAGTTTGCCCTGCCGCCGCCAGCCCCAGTCTGTGGCCAAAGCCTGCATCGCCTCCAGAGTAGCCCCATCGTGCAGCGGCCCCAGCCACATCGGCCCGCTGAGCACCGCTGCATCCTGCGCCCTACAGAGACAATTCACCCGGCCCAAGTGCCGCCAGTCCACCGTTTGAAAGTGGCCGCAGCCGTGGCAGTAGGCCACAAACCCGTAGGTGGCGTCGCTTAGCGTGGGCTTGCTCACCAGCCGCACCATCACCCGGTGCACCTGCCCGGTAAACAGCGAGAACACTGGCTCTATGCCCAGCCCCCGCGCCGCCGCCGTCTGGGCCGCGTGGCCGATCAGCAGCCGCAGACCCTGCTCATGGGCAGCGGGGTGCGATCGCGCCCAGGCCCCGTAGGTTTTCAAACTGCGCTCTGGGTCATGGCCGCTGGTAGCCCGCCCGTCAGTGCTGGTCAGGTACAGCATGCCCCCCAGTTTGGTCGCCCACAGCCCGTTGCTGACGTAGGGTGCCGGGCTACCAAAGTTATCGATATCTACCAGATCGTAGAAATCGCGCTGCTGGTAGCAGCTGAAAAACACCCGATTGGCATCCTGGTGGGTGAGGCGATAGGTGGCGGCGGGCAGCACCGCCAGATTTGCCTGCAAAACTTTAGCCAGGTCTGGATTGCCCTCGTTGGCCCAGACCCAGTCGGCTCCCGCCTCTAGAACGTAGCGCAGAGGCCGCACGCCGCAGCCGGTCATGGCGTCGAGCACCTGCAGCCGACCGTGGCGCTGGCGGTAGACGGCAGCAGCCAGCATGGCTAAGTCGCGGGCGATCACACTCTGGGGCCGATAAAATGCCGCCCCCAGGGCAAAGGTTGCCTTCCCTTCGTGGTGTAGAGCAGTCTCGGGCAGCGACCCGGAGGTCACCGGGCGGCCTCGATCGCTTTGGCGATCGCCGCTTCTAAAACTGGCTTGTCTAGCTCGGTGAGCACAAACACCTCCTGCACGGTCTTACCCTTGCGAGCGATCAGCTTAAACCCGCCGCGAATCGGCACCGATACCTTGACCCGCATCTCAGGAGAGTGGGCTCTGACGTTTGCAATCACCCCAGGGGTGACCGTGCCAATGCCGGGCTGCTCTAAGAGCCGTTCGAGAATGGGAATTAGCCCGGGCAAGTGGGTGGAGTGGTTCCAGACTAGGCGACCGTCCGAGGCTTGTGTCATGGGGAGGTTTAAGAAATTGTTAATGAATTATGCTTTCTCGAGGGGGCCCATCGTCAAGCCAGCGCGGGTGAGTTGGGTGTGATACAGCTCTGCCTGCTCCAGCGGGCCGGTCCACACCACTGCCTGGCCGTCGTGGTGCACCTGGTTAGTTAATTCCCAGGCGCGATCGCTGCCGATGCCCGGAATGTACTTCATCAGACATTCCGACACATGCTGAAACGTATTGAAATCATCATTCAACACGATGATGTTGT
>QBMN01000127.1 GCA_003241845.1 Shackletoniella antarctica | reverse complement strand
GGCGTAGGGTGACTATTGATGAACCGGGGGCGGGGCCAAATCATCCCGGTGCTATGATGCTTGGGCGCTGTCGGTTCCGGTGGGGATCAGCCACCGGAGGTAACGGGGAAAGTGCAGTGTAAGACTGCCGCTGTCCCGCAGCTGTGAGGCGATTTTGGCGTTCAGAGTGATGTCACTCTGAACGCCAAAATCGCCGAGCCAGAATGCCCGCCGATCGCAGTTTCGGTTTTTTATTGTCGTCTGCGAGGTACGGATGAATTATTATTTTGCCGCCTTGAAATTAATTAGGGCCAGGCTGCCTCAGACTGTGCTGGGGCGCGGGGTTTTGCTGGCGGTGTCTGCGCTTTTGCTGCTGCCCCTACCGAGCCTGGCACACCACCCCTTTGGCGGGGGCACGCCAGCCACCTTTGCTGAGGGCTTTTTGTCAGGCCTGGGGCACCCGGTAATTGGCCTCGACCACCTGGCCTTTGTAGTGGCGGCGGGGCTGCTGGCAGCAGTCAGCGCCTGGGGTATTGCGATTCCCATAGCCTTTGTGCTGACGGCCATGGCCGGGACGGGGCTGCACCTGGCCGGTATCACCCTCCCGCTGGCAGAGCTGGTCATCGCCGCCTCGGTGCTGGGGTTTGGAGTGCTGCTGGCCCTCAAGAATCCTCCTCAAAGCGCCGTGATTACTGTCTTGGCGGCCCTGGCCGGGCTGTTTCACGGGTTTGCCTACGGGGAGGCGATTTTTGGGGCTGAACCGATGCCGCTGGTGGCCTATCTGGCAGGGTTTACGGCGGTGCAGTTGGCGATCGCGATCGCCGCGTTTCTAGTCGGTCGTCAGCTGGTGCAGCGCTCCACAGCACTGTTGGTGCAGCGGGCGGGCCTGGTGATTTGCGGGGTAGGGGCAACATTTTTAGCCACCGCACTGCTAGATAGCCTGCTGGCCTAGAGTTCTTTGCCTAGGGCCGGGGGCGATTAGATTTTTATCGGGGCATCTCTGCGGTTGTGGGGGTGCCCCGATTGTGATCTGGCTCTGGGGAATTGTTGGTTTGCCCCAGCGCTGGCGGGCGGGACGCAGGTACTGTGGCACAATGGAAGTCATTCTTAACTTTTTGCCGTCATCTCTAAAACGCCTGTGAATTCTACTGTTGCGACCCCGCCCGCTACCTTTGCCCCCGCTCGCCGCGCGGTATTTCCCTTCACCGCCGTGATTGGCCAAGATGACATGAAGCTGGCCCTGCTGCTCAACGTCATTGACCCCAAAATTGGCGGGGTGATGATCATGGGCGATCGCGGCACCGGCAAATCTACCACTATTCGCGCCCTGGCCGACCTGCTGCCCGAGATCGAAGTCGTGGCCGACGACCCCTTTAGCCGGGCGCCGGGCGACCAAGACGTGTGGGCCGAGCGCGGCACCGACGATCTGCCCGTGGCGCTGAAAAAAGTGCCCATGGTTGACCTGCCCCTGGGCGCTACCGAAGACCGGGTCTGCGGCACCATCGACATCGAAAAAGCCCTCTCTGAGGGGGTCAAAGCCTTTGAACCGGGCCTGCTGGCCAAGGCCAATCGCGGCATTCTCTACGTCGATGAGGTCAACCTGCTCGACGACCACCTGGTCGACGTGCTGCTCGACTCCGCCGCCTCGGGGTGGAACACCGTGGAGCGCGAAGGCATCTCCATTCGCCACCCGGCCCAGTTTGTGCTGGTCGGCTCCGGCAACCCCGAGGAAGGCGAGCTGCGGCCCCAGCTGCTCGATCGCTTTGGCATGCACGCCGAGATTCGCACCGTGCGCGACCCCGAGCTGCGGGTGCAAATCGTCGAAGAGCGCTCTGAGTTTGACGCCGACCCCGCCGCCTACCTGACCAGTCACCAGGCCGAGCAGGAAGCCCTCCAGGTCAAGCTGGTCGAGGCCCAGCAGCGGCTGGCCTCAGTTAACCTAGAGCACGAAGACCGGGTGCGAATCTCTGAGGTCTGCTCTGAGCTAGATGTCGACGGGCTGCGGGGCGACATTGTGACGAATCGGGCCGCCAAGGCGATCGCCGCCTACGAGGGCCGCACCGAAGTCACTCTCGACGACATCAAGCGCGTCATCGTGCTCTGCCTGCGCCACCGCCTGCGCAAAGACCCCCTAGAGAGCATCGACTCGGGCTACAAGGTCGAGAAAGTATTCTGCAAGGTGTTTGGCCTGGCCGACCCCGACGATGCGGCGGTCAACGGTCGCCAGCCCGTGGGGGCACGGTAGCCACCGCTGTGGGGCACCGGATTCTGGGGCTTGACCCTGGGCTAGCGATTCTTGGGTTTGGGATAATTGAGGGACTGGCCCCAGAGGCGGCCCCGGCTTTGGGGACGCAGGAAGGGGTGAAGGTGGTCGATTTTGGCGTGATTGAGACCCCGGCAAAAACTCCGGTGGGCGATCGCCTCTGCACCATCTACACCGACCTGCACAGCCTGTTTGACCAGTACAAACCCGACCAGGTAGTAATTGAGAAATTTTTCTTTTACCGCATGGCCAACACAATTTTGGTGGCCCAGGCGCGGGGGGTGGTGATGCTGGTGCTGGCCCAGCAACGCCTGCCCTATCTTGAATTCACCCCCGCCCAGGTGAAGCAGGCCCTCACCGGCTACGGCAATGCCGACAAGGCCGATGTGCAGGAGGCAGTGGCCCGCGAGCTGGGCCTAGATCGCATTCCCCGCCCCGACGATGCGGCGGATGGGCTGGCGCTGGCGCTAGCGGGCTGGTACCAGCGCTGAGGAGATTTTGTCGCTAGTTGCCAGCGGCGGCGATCGCCTGCTGCCCCTGGGGCGATAGGGCAAAACCTAGAAACGCCTGCACCGCTGGGCTATTGGCATCTTTGTAGACGTAGTAGAGGGGCCGTTGCAGAGGATAGCTGGCGGACTCAGGGGTAACGCCATCCACCGGCAATACCCGCACGGTCTGCTGATCGGCTACCTGGCTAAAGGTGGCATAGCCAATGCCATCGGTGCCCAGCTGTTGCAGTATGGGGGTCGTGGCATCGCGGTCGAGGGTCGTGATGTTGGGGGTTGTGCCAAATTCACCCCCGTTCAGCACCATTTCACGGAAGGCGGCATGGGTACCGCTCACCGAGGGTCGATTAATCACCCGAATCGGCGTATCTGGGCCACCTAGAGCCGACCAGTTGGTCAGCTGCCCCTGAAAAATTTGGGCGACCTGCCCTGTGGACAACCCCCGTCTATAGGGATTGTCGCTGCCAACGACTAGGGCCATGCGATCGGTAGTCACTGGTATAGCTACCAGCCCGTTGGCCTGCTCTTGCGCAGTGAGGGGCCGGGAGGAGGCCGCCACATCAATATCGCCCAGTAACAGAGCCTGAATGCCATTTTCAGACCCCACCGCAGTGGTGTTGATCTGGGTGCCGGGGTACTGCTGCCCAAAGCCCGCCTTGAGGGCTTCATTGATCAGCACCATGCTGGTAGACCCGTCGATAGAGACGGTAGTGCCTGGGGCCACGCTGGGTTGCAGAGCAAAGTTAGCTGGGGCCGCCGCTCCTGGGGCCGCTGCTTCTGGGGGCGTACCATCAGGCTGGGGCGCTTCTACGCCAGGTATGGCGACTGGCACATCTTTACTTCTAAAGGAAAACAAGTAGGCCCCGCCCAGCAGGCCCAGCAGCAGCAAAATAAAGACAATTGGCGGCGGCCCACTGCGTTTTACCGGAGTGTTGTTGGTCATGGGGTTACTCTGCCAGTTCTTTAGGGGTAGTGCCTTCGAGCAGTTGCAGGCGACGTGCGACTTCGTCGTCAATGGTCATTTGGTCTAGGTCTGCCGCTAGCTTTTCGTTGGGGTTTTCAGACAGCTCGGCCAGGGCGTTGCTGCGCAGGTGGCGGCCCTCTACCGCGTTCTTGGCCGACTCAAAGGAAGACCGGGCCGAGCCGATGTCAAACTCGTTATTGACCTTGGCGATCGACTCCAGGGCGCTGTTGATCTCGGCTAGATCCTTCATGTTTTCCATGTCGGTCTTGTATTGCTCTAGCTTGAGCCGTTCGCGGTTGAGCTTGTCTTTAGAAGCGTTAACAAACTTTTCGGCCTGTTTGACCTGGCCTTCGAGCTGGGGCAAGAGCTGCTCGATCTGAATGGCTCGGGTCATAGCTAGGCGGGCGGCATCTGCGTTGCCTGATTTTTGGGCTATTAGAGCCTGCTGCTCAGACTTTCTCAGTTCCTGAGCTTTTTCTTCGTATTTTTTCTTGGCCCGCTCGTAGGAGCCGACCTGCATGGCAACAGCCTGGGCCAGCTTTTGCACCGATTCCTGCATTGACTGGAGCGATTCTTCGGCTACCGATACGGCCACCTTACCGCCCGACTCAACGGGAATGCCCCACAGCCAGTTCCAGGTGCCGACAATGGTGCGCCCGGCTTTTTCACCCATTACCCAGTAGATAACCTTCTTCATAGAGCTCTCCAATGTGTTGAGCGATAATGTGTTGAGCGATGGTGCAGTTTAGGTCTCATTGCTAACCCTTCCCAGGGTTTCCCGATTATTCCGGATATTCCGGACGCTTCACAGCGGCCATAGCGGCTAATTATGGCGTTGTATACCCATAGTGGCTTTGAAAGATTAAGGTTGCATAAAGACCTTAACTGAGCGTTACACCCCACCGTTGGCGATCAAGGTTTTTTTAAGCAGCATGGCTTCGGGAAGATAGCCCAGGGATTGATATAGAGCCTGGGCCGCCTGGTTGTCGCTAAACACCTGGAGGGTGATTTGGCCGTGCCCCTGCTGCTGTGCCCAGGCTTCAGCCACGGTGAGCAGAGCGGTGGCAATGCCCCGCCGCCGATGGTCGGGGGCGACGTAGAGCATCAGCACGTAGGGATGCAGAACGCCGCTGCGCTGATCGGTCGCTTGCCCTAGCCAGATAGCCCCTACCGGAGCAGCGGTAGAGTCCACATCCACCCACCAGAGGGGCGTATCTCGACTGAGATAGCGATCGACGGTTTTGGCAATGTGGCCCGTAGGCTGGTGGGGGTCAAGCTCGCTGTAGGTGCGCTCCATGAATTTGACCACGGTGGCGCGATCAAGGATAGAGCCTACCCTCAGTCTGTAGCCCGGTATCGCAAAGGATTGCTCAGCTGCCATGCCCCTTCTGTAGTGTGATGGCGAATACACTGGCTCATCCTGTCGCCGCCATTAAGTTTGCTACCAGATAGTTTGACAGGCGTAGCGCTGAAAAAACTCGTCGCGAGTGACGATCGCAGCTCCCTCAACCTGGCTTTGGGCAATGAGCAGGCGATCAAAAGGGTCTCGGTGATGCGAGGGCAGTTGTTCGAGCGCCAGGATATGAGAAAACTCAATCGGCAAAAGGATAATGCCATTCTCATACTGCTGCTGCCGCACGATGTCAGCGAGATTATCTCTAAGCGTTAATTTACCGAGCTGACTCTTGATCTGAATTTCCCACAGGCTGGCAAGACTCAAAAAGACTTGAATGTCTGGCTCCTTGAGAAGATTGAGGGTGCTTTCTGGAATCTTAGCTGGGTTACTGTCCCACCACATAAAGGTATGGGTATCGAGCAGGAGTTTCATTCTTCACCCAACCAAAAACTGTCTGGCAGAGAGTCGTCAAAATCATCCCTGATAACGAAAGCTCCTGGATGCAGGCCAGGAATACGTTCTTTGGCTGCTACGGCCGCTTTTTGGCGAAGAAAGGCAGCAAAATCTAGGACGGTCTGCTGCTGGGTTGGACTAAGGACACGCACCTGCTCTAGCAGCGCTTGTTCGATACTACTAGCTGCCTCTATGCCGACAGTGTCCTCGCTCACGGTCTGCCTCCTTTGGGGACGGTGCTGATTTAATTATGGAATATTGGTGGGGCGATCGCCCTACTGGTGGAATGCAGGGGCATCATTCTATTCTGATTTTTATCTAATGATACCGTGGCGTCCGTTTTACCCTGGCGAGAGCAAACTGAACTTGCTAGGCTGAGGGCAGTTTTTGGGCGTTGGTAAGTTCTATGGCACCTCAGTCTAAGACCCTGTTTGAGCAGTTTCTAGCGCCAATTTTTTCGCACCTGATTGACCGCGATGCCCTGGTGCGCCTGAGCGAGAGCATCGACTGGGAAACGGCGGTGGCGGCATTCACCAACCCCCAGGTGGTGTACCCCAACTACTACAAGACCAGCAACTTCCACGGGGTGAAGCATGGCTACCTGAACAAAGATGCGGCCCTCACCTACGACCCGATCACCCAGTATGTGCTGCCCCCCGGCGAAACCTGGGTGCGCGAGAGCCTGGTGAAAGCCATTGGGGGCACCCGCCGCCGCATTCTAGATCTGGGCTGCGGCACCGGCACCACCACTCTGATGCTCAAACGACAGTTCCCTGAAGCTGAGGTGATGGGCCTCGACCTGTCGCCCCAAATGCTGGTGATGGCCGACTACAAAGCTCACGCCGCCGGGGTAAATGTGACCTATCGCCACGGCAACGCCATGGCCACCGGGCTGCCCGCCGCCAGCTTTGATGTGGTGTGCGCCACGCTGCTGCTCCACGAAACGCCGCCCGCTGTAGCCAAAACCATTCTCTCTGAAGCGTTTCGGCTGCTAGCGCCCGGTGGGCAAATGCTGGTGCTCGACGGCAATCAGCGCACCCTGCGGGCCACCGACTGGCTGAGCACCATTTTTGAAGAACCCTTCATTCGCGACTATAGCCAGGGCAATGTGGATGCCTGGCTGGGCTACGCCGGGTTTGAGCAGGTGCGCACCGAGGACGTGTTTTGGCTCAACCAGCTGAGCTATGGCCGCAAGCCGCTGCCGGTGGCAGAGCGGGCGGTGAAGAGTGAGGGAGAGCGGGTGGATGATGGTCTGCCGTTGGCGCAGCCTGCTTAGGGAGTGGGTGGGTAGGTGAGTGGGTGAGTGGGTGAGTGGGTGAGTGGGTGAGTGGGTGGGCTGAGAAGGCGAATCCAAAATCCAAAATCTAAAATTCTCCTGTCCTGGTGGTTGATCGCCCGTCACGTTCGGTTATCTGCGCCCTGGATTTTGCCTGACGCTGCGTAGACTAGAGGCGTTGGGCGTTGGGGAACCGGGCAATGGTGAAATTTAAACCCTGGCAGTGGGGGGCGCTGGCGCTGCCCTTGGTGGCGATCGCCGGCTTCATCTTGACGGCAGCGGCGGTGCAGATTCACGCCTGGGGCCTGAACTGGATTTGGGCGGTGATTGTGGTGATGCTGGTGCTGTGGCGCTGGCTGCTGGTTAGCTGGACTAAGCCCGCGCTGAAGCAAATGGAAGCGGCGCTGGAGCAGGCGCAGCAGGAGCTAGATGCGGCGGCAGAGGTGGACATACCCACCGTTGGGGCCGTGCCGAGTTCTGCGGCTCTGGCCCTCGAAAATATTCTCACCGCTGCTCAGAGCGACCTCCCAGTGTGGGAAGACTGGAACCCGCTGCTGGGCCGCTGCCGCGAGGTGGTGACGGCGGTAGCTCAGGCCTACCACCCCGACGTGAAGTACCCGCTGCTGAATATTTATTTGCCCGACGCCTACGGTCTGCTGCGGGGCACCGTGGACGATGTGGACCGCTGGATCGAGACGCTGGCTCCGGTGCTGGGCCAGGTGACGGTGGGCCAGGCGGTGCAGGGCTACGAGGTCTACCGCCAGGTGGAGCCTTCGGCCCGCAAGCTGTGGCAGGCCTGGACCTGGGCCCAGTGGCTGCTAAACCCGGCGGCGGCGGCGGCCCGCACCCTGAGCCAGCCCACCAACAATTTGGCCAACCAGCAGCTGCTGGGCAACTTTAACGCTCTGCTGCGGGAGGCCACCCTGCGGAACCTCTACCGCCAGGCCGTTGCCCTCTACAGCGGCGAGCTGCCGACTATGCCCGGCCCCCAAAAGCCCCTGCCCCAGGCTCAGACCAAGACCCTGCGGGAAATTCTCGACCAGGCGGAGTCGGTGGAGCAGGTGGAGGCGAAGCCGGTGAACATTTTGCTGGTGGGCCGCACGGGGGCGGGCAAGAGCAGCGTGATCAATACGCTGTTTGACGGCGAGCGCGCCGAGGTCGATGTGCTGCCCAGCACCGATCGCATCAGCACCTACCGCTGGCAGGGCGACGGCGGCGAAATGCTTACCCTGTGGGATTCCCCCGGCTACGAACAAATTGATCGCACCGACTACCGCGACCAGCTGCTCGACTGCGCCCGCCAGGCCGACCTGCTGCTGCTGGTCACCCCGGCCCTCGACCCGGCCCTGCAAATGGATGCCGACCTGCTGCGCGACATGGGGCAAGAGGTGCCCGATTTACCTGTTATTGCGGCCCTGACCCAGGTAGATCGGCTGCGGCCGATCCGCGAGTGGCAGCCCCCCTACGACTGGCGCTGGGGCAGCCGCCCTAAAGAAATTGCTATCCGCGAGGCCACGGGCTACCGCCAGGAGCAGCTGGGGGAACTGTGCAGCCAGATTCTCCCCCTGGTTACCCGCGATGCCCAGCGCCCCGCCTGGAACACCGACGCCCTGGCCAGCGCCCTGGTGGAGCTGATCGACCCGGCGAAGGAGCTGCGGCTGGCGCGGTTTTTGCGCGATCGCGAGGTCAAAGTCACCGCCGCCGCCCGACTGATCGACCGCTACCGGGTACAGATGAGCACCACCCAAGGGGTCACCGCCTTTCTCAAGAGCCCGGTGCTAAAGTTTCTCGCCACCCTCACCACCGGCTCCCCTACCCTGGCCTACCTGCTGGCCGAGCAGATCCCCGTCGAGCAGCTGCCCGTGGTGCTGGGCAAGCTCCAGCTGGCCTACGACCTGTTTAAGGTGGTCGGCCCCGATACTGCTCGGCTCGACCTACTGGCCCTGTGGCCCCTGCTGCTAGAGCACAATGACCGGCCCGATCGCGCCGCCTGGGCCTTTGGCCACGCCCTAGTGGAATGTTGGAGCCAGGGGCTGACGATGGAGGCCACCCGCCAGCGGGTCGAGCACTATTTGGGTGAGTACGGCGATCGCTGAAAAATCACGATTCCCACCCGGTCAATGTGCTCGATCAGGCGCGGCTCGTCCAGGGTTTCGTAGTGAACGACATCAAAGAAATAGGGCAGCGGCTTGTCTTCGTTGAGGCAGTCGGCCAGGGCGGCCACGGTGCGGGGGGTAATGCGATCGCCCCTAATCGCCAAATCCACATCTGAACCCGGCTTGTAGTTGCCCTTGGCCCGCGAACCAAACAGCACCGCCTCGGCAATCTCATCAAAGCTGCCCAGGGCATCGGCAATGTGCCCCAAGTCGCTGTCCAAAAGACCGTGGGCCATCAGAAATTTGCCTCCGCCTTAGCCTTAAATAGCCTGTAGAGTTCTTCGAGCAGAGGAAAATACTCGGTTCTGATTTTGACTTCGACGGCGATCGCCGTTTTTTCGCTGTAGGTGTGGGCCATCAGGTTACGGTCTTGCAGCGCGTTCATCCAGTCGTGGCCACGACTGATCAACCCTACCTGATAGGCAAGCTTAATCGCCTCTCGGGGTGTTTTTGCCGTCAGCCCTTCCTGATCTTCATAGTCTTTCAGCAGCTTCCACGCCAGCTCAAAGGCCATCTCAAAAAACTGAATCAACCCCGCCCGCTCCACCACCGAAGGCGCGTCGATTTGCAGCGCCCTCGATAGCAGCAAATAGGCGCGCTCGAAGTTTGAGAACCGCTGCACCCAGCGAAGATCGGGGTCTGCCATGGTGTTTCCCTGCCGTGTTTCTCTAGCCTGTCGCGTCCCTGTCGCCGTTTGACTTCAGCATACGCAACTTCGCTCGCCTCTAGCGCTTCTCCCACTGGTCTTTCATTCGCTGAATGCGCTCCAGCAGCGTCTCGTTTGACATCCGCGAGTTGAGCCGCTCCACCAGCAGCGGAAACGCCAGGGGCGAGGGGCGCTGGGTGTCCTTCCACACCACGGAGCGCTGGTCGAGACGGCTCAGAGTCTGGGTGAGGCGATGGGTTTCGAGCTGGTCTTGCAGCACCTCCCGCTCCGCCTGCTTCAGCAGCAGATTGTTGGGTTCGTACTTGGTGAAAACTTCGTAGAGCAGCGACGTGCTCACCTGGAGCTGGCTGGAGGTCTTGCGCGACCCCGGATAGCCCTTAAACACCAGCCCCGCCACCTGGGCCACGCCGCGAAACTTGCGCTGGGTCAGCTCCGAGATATTCAGGCTGGCGCGAATGTCATCCTCTAGATTTTCGAGGCTAAAGAAGTCGCTGGAGAATAGATCTTGGTAGGGGTAGCCCTTGGGGCCGAGGATTTCAAACCCGTAGTCGTTGACCGAGATAGTGAAGGTGGCGGTCTTTTGCTTGGCGAAGCGGTAGCCCCAGAGAAAGCCCAGCCCCTCGTGGACAAAGCGCCCCTCAAAGGGGAACACGTAGAGGTGCTGACCCTCGCGGGTTTTGCAGCTCTCCACCAGCAACTCATCGGCGGTGGGCAGGGTTGAGAGCCGCTGCTGGGCGGCGAGAATGGGGGCAATGGTGAGAATTTCGGCGTTGGCGGCGGCGATATCGGGGTCAACGGTTAGGGATGGTGCATCGCTGAAGGGTGACGTTTGTTCGGTCTGAGAATCCTGGGGTGGTGCATTGCTGCGCGAATGCACCCTACGGTTGTCATCGTTGGAGGTGATCGGCGCAGCCTCTCCGCAGAAGAATCGCGCCCGCTCCACCTCGCGGCGCAGGTGGTGGCTGAGGGTGTCAGAGATCGCCAGCTGGCCGCCGCCCCAGGTGGGGGTGACGGTCGACTTTTTGCGGGTGCCTTTGACGTAGAGCACCATGTCTTTCAGCTGAAAATATTCCAGCTGCCGCCCGGCGAAAAAGAACACGTCCCCCTGCTTCAGCCGCGACACAAAGGATTCTTCCACGGTGCCGATTTGTTTGCGGTTGGTGTAGACAATTTTGACCGGGGTGTTGCTGGTAATCGTGCCGATGCCCAGGCGGTGGGTGCGGGCCAGCTTGGTATCGCTGACTTTATAAAGGCCGTCTTCTAGCACCACTTTTTTGTAGCGGGGGTAGGCCCCCAGACACTGGCCACCCTTTTCAATGAACTCCAAAATCCACTGATATTCTTCCTCGGTAAGGTCAGCGTAGGCTACGGTTTGGCGCAAATGCTCCAGGGTCTTTTGCGGCTCAAAGCCATCGCCGCAGGCCAGGGTGACCAGGTGCTGCACCAGCACGTCGTAGGGCTTGTGCTGGGGGCGGCGGGTTTCCATGTCGCCCGTCTCTAGGCCCCGGCGAAAGGCGGAGATTTCTAGCAGTTCTAGGGCGTTGGTGGGCAAGAAAAACACCTCCGAGGTGCCCTCGGGCACGTGGGCGCTGCGCCCTGCCCGCTGTAGCAGTCGAGCCAGGTTCTTGGCGCTGCCGATCTGCACCACCCGCTCCACCGGCTGAAAATCGACCCCCAGATCGAGCGACGAGGTGCACACCACCCACTTAATATCGCCCGACTTCACCCCGGCCTCGATCGCCTCTCGCTCCTTTACATCAATTGATCCGTGGTGCAGGGCAATTCTTTCGGCCTCCTCCGGCAGGGCAAAATTGAGCGCCTGGTACCAGCGCTCGGCCTGGTTGCGGGTGTTGGTAAAGATCAGCGTCGACTTTTCCATATCCAGCGCTGCCACCAGAGTCTCAAACATGCGCAGGCCCAGGTGCCCCGCCCAGGGGAACGTATCCACCGACTCGGGGCAAATGCTGGTGATCACCGTCTCCCGCTTCAGGTCGGAGCGAATGATCACCGGCTCGGTGCCCAGGCCCACGGCGGTTTGGGCGGCTTCTGCCAAATTACCTAGGGTGGCGGAGATCGCCCAGGTGCGGAGCTGGGGCTGGAGCGATCGCAGGTGCCCCAAACACAGCTCCGCCTGGGTGCCCCGCTTCGAACTGATCAGCTCGTGCCACTCGTCGAGAATCACCCCCCGCAAATTTCCAAACCGCTTGGCCCCGTCTTTGTAGGACAGCATCACCGCCAGCGACTCCGGCGTAGTGATGAGGATATTCGGCATGTTCTTCAGCTGTTTGGCCTTGCGCGACGAGCTGGTATCTCCGGTGCGTGACTCGACGGTGACGGGCCAGCCCATCGCGTCGAGGGGGGCTTTGATGGCTTGCTCAATATCGCGGGACAGGGCGCGCAGGGGGGTAATGTAGAGCAGCTGCAAGCCTGCGCTGGGACTGGCGATCATCTCTGCGATCGCCCCCATCACCGCCGCGTAGGTTTTGCCCGACCCGGTGGGCACCTGCACTAGCCCGCTGCGGCCCGCCAGGTAAGCCGCCCAGGTCTCGGCCTGAAATGCCAAGGGCTGCCAACCACGGGTGGTGAAATACTGGGCGATCGGGGCCAGGCGCGGGTCAAATGTCACAGGGGTTATTGAAGGAAGATATCAGCTGTCCCATCACTGTAGTTGCAGAGGCTCTTCGCCGTCCCGTGGGCGTGGTGACTAGCCGCTGAGCGCCTGATTTTCCGGCCCGATTTCCCCAAAGTGCACCGATGGGATATATATGTACGGGTGCTTGTCATAAATCAAACCGGATTGCCCTATGTCCATCACCAAAGCTGAGGCCAAGCAGCTGCTTGAGCGCATGATTTTTGAGGCCACCGACCCCCAAGACTGGGTGCAAGACGTCTGGGGTCTCAGCCCGCTCATGGGCGACAGCGCCGCCAAGCTGCTTGAGGCTTTCTACATTCTGATCGACTGTTGCCCCGACGAACAGCTCGATAACCTGATCAAGGGGCTTTACCGCGAAAAACTAGAATTCTAGGGATTCTGGCTTGGAAAGTTTGGCTAGGAAAGTCCTCCTCACCTACCCCCATTCACTATTTCCCAGTGCCACCATCCCTCGCCAGGGCAGACACGTAGGTCTGCCCTGGCTAACCACCTGGACAGACACATAGGTCTGCCCCTACCCCCCTACCCCGCCACCTTTTGCTTGATCAACTCAAACACCGCCCGCATGCCCATGGCCTCACCGCCCTCGGGGCGACCGGGCAGGGTGCGAATGTTCCAGGCCATCAGGTCGAGGTGTATCCAGGGAATTTCGGGCCGGATAAACTCCTGCAAAAATAGGGCGGCGGTAATTGACCCGCCGTAGGAGCTGTTAGAGATGTTTGAGAGGTCGGCCACGGAGCTTTCGATCATGGCTCGGTAGGGCTGGTGCAGGGGCAGCTGCCACAGGGGGTCATCCACCGCCAGGCCACAGGTCAGCAGGGCGTCGGCCAGTTCGGGCCGATTGCTAAAGCAGGCGGGCAACTCGGTACCTAGGGCAATGCGGGCCGCCCCGGTGAGGGTGGCAAAGTCAATCACCAGCTGGGGGGCTGGTTCTTCGCACACCGCTTCCCAGAGGGCATCGGCCAGCACTAGGCGGCCTTCGGCATCGGTGTTGCCCACTTCCACCGTTAGACCCCGGCGAGAGGGCAACACATCTAGGGGGTGAACGGCGTTGCTGGCAATGCTGTTTTCTACCGCCGGTATCAGCACCCGCAGGCGCACAGGCAGCTGGAGCCCCATGATCATCTCGGCTAGGCCGAGCACGTTGGCGGCCCCGCCCATGTCTTTTTTCATCAGCTTCATGCCGGCGGCGGGCTTGATGTCGAGACCACCGGTGTCAAAGCAGACGCCTTTGCCCACCAGGGTGACTCTGGGGGCGTTGGGGTCGCCCCAGGTGATGTCGAGCAGCCGGGGGGGCTGGCTGTAGGCACGGCCCACGGCGTGAATCAGGGGATAATTTTGGCTGAGCAAATCATCGCCGACGGTGACGCTGAGGTTGGCAGAGTGGCGATCGCACAGCGCCTGGGCCGCTATCTCTAGCTGCTCTGGCCCCATGTCACCCGCCGGAGTTGTGACCAGGTCGCGCACCAGATGGGTGGCCGCCGTGGTGGTGGTGACGTAGGCGTAGTCGGCCCCCTCGGGCATGAGTAATTTGGCCTCGGGGGCTAGGGTGGGCCGCTTGTACTGGGTAAAGCTGTAGCCGCCCAGGCACCAGCCCAGCCACAGCTTAGTGGCCATCTCCGGGGGCCAGTCATCGCCCAGGGTGTAGGTTTGGGGGGGCAGCGCCTTGGGCAGGTGGCCCAAGGCCCAGGTGTCGATGGTTTTGGGCTGGCCCACCAGTACCTTAGCCAGGGTGCCGCCCTCTCCGGGGATCAGGCAGTGGGTGTTGGGGTCTCCCTTAAACCCGGTGGCCAAAGCCCAGGCTTGGCTGTCGGCGTGGTTTTGGGAGAGGTCGGTGGGGCTTACCAGGTAGATGGGTATCGGCGTTGACAAGGGCTATTCTCCCGGAGTGAAGCACAAGTCAATTAGTCTATCGGAGTTTTGGCCTGAAGGCTGCGTCT
>QBMN01000126.1 GCA_003241845.1 Shackletoniella antarctica | reverse complement strand
AGGTAGTCGTCCGTCATCTGTTCGAGGTCGGCTTTGTCCAGCTGGGCCATGAGTCAGGTGCTCATCAATGAGCGCTAGTATGACCCAGTTGCAACCTCTATGGAGCTTAAAAAAAACTGGAATTTATCGGCCTGATGCCAGGGGGGAGATGAACCTTTACTATCGCTTCATGCCGACCAGATATATGAAAGACTTCCTAACGACCGTTCGCGCCAAATCACTGAGACCATATTTCGCTGTCTTACTGACCGAGGAAGCGACAACCGAGAAATTCGACGCCCCACCCAGCTTGGGGAAATTTGTGCAGTAGCAGATGCCTCTTTGAATGAAACTATCACAGTAATTGAAGAATTCCGGGCCTCTCACAGATCATTTCTTATGCCCCCTCCCGTTGTAAATTTAAATTTAAATATAAATAGCATTATTGACATTTCTCATGAAAGTCTAATGCGTAATTGGAACCGCCTTAGAGATTGGGTTAACGAAGAAACAAGTTCAGCGAATACTTTCCGAAGATTAGCAGAAACTGCTGAATTAAATAGTCGAGAGAAGGCAGGATTCTTGCGCGATCCAGAATTAACAATAGGACTTACTTGGAAGCAAGAACAAAATCCTAACAGGGCATGGTCAAAACGCTATGCAGATAATTTTGAAGAAGTGATTATCTTTTTAGAGGCTAGCGCAGGTGCTTACAAAGAAGAGGTTGCAGCTCGTGAGCAAGACAGGCAACGTGAAATTCAAAATACTTTATTGAAGCAGGAAATTGAAGAAAGATCTCTTGTTGAAAAAGCATTACGAGCTTCGGAGTCGAGATTTAGAAACATTTTTGAAAATTCTACAGTCGGAATTTATAATACGACTGGAGATGGTAAATTTATTGCTGTTAACCCATCTTTAGCAACAATGCTTGGCTATAAAACGCCAGAAGAAATGATTGGCTCAATAACTGATATGGGGCTTCAGTTTTATTTAGAGCCTAAAAGAAGAGCTGAACTTACGGTATATCTCAAGCGCTTTGAGAAGATTACTGACGCGGAGTCAGAAGTACGTCACAAAGATGGGCATACTCTCTGGATTAGCGAAAGTATTTGGAGTGTTTGGGGTGAAGATCAATCTTTTTTATACTATGAGGGTATTGTGCAGGACATCAGTGAGCGCCGCCAGATGGAAACGGAGTTGCGTCAGCAGCGGCAGCAGGCTGACAGACTTTTAATAAATATCTTGCCCTATCGTGTTGCTCAGAAACTTAAGTCTGGTGTTCGAACTATTGCTGAGAGGCATGATCAAGTAAGCGTATTATTTGCCAGCTTGGTTGATTTCACTAAAATTTCTAGGGGCATGACTCCAACAAAATTAGTTAGGGTACTGAACGAGATTTTCTCTATGTTTGACCAATTAGTCGAATTCCACCGATTAGAAAAAATCAAGACTATTGGGGATTCTTATATGGTGGCAGGAGGTTTGCCAATTCTCCAAGGTGATCATGGGGAAATAGTTTTTCAGGAATCAATTGCCCAGTTCGCCCTCGATATTTGTGATGCCATTGAGTATTTTCCACAGCCCGATGGTCAGCCATTTAAAGTTCAGATAGGCATTAATACAGGCCCGGTGGTGGCAGGGGTGATTGGACGACGGAAGCATGCCTACGATCTCTGGGGTGACACTGTGAACATTGCCAGCCAGATGGAAGTCACTAGTGAGCCTGAACGCATTCAGATAACTCCAGAACTCTATGAAAATCTTAAGGATAAATTTGAACTTGAGCGCCGAGAAAATTTGGTCGTGATCCATGACCGCGAGCCAATGATTACTTACTGGCTCATTGGTCGAAAGTAATCAAGTAGGTGGGCTAGTGGTCTGTCAAGCCTAAATTTGTAGGCTGGGTGGCGCGCTAGCAGAACCCAACAAGGCTTATTGCTATTGGGTTTTGCTCTGCTTCACCCAACCTACGAGCACCCTGATTTTTAGTTTTGACGCTGCACTAGGGGGTTGGACACCTAACCCACCCTACCTATCTACTTCTCCTGCCATCTTAAGCACCGTCAATAAGGTTGAATGACTGGCTCGAAAACCTAAATCATTTAGCCGTTCTAGAGCAGGGATAACGGTTTGAACCAACCCTGCTTGCTTAGCCTTGAGCAATATCCCCAACGTGCCTGTGACATTAACCTTGAGATCTTTAGCGTATTGCCTCGCCAATCCATCATCCAACAGCGCCAGAGAGCTAGGGCTACCCACGGCTACAGAGATTACCTCTCGTTCCCCTTGACCCAAGCCTGAAATTTGAGCCACAAGATTCTGAGGGTGCAGTCGAACCACCTGAATCCAGTCAAAATCCTCTATATTTGGCAGCGAAATGCCGATATTGCGCCCCTCCTCAAGCTCATTCACAACCGCTAAAGGTACGACCACGCTGCTGTAGAGGATCGGTAGGATTGAGAAATGGGCAGATTGGTATAGATACTGAATTACCGAAGTGTCGGCAATGACCTCAGGCATTGGCCAAATCTTCTGCCAATAAGGCTTCGTTTAGATCAAACGTATTGACCCCATAGTCGCTCAGCTTCGTTAAAAACAACGTGCGGGGCATACCTGCTAGACCGGCTGCGGCACCCGACGAGAGCCGACCTAGCTCAAACAGTTTGACTGCTGCTGCTAGCTTGATCTCTTCTCCCATTGCGTCTAGCGAAAGGGACAAAGCACTAGCTGTCTCATCGGTGAGCGTCAACACAATTTCATACATGGCGACACGATATTGGGTAAGCCATGCCGTCAGTATAACCCTGGTCAGCGGGTGGGCTAGAAACCGGGTTTTTGGGTCTGCGGCGGCGACCCGCACTAAAAACCCGGTTTCTGGGTATGGGGGGTGCTGGCGGTGGGTTACGGTAGAGCGAGCATTAGAGTGGTGGGGCGTAGGGGGTTGGCCACCTAACCCACCCTACCTATTTACTTCTTCTGCCAATGAGGCTTCGTTTAGGTCAAACGTATTGACCCCATAGTCGCTCAGCTTCGTTGACCCCGCAAAAAACCCCTGGGGGAGTTAATCCCAGGGGCTAGAGCTTATGACGATAACTATGGCTATACAGCGAGGTTGATCTAGTAGGCTAGACCCATGCTGCGGGTGGTTTCGGCACCCAGGTAGACCCGAATGCTGAGGAAGTCGGTGGGGCAGGCGGTTTCGCAGCGCTTGCAGCCCACGCAGTCTTCGGTGCGGGGAGAGGAGGCAATTTGCCCGGCCTTGCAGCCATCCCAGGGCACCATCTCTAGCACATCAGTAGGGCAGGCGCGCACGCACTGGGTGCAGCCAATACAGGTATCGTAAATTTTGACAGAATGGGACATTGAAACAAAACTCCAATGTGGGTCACGACTGGGTTTGACAGCTTTAAGGAGGCCATCAAAGGTAAGTCAAAGCGGTCTTTACAGTAAGGTTTTCCTAATCTTTAACCAGTTTATAGCGAGAGATTTAGGCTCTCATCGCCACCCCCCATAAACCTTAACGGATCGTAATATGGGCGCGGGTTCTGGCTCATAATTGGCCCTATTATAGGATCCCTATGGTTGTTCTTTGTGCTTTTGCGGCACCGAGCTGCTAGTTATGGCGATGGCCATTGCGCTTAGCCCAGATTATTCACAACGATGAGAACGTCCAGGTTGTCATTCCCGTGGCAACGGGAATCCATAGGAAGCAGCCTTATGAGGACGCAGGCTCTGCGCCCCTACCTGGGGGTATCTTCTTTCCTGGAGACCTCCTTAAGAAACCTGCCTCTGCCACGGTTAAGAACTGGGACAGCCCAATGGCGTATGACCATCGCACCAGGGGCATACAGAATGTCCTAACGGTTCTGGCGATGGCTACAGCTGGCGGGCTGATCTGCTCAGTCAAGGCGATCAACAAATTCCCTCGGATTTTTGCCGATCGCCCGCAGTCAAGGTATCTTGGCTTCACTTGGTGTAGACCCTAAGTTTTCCTTGCGATTTCCGGGCGATCGCACCCCGAACCTCAGAGTGCCATTAGGCTAATCAATAACTTTAGCTGTTAGAGCCTGTCTCTTGCCCGGCCACTGCCCCATTTCTACTGCTGCACCACCATGGCCACCCGCCTCTGGGACTTTCTCACCACCGACAGTTGCGACCGGGCCATCAACGCCGAGCGGGCCGCCGATGCCGCCGACGCGGTGCTAGGCCTGGCCGCCGGGCTGGCGACGGAAGGCCCCACCAGCCCAAAGCTGGCCCCACTGGTGCTCCACCTCGACTCCCTGCTCGATGCGATCAACGCGCCCCTGGGCAAACTGGTGGGGTCAACCCTGCCCTTGGCTGATCTCGGCACCGGGCTGCTGATGTTTTATCGAGAGACCACTCAAACAGAGCCGACCCTGGCCCAGGCGATCGCGCTGGTGAGCCAGGCCGCTTACCTAGAGAGCTTTCGCGAGCTGGTGAAGCGCAATCCTCGGCTGGGGCAGTTGCTCACCGACAACGACAGCACCCCTCGGGCCAGAACCATCACCCTAGAAGTCAAAGCCCTGGGAATTTTTGAGCTGACCGACTCAGATGCCCAATTGGCCACGGTTTCCTTTCATCAGTCAGCTCTGGCAGCGGCGTTTAACCGGGCGCTCAAGGCTCGGCTAGAGCAGATCGGCATGCCCGCTACGCTGGCTAGTCGCCTAGTCGAAACCGTCGCCAAGAACACGAATCGGCATATTAAAAAGGCGATCGCCGCTGCCGACGACAGGCTCAAAACCTGTTTTGAGCTGCCTCAACCGTAGGGTGTGTTTGGCTGGCCACTACCCCTGGCAAATTTACACCAGCCCTCGCCCAGCCAACGCACCGAAACTCATCCCGCAAAAAGTTTGCCGCCGCCAGAAACCGGGTTTCTGCTTTGCGTCGTTAAGGGCTATTGGTACAGCCCTAGAAACCCGGTTTCTAGACCTTCACACCAAGATTCTTGCGATGGGTGGGCGGTGCGTTATGGCGTGGCGATGAATTGAGGATTTTTAGCCAAAGACTTCGGCACGCCTAACGGCACCCTACGGCGAAAAGAGAGCCGTCGGCTCATCTCCATCTGCTGTATGGCACTATGGATACACACCACTGCAAAGGCCCATGGTCACTAGCGCTCCCAACCCCCAGACCAACATTGCCCTTGGCGAGAAGCGAGTTACGCTGCGCGGCCTGGACTGGCAGGCTTACCAGGAAATTTCCCAAGCATTGCCCCCAAGCCGAGCGGCCCGCTTTACCTACGATCGCAGTACGCTCGAAATCACCATGCCCCTCGAAGATCATGAATTTGCTGTTCGCCTGATCGAACTATTTATTCGTATTTTGGTGGTTGAGCAAGGGCTAAAAATTAAAACCCTAGGTTCAACCACCCTCAACCGAGAAGATTTAGATCGGGGTGCCGAGCCTGATAACGCCTACTACATTCAAAATCAGTCTCTGGTAGCGGGTAAAACCATCGACCTCAAAACCGACCCACCCCCCGATCTTGTGGTGGAAGTTGACATCACCCACACCGATATCGACAAGCTCAGTCTCTATGCCAACCTGGGAGTGCCAGAGTTTTGGCGATACAACGGCAAGAGCTGGGGCATTTACCACCTTAAAAACGCTGCTTATCAAGAAGTTGAGATCAGTCCCACCTTTCCTGGAGTAGTCAAGGCCAAGCTGTACGAGTTTCTAGCCCAAGCCAAACTCGACGAAGTTGAGGCCGAAGCAAACCTCCGGCAGTGGCTGCGATCCATTTCTCAAGTGGACCTGTAGGTTGCCAAAATATTTACAACCCCAGGGCCAGCTTGACCGCCGCCTCGGCATGGAGGCGGGTGGTGGGAAACAGGGGCACCGTCGCCAGGCTGTCGCCGACCAGCAGCTCTAGCTCGGTGCAGCCCAGCACAACGCCTGTGGCTCCGGCCTCGGCCAGGTCTTGCCCCAGGGCCAAAACCGCCTGGCGTGACTCAGGCGTAAAGCGGCCCTGGCACAGCTCGTCGTAGATGATGCGGTGTACCGCTTCGCGGCCTGGGGCCTTGGGGATGATCACCTCTAGGCCGTGATGCTCGGTCAAACGCTGGCGGTAGAAGTCTGCTTCCATAGTGAATTTGGTGCCCAGCAGGCCCACCCGCTGTATGCCCTGGGCCTTGATCGCCTCGGCGGTGGCGTCGGCAATGTGCAGCAGCGGGATCGAAATGTGGGCTTCGATGTCGTCGGCCAGGCGGTGCATGGTGTTGGCGCACACCAGCACCATGCTGGCCCCGGCCATTTGCAGCTGCTGGGCCGCCTCGACCAAGATTTCTGAAATGTCATCCCAGCGGTTCTCGTGCTGCATGGCGGCCATGTCGGCAAAGTCGACCGAGAACAGAATGATCTTGGCGGAGTGCAGACCCCCCAGGCGATCGCGGGTGGTCTGGTTGAGAATGCGGTAGTACTCCAGGGATGACTCCCAGCTCATGCCGCCAATCAGGCCAATGGTTTTCATCGGTGTAGTGAGTGCAGAATGGGACGCGCGCGGGTGCGGCTGTGTCGAGGGTATACCACCTTTCCGGGGGGATGGGTTAATGTTGCGTAAGTCTAAGGGTATCTACGGACGGGCTATCGACGGATGCCGTCAGCACCCCGGCCTATCATACCTACCGCTTCCTTTCTAGCATTAACCCCCTAAAACCAACCCCTAGAGTTAACCCATGACTGTTTCTTCTGATGCCGCCCCCTATGCACCCCTCAGCGTTGAGGCCCTGGCCCAGCGCCTAGCCGAGGGCGGGGATGCCGTGCAGCTGATCGACGTGCGCGAGCCTCAGGAGGTGGAGACTGCCAGCCTGGCTGGGTTTGAGAATCTGCCCCTGAGCGAGTCTGCCGCCTGGTCAGAGACAATTCACAGTCGGTTTGAGTGCGATCGCGAGACCATCGTGCTCTGCCACCACGGCATGCGGTCGGCCCAAATGTGTATGTGGCTGGCCCAGCAGGGCTTTACCCAACTCAAGAATGTGACCGGCGGCATCGATGCCTATTCGCTAATGGTGGATCGGTCGGTGCCCCGCTACTAGGCTCATTACGAGGGTTGGCTCTATGGTTACCAGTACCCTGCGATCGCTCATTCCCGGCCAGGCCCCGGCGGCGGCAGACCTCAAGGCCCTGGCCCAGGTGGCCGGTTGGCAGCTGGCGGCCCACCGGGCGGGGCTGCCCCTGGTGGCCCCGCGCCGCGAGATTCCCATGAACTACCGAGTGTGGGGCATGCAGTTTGGTCGCCAAGACAACCAGGTGCTGACCTCAACGGAGGCGATCGCCGACCTGTTTCGCCGCGACGGCATTGACGGACGGCTGCTGATTTTGGGCGAGGCGGGGGTCGGCAAAACCCACACCCTGCTGGCGGTGGGCGAGCTGCTGCTAAAGCGGGGCGGGCCAGTGCCGGTGCTGCTCGACGTGTCGGCCTGGGCCGGCGAAACCCTGCGGGAGTGGCTGATTGCTGCCCTCTGGCAAGAGTATCGGGTGGCCAAGGCTACGGCGATCGCCTGGGTAGACAACGCCCAGCTCACATTACTAATCGACGGGTTTGACCACCTCGACATCACCCAAAAGCGCCGCTTTGCCGCCGCCCTAGAAGCCTTGCTGCGCACCAACCCCAGCCAAACTGCCCTGCTCTGCTGCCGCCGCCAGGTGATCGAGTCGTCGGGGCTGACCTTTGACCAATTTAACGGCGGGGTACACATCATTCCCCTAGCGGCGCAGCAGGTCAAAGACTACGTGCTCGGCCAAAATCGCCCCGAGATCTGGCCGGTGATCAAGGGTAGCAAGGTGCTACAGCAGATCGCCCGGCTGCCCCTGTACCTGACCATGCTGGTGGCCATGCCCCACCTGGCGGTGCCCCCGGTGCGCAGCCAGGCCGACCTGATGCAGCGCTACGTCGACGATCGCCTGGGCCAGGCCCAGGGCAACCCGGCTCGGCACCGAGCCTCCCTGGGCTGGCTGGCCACCCAGCTAGAGCAGCGCCCCCGGTTGTTCTACCTCGACGACCTCCAGAGCAGCTGGCTCCCCGCCCCTCGGCAGCTGCTCTACCGATTGCTGCTGGGGCTGGCCATTGCCCTGGTGATCGGTTTGGTGGGGGGCAACCTGCTGCTGGGGCTGGCCCTGGGGCTGATGGTCTCGCAGATCGATCTAGAGAATTTTGCCTACCTGCGGCTAGGGCTGGCGATCGCCCCCCTGAGCCGCCTCAGCACCCTGGTGCTCACCATGGGTCTGCTGGCCCTAGGGCTGGGGCTAGGGCTGGGCACCGTGGCGGCGCTGCTGCTGGCCCCCTTTGGGCGCGGCATCCTGGCCTTTGGCTGGGGTGGGGCAGCGGGTGCCCTAGTTGGCTGGAGCCTTGGGTTAGTCGGGCTGCTGCGGGGCGGGCTACCGGGAATAGCCCAGGGCCGCCAGACTCCAACCCAAGATAGTCGTCTGGCCCTGCGCAATACGGCGCTGCTGACGGCGGTGCTGGGGCTAGTCATGGCGCTGCTGCTGGTGCTGCCAGCGGTGGTCGCCGGGCAACCGCCCTTGACCCTGCTCACCCTGAGCCGTGTGCGGCTGCTAGGGGCGGGCCTGATCAGCGTGGGGCTGTGGCTATCCTTTGGGCTACAGCACAGTATCGTGCGGGCCCTGCTCGGAGAGCGCAGTGGCCTGCCCCTGGCCGCTCGCCCCTGGCTCGATGCCATGGTGGCCACGGGGCTGCTGCGTCGGCTGGGGGGCGGCTACAGCTTTGGTCACGAAAGCCTGCGCCAGACCATAGCGGCAGGGCAGCAGCAGGGCACCCGCTAATAGAGGGCACCCGCTAATTAAGAAGTGCCCGTTAATCAGAAGTGCCCGTTAATCAGAAGTGAAGGGGTGGGGGAGTGGGATGAGGTTTGGTAGGTGCCAGGACGCAAGCGGGCTATCTGTATCTTTCAAAGCATCTAATCTACCCCTCTGGTGCGTAGCGTAACTAGGCAGAGCTGGGGTGTAGTTACCCTGGGTGCTCTGGGAAAACGCCGCCTACCATCCTGTAGTCAGAGGTTGCTCAGGCTGCTCTCAGAGGCATCTGTAAAACTCTCAATGGGTCTCGCTCAATGGGGTCTCGCTCAATGGGGTCTAGCTCAATGGGTCTCGCTCAATGGGTCTCGCTCAATGGGTCTCGCTCAATGGGCCTAGCGCCCCGACATGGCCCTAAGGGCCAGCCCCGCCGCTGCCGTCTCCTCTGTCACCTGCACTCTCACCTGCACCCTCCCTTGCACTATGGCGTTCTCATCTCGGTCTGTACCTAAACCCGCCACTAAGGCTAAATCGCGTTCCTCCGTGCGATGGGCCACCCTGGTAGTGGGAGGTTTCGTGGGGCTAGCCGCTGCCGTGATCACGGCCTGGTTTTCTGGCGAAGTGCTTGTAACGGAAGCATTTGACCAGCTTCAGGGGGTGCAAAACCAGACCCCTGGGTGGCTCGAGCTGCCCACTGAGGTAGCCCACTACCTGGTGGCCCCTACGGTCTTGGTGCTACTGCTGGCCTATGCCATTACCCGGCTTTCGCCCCGGCCCCGGCCCTGGTCGCGCCGCCTGGTGATTGTCATTTTGCTGGGGCTGCTGGGGCGCTACCTGGTGTGGCGCTGCCTGTCGACCCTCAACCTGGCCTCGCCGCTGGAGGGCACCCTCAGCCTGACGCTGCTCGCCATGGAGCTGTTTGGCCTGGTGACCAGCGTGCTTCAGCTGCTGCTGCTGCTGCGGGTGCGCGATCGCCGCCCCCAGGCCGATGCACTGGAGCAGGATGTGCTGGCGGGGCACTACCAGCCCTGGGTCGATGTGTTTATTCCCACCTACGACGAGCCGGCCTTTATTTTGCGGCGCACCATCATCGGCTGTCAGGCGATGACCTATCGGCGCAAAACCATCTACCTGCTCGACGACACCCGCCGCCCCGAGATCAAAGCCCTGGCCGCCGATCTGGGCTGTGAATATGTCACCCGCCCCGACAACTACCACGCCAAGGCGGGCAACCTCAACCACGCCCTGGAGCACGCTAGGCTCATCGGCTTCCCCAGGGGCGAGCTGATCGCGTCTTTTGATGCCGACTTTGTGCCCACTCGCAACTTTTTGTGCCGCACCGTGGGCTTTTTTCAGCAGCCGACTGTGGGCCTGGTGCAGACCCCCCAGAGCTTTTACAATGCCGACCCGATCGCCCGCAACCTAGGCCTAGAAGGGGTACTTACCCCCGAAGAAGAGGTGTTTTATCGCCAGATTCAACCCATGCGCGACGGGGCAGGCAGCGTGGTCTGCTCGGGCACCTCCTTTGTGGTGCGGCGCATTGCCCTAGAAGAGACCGGCGGCTTTGTCACCGAGTCGCTCAGCGAAGACTACTTTACCGCCGTGCGCCTGGCCGCCCAGGGCCACGACGTGATCTACCTCGACGAAAAGCTCAGCGCTGGCCTCGCCGCTGAAGACATTGCCGCCCACGCCACCCAGCGGCTGCGCTGGGCCAGGGGCACTCTGCAAGCCTTTTTTATTCAGTCAAATCCGCTCACCATTCGCGGGCTAAACCCCATGCAGCGGCTGGGCCACCTGGAGGGGCTGCTGCACTGGTTTAGCAGCATTCCTCGGATTGGCTTTCTGCTCATGCCCCTGGCCTACTCGTTTTTAAATGTGGTGCCGATTGAGACCACCGGCCTAGAGCTGCTCTACTACTTTGTGCCCTACTACCTGATGCAGCTGGCGATGTTTGCCTGGCTCAACGAGCGATCGCGCTCGGCCCTGCTGTCAGACATCTACTCGCTGGTGCTGGTGTTTCCGCTGGCGGCGACGGTGGTGCAGGCCATGATTCGCCCCTTCTCGCGGGGCTTTAAGGTCACCCCCAAGGGCACCTCTAGCCCCCGGTTTCAGTTTAACTGGCGGCTGGGCTGGCCCCTGGTGCTGCTGTTTGGGCTAACCGCCGTGAGCCTGTGGTACAGCGTTGGGTTGGCCAGCAGTGGCGGTGCCAATGAGGGCATGACCCTCGGCTGGATCTGGAGCGCCTACAACCTGGCCATGATTGCCGTGGCCCTGCTGATTTTGCTGGATGTGCCCCGCCCCGATACCCACGCCTGGTTTGACCTGCGCCGGGTGATTAAGCTCTCCCCCAAGCTATTTCAGGCGGAGCTAGGGTGTGGCCCAACGCTACAGCCAAAAACCTGGTGGGGCACCACCACCCTAATGTCTGAGGCGGGGGTCGAGGTGGCCCTCACCCAGGGGGCAACCCCAGACTGTCCTTTGGCGGTGGGTATGGCGGTCGATTTAGAAATTGCTGAGGATGCGATCGCCCTCGAAGGCATCATCACCGCCGTCGATCATCGCCAAGACTGCCCCCAGATTCGGGTGCAGTTTGGCCCCATGGCCCCCGCCAGCTACCGAGCCTTGGTCACCACTCTGTTTTGCCGCCCCGGCCAGTGGAAACGGTGGAACAGCCCCGGCGAACTGCAATCGATTGGGCTGCTGCTGCGGGTGCTGTTTTGGCCCCGGCGGTTTAACCACCGCCGCCCCAGCCCGGTGCCCGTGGTCAAGGGTTGAGCGATTGGGCTAAACCCGTTGAGCTGAGCCGCTGGGGTAAGCCACTGGGGCCGAAACACTCTATGATGGCGGCAATCACACTGCCCGTTAAACCGCCGTCGCCCGTCGCCTATGCAGATTACCTACGATCCCGATCGCGACATCCTGCAAATCGCCTTCAACCAGCGCGAGGTCGATGAGACCGCCCGCGTTTCACCCAACCTCATTCTCGACTACGACGAAGATGGGCTAATTGTGGGGCTAGAACTACGCCACGCCTCTAAGCGAGTCGATAACCCCCTGTCGTTTACCTTTACCGTCGGCGACGCCAACATCGAGAAACCCCAGCCCTGAGGGAATTTTGGATTGGCGATTTTGGCTAGTTCTGCTAGGCCAGCACCGTACTGGCCAGCAAAAAAAAGGGGAGGCAATGCCTCCCCGGTGATCATGACTCATACCAAATCCTGCCTGGATACCCCCGGTTCAGCAGGGCGCATGCAGTGCGCCCCTACGGTTTGGCCTTTTGGGAATCTGGGGTATGCGATTTGGATTTGGTATTACTCTCTAACCTCAACCGCTCGGGTTGAAGACGCCTAGGCCTCGCCTGCTTCAGTGGCAGAGGCTGCGGTACTGCCGAGGGTGATTTTGACCACCTTGTTGCGGGCCTCGACCACCTTGGGCAGGGTCAGGGTCAGCACGCCGTGGCTAAAGTCGGCTACCACCTGGTCATTTTGCACCGCGTCGGGCAGGTTGACCAGGCGCTGGAAGCTGCCGTAGCGGGTGTCGTCGTAGAGCACTTTGGCCTCTGCTTCAGCGGGGGCTTCGGGAGCTTTGCGGGTGCCTGAGATCGACACCACATCGGCGCTCACCTGCATGTCGAGGTCGGCGGCGGCAACGCCCACCAGGTGGGCGGTGAGCACAAACGCATGGCCGCGATCAACTAGGCGAATAGCGGGTGCCCAGTCGGTCTGAGCCAGGGCCTCGGTGGTGAGGTCGCCAAACGCATCGTTAATTTGGCGGCGAATGGCGTTGATTTCGGTGATGGGGTCTAGGTAACGACGAATAATCATAGGTTTCTAACCTCCTGGTACTTGCTTTCCCAAACCTTCGAAGTGAGTCAGGTTAAGCGTTTGAGCTTTCGCTCTCTACAGTTACCATGGTGCGCCAATACAGTGGTTTTCTGTAGTGGTAGGAACCCTACTGCGATGGCGCATTTCCCTCCCGTACGGGGGTGTGGGGTGAACCGTACAGGGTGCGATCGCCCCTCATATCTCATCCCCTGATGGCCTCATCCTCTGATGGCCTCATCCCCTGATGGCCTCATCCCCTGATGGGGGCGATGACCCCTGCCGCGAGCAGTTGGTCACTCACTGGCTCTATCTGGTTTTCGGTTGTGCAGTCGGGTAAGCGAAATTCTAGCCGACTCGGCCACCTGAAACTGGGAGTCTTTCTCTAAGTACCGCAGGGCTGGCTCGGTTTTGGGCGTGGGTAGGTGGCCTAGGGCTTCGGCCAGGCGCTGGCGCACTAGCCAATCTTCAGACTGAGCAAACTTGAGAATTTCATCGACTGCCTCGAGGTCGCCGATCTCGCCGACAGCGGCGATCGCCGCCTGCTGCATCACCGTTTCCTTGCTTTGCAATGCCTGCATCAGCACATCGTGGGCGCGGGGGTCTTTGAGGTTGCCCAGCGACACCGCCGCGCTAAAGCGCACCAGCCAGTTGGTGTCTTCGTAAAAGGCGCGCACCAGGGTCTCGAAGGCGCGCGGATCTTCTAGATACCCCAGCGCCCCCGCCGCGTCGGCGCGAATGCCGTAGTCGGGGTCAGCCTTGAGCAGGTTGATCAAAATATCAAAGGACTGTTCGTCGGGCTTAATGCCTAGGGCAAACACCGCCATTGAGCGAATTTGCAGGTTTTTATCGTCGAGGGCCTGGCGAATCAGCGGTGCCGCCTGGGCCGCAGGCACATCGCGCAGCGAGGCCAGCGCCAGCATCCGGTCTTTAGAGTCTTCGCTTTTGAGCTGGGCGGCAATCTGCTCTAGATCCATGGGAAAGGTGCGGGGTGAACAATCCTTATTCAGTATAGGGAGTTTGGCGGTGTGGGTGGTTAGCTGGGGCCGCCTGCCCGCTTCCCCTACCGCTTCCGCAGCCATCCCCAAAGCTCTTCACCCCGGCGTGAGGGGATTGAGTTAGTCACTGGCTCTAGGGCAATGACCTCAAAGTGGGGTGCAAACAGCTGACGCACTGCGGCGGGGGTGGTGCCAAAGGGCGGGCCACCGGAGCGCTGGTGGGTAAAGAATACGGCCAGCAGTTCGCCGCCGGGGGCCAGCAGGTCTGCGGCTAGCTGGGCGTAGGCGGGGCGCAGGGCTGGGTCAATGGCGCAAAAGCAGGTGTGTTCGATGACGTAGCTAAACTGCCCGGCAAACTCGGGCACCAGCTCAAAAATATCTCTTTGCAGCAGTTGCACAGAGAGATTTTGGGCATGGGCCTGCTGCCCTAGGGCCGCAATGGCGGAGGGGGCAAAGTCTACGGCGGTGACGGTAAACCCCTGCTGGGCAAAGAAGAGGGCATCGTGGCCGCGCCCGGCACCGAGGGCGATCGCAGACCCGACCTGGGGCGCGTCGGCAGACTCTAGCAGGGTTTTGAAGGCGGGGGCGGGCTGGCCTAGATCCCAGCGGGGGGTGCCTGCCTGGTAGCGCTGTTCCCAGGCGGTAGAACTCAGGCCAGAACTCTGGTCGGGGTTCTGGTTGGGGTTCTGGGCAGAGTTCTGGGCAGAACTGGGGGGAAAGGGAGTTTGTGCGGTCACGGGTGGCTCCGGTGTATGCTCGGCGTGATGTTTTTATATTCTCAGAAGGTAGCGCGTA
>QBMN01000125.1 GCA_003241845.1 Shackletoniella antarctica | reverse complement strand
ACCTTGGCCTCAGGAAGACCCAGTAGTTCAGTCAATTGGCTCGCTTGGGATTGCAGTAGCATAGCTCTCACCGATAACGTTGTTCGGCTCTTATCCTCTAATTCTAGCTAATCCCTTGTATATCAAACACTTCGCGCCTTCCTAGCGGTTGTTTCTACCCTCACTTACCTGCGCTCAGGCGCTCATTTCCATCCCTAGGCCGGTAGAGCCGTTATTTCTACGGTTGCTAAGTTTTCTGGTGATGCTCCAACTAAGCCTTGGGCAATATCAGGTAGGAAGCTAAATGATGCACCGCTGTTAAGGCGAAGCACGATCACGTGGTTTGCGGCATCATAATAGACTCCTACCGCTTTATGTTCTGTAGCACTGGCATGATTTGCCGCCGCTACAGCCTGTTGGTACTGTTCCAGGAATTGAGCATCGCCAAGTAGATCAGCCATAACTACCTACCCAACATATTCCAACTCTGGCGTGATCGGACTGCCCGACTCTGAGACAAAGCTCAAAACGATCCGCTCTGGAGCAATGCCACCCTTGATCAAATCTTGGGTAATGCCCTGTTCCATACCGTCATACTCAATGCACACCTGATCATCCTGAACGGTGATGTAAATCAAATTGCCCCTGACACGCTGTCCTCTATCCCAGCCGACCTGCATCAGGGCATAGTGGCCTTGCTCATCATCAAAGACCGTATCCAGGCGAATATTTCCGTGGGATGGCACAAACTGGACGTAGCGGCTGACCACCTTTTTTACAATGTCTCGATCTGTCGTGGTGGTATCCATTGCTTCACCTCTGAGCGTTCTACATCTACGATAAGCAAATTTAGCGGCAACTCACGTATCACCAGTTCTCCAATGGGTTCATTAAAGATTTCAGCAAAGGTTGCTTCACCAATAGCCAAGTAAAGCTCACGATCTGGATCAACCTGATTTAGCAGTAGGCGATAGAGCACGTACTGACCAATCGCCTGCTCTAGATCAGCGATCGCCGATGCCCGGCGAAATTCCTTAACCTCAACCGCAATTTGGCTAACCCCACGCTGAGCACCAATAAAGCGAGACTCAACTCCATTATCGCCTAACGTTTCAGCCGCGCCCAGGTCAATAAACAGAAAGTGCTCTCCATAGGATATTACGTAGGGATCATTGGTGATGCTCCAGCCATCCTTAACCAACGCTTGCCTCACGGCATAATGAATTGAGTCCCTTTGGGCATCGCTTTTTCAAAATTGAGCCTGATTGAGCCATCACTATAAAACAAAACTCCCCGGTGCAAGGCACCGGGGAGTTTTGAAGTATTTACCTAACTAACCTATCTCGCTAGCCAAAGCGGCTTGACGTCGAGGCTATCAGGAAGGCCGCGTAGGTGAGAATGTAACCCACCGTAAAGTGAGCTAGACCCACAACTCGACCCTGAATGATCGACATAGCAACGGGCTTGTCCTTCCAGCGAACCAGGTTCGCCAGGGGAGTGCGCTCGTGGGCCCAGACAAGAGTTTCGATCAGCTCTTGCCAGTAGCCGCGCCAAGCGATCAAGAACATGAAGCCGGTCGCCCAAACCAGGTGTCCAAAGAGGAACATCCAGGCCCAGACGGCTAGATTATTCATGCCGTAGGGGTTGTAGCCGTTGATTAGCTGAGAGCTGTTGAGCCACAGGTAGTCGCGCAGCCAGCCCATCAGGTAGTTAGACGACTCATTAAACTGAGCCACGTTGCCAGACCAGATAGCGAGATGCTTCCAGTGCCAGTAGAAGGTCACCCAACCAATGGTGTTGAGCATCCAGAACATCGCCAGGTAAAACGAGTCCCACGCAGAGATGTCGCAGGTGCCGCCACGGCCGGGGCCGTCGCAGGGGAAGCTGTAGCCGAAGTCTTTTTTGTCGGGCATCAGCTTCGAACCGCGCGCATCCAGCGCACCCTTGACCAAGATCAGGGTGGTGGTGTGCAGACCCAGGGCGATCGCATGGTGAACCAAGAAGTCGCCAGGGCCAATGGTCAGAAACAGCGAGTTAGCGTTGCTGTTAATGGCCTCAAACCAGCCGGGCAGCCAGACGGCGTTGGCGGTTTGGGTAATGCTGTCGGGGTTCGACAGCAGCGTGTCAAAGCCGTAGAGCATCTTACCGGAGGCCGCTTGCACCCACTGGGCAAACACAGGCTCTACCAGAATCTGCTTTTCGGGGGTGCCAAAGGCAACTACCACGTCGTTGTGTACATACAGACCCAGGGTGTGGAAGCCCAGGAATAGCGACACCCAGCTCAGGTGCGAGATGATCGCTTCCTTGTGCTGTAGAACGCGGTCGAGGACGTTGTTCTTGTTAGCCGCAGGGTCGTAGTCGCGGATCAGGAAGATCGCGCCGTGGGCAAAGGCCCCCACCATGATGAAACCAGCGATGTACTGGTGGTGGGTGTAAAGCGCCGCCTGGGTGGTGTAATCCTTCGCGATGAAAGCGTAGGAGGGCAGCGCGTACATGTGCTGCGCCACCAGGGAGGTGACCACACCCAGGGAGGCCAGGGCCAGCGATAGCTGGAAGTGAAGGGAGTTGTTCAAGGTGTCGTAAAGACCCTTGTGACCTTCACCCAGACCGCCACCGGGTGGCTTGTGAGCATTCAAGATTTCCTTGATGCTGTGGCCAATGCCGAAGTTGGTGCGGTACATGTGCCCGGCGACGATGAAGATCACCGCGATCGCCAGGTGGTGGTGGGCAATATCCGTCAGCCACAGGGCTTCGGTTTGGGGATGAAACCCACCCAGGAAGGTGAGAATCGCCGTCCCAGACCCCGTAGCCGTACCAAAGATATGGCCAGAGGTATCGGGGTTTTGGGCGTAGACCCCCCAGTTGCCGGTGAAGAAGGGCATCAGACCTTCGGGGTGGGGCTTCACAGAAAGGAAGTTGTCCCAACCCACGTGGACGCCGCGAGCTTCGGGGATAGCCACGTGTACCAGGTGACCGGTCCAGGCCAGAGAGCTGACGCCAAACAGACCAGCCAGGTGGTGGTTAAGGCGAGACTCGGCATTTTTGAACCAGGACAAGCTGGGGCGAAACTTGGGCTGAAGGTGCAGCCAGCCCGCGAACAGGAAGAACGCCGACAGAATCAGCAGGAACACCGCGCCAGCGTACAGTTCGCTGTTGGTGCTCATGCCGATGGTGTACCACCAGTGATATACGCCTGAGTAGGCGATATTCACCGGGGTCGAAGACCCAGCCTGGGAGAAAGCATCTACCGCAGGTTGGCCAAAGTGAGGATCCCAAATCGCGTGGGCGATCGGTTTGACGTTGAGCGGATCTTTGATCCACTGTTCGAAGTTGCCTTGCCAGGCGACGTGGAACAGGTTGCCCGAAGTCCACAGAAAGATGATTGCCAGGTGGCCGAAGTGGGAGGCGAAGATCTTTTGGTAAAGATTCTCCTCCGTCATGCCGTCGTGGCTTTCAAAGTCGTGGGCAGTGGCAATCCCGTACCAGATCCGCCTTGTGGTTGGATCTTGGGCCAAGTCCTGGCTAAATTTTGGGAATTTAGTTGCCATGAATCAAAAAGGATTCTAGTACGACATCTGAGTCATGAGTGCGGTATGTAGGGGCGCAGAGCCTGCGCTCAAAACGCCCCTTAGGAGATTCCATGACGAGAAACCTAGCCCACCGCGATAATTCGAGCCAGGAAGAAGGCCCAGGTAGTGGCAATACCCCCGAGGAGGTAGTGGGCCACACCCACAGCCCGACCCTGAGTGATGCTCAGAGCGCGAGGCTGAATAGCGGGAGCCACCTTTAGCTTGCTGTGAGCCCAGACAATGGACTCAATCAGCTCCTGCCAGTAGCCGCGACCACTGAACAAGAACATCAGGCTAAAGGCCCAAATAAAGTGGGCACCCAAGAACAGCAGACCGTAGGCCGACAGGGCCGAGCCGTAGGAGCTGATCACCTGGGAGGCTTGCGCCCACAGGAAGTCGCGCAGCCAGCCGTTGATGGTGATCGCACTTTGGGCAAAGTTGCCGCCAGTGATATGAGACACCGTGCCATCGGGGCTAACCGTGCCCCAAATGTCGGACTGCATCTTCCAGCTGAAGTGGAAGATCACAATCGATAGGGAGTTGTACATCCAGAACAGGCCCAGGAACACGTGGTCCCAACCGGAAACCTGACAGGTGCCGCCCCGACCAGGCCCGTCGCAGGGGAACCGGAAGCCCAGTTCGCCTTTGTCAGGAACCAGCCGAGAGCTGCGGGCGTACAGCACGCCTTTGAGCAGAATCAGCGCGGTCACGTGGATGGTGAAGGCGTGGATGTGGTGCACCATGAAGTCGGCGGTGCCGAGGGTCATGGGCATCATCGCTACCTTACCCGCCACGGCGACGACATCACCGCCAAACACGGGGCTAACCCCGGCCAGGAGGTTGGGCGCGGTGCTCCCTGCCGCCGCTGCGTGGAACCCTTGCACCCATTGGGCAAAGACCGGTTGCAGGTTAATGGCGGTGTCAGAGAACATATCCTGGGGACGGCCCAGGGCACGCATGGTGTCGTTGTGGATGTATAGACCAAAGCTGTGGAAGCCGAGGAAGATACAGACCCAGTTGAGGTGGGAAATAATCGCGTCGCGCGATCGCAGCATGCGATCTAGAACGTTGTCGACATTCACCGCCGGATCGTAGTCACGCACCATGAAGATGGAGGCGTGGGCACCGGCCCCCACAATTAAGAAGCCGCCAATCCACATGTGGTGGGTAAACAGCGACAGCTGGGTGGGGTAATCCGTCGCGATGTACGGATAGGGAGGCATGGCGTACATGTGCTGCGCCACGATGATGGTGATAGAACCAAGAATGGCCAGGTTAACCGCCAGCTGGGCGTGCCAGGAGGTGGTCAGGTTCTCGTACATGCCATCGTGGCCATTGCCACCAAACAGCAGGGGGTCGCCCTTATGGCCTTCCAGAATTTCCTTCATGCTGTGGCCGATGCCCCAGTTGGTGCGGTACATATGGCCCGCAACAATGAAGAGCACGGCTAGCGCCAGGTGGTGGTGAGCCGTGTCAGACAGCCAGAGGCCGCCAGTCACGGGGTTAATACCACCCTTGAAGGTGAGGAAGTCGGCGTACACGCCCCAGTTCAGGGTGAAGAAGGGCTTCAGACCCTCAGCAAAGCTGGGGTACAGGTCAGCCATCAGGCTCTTATTGAGGATGAACTCGTGGGGCAGGGGAATGTCCTGCGGAGCCACACCAGCATCCAGCATTTTGTTGATGGGCAGGGAAACGTGGATCTGGTGACCAGCCCAGCTGAGGCAGCCCAGACCGAGCAGGCCCGCCAGGTGGTGGTTCATCATCGATTCCACGTTTTGGAACCACTCCAGCTTGGGAGCGGCCTTGTGGTAATGGAACCAGCCCGCAAACAGCATCAGGCCAGCCATGACCAACGCCCCAATGGCGGTGACATAGAGCTGGAAGCCATTGGTGATGCCAGCGGCCCGCCAGAGCTGGAACAGCCCAGAGGTAATTTGGATGCCCTGGAAACCGCCACCCACATCGGCATTCAGGATTTCTTGACCGAAGATCGGCCAGACCACCTGAGCGCTGGGCTTGATGCCCGTGGGGTTGGTCATCCAGGCTTCGAAGTTGGAAAACTTAGCGCCATGGAAATACATGCCGCTGAGCCAGATAAAGACGACGGCTAAGTGACCGAAGTGCGCACTAAAGATCTTGCGCGAAATGTCTTCTAAATCACTGGTATGACTATCGAAATCGTGAGCGTCGGCGTGAAGGTTCCAAATCCAAGTGGTGGTTTTGGGGCCCTTAGCCAAAGTGCGATCGAAGTGACCTGGCTTGCCCCACTTCTCGAAAGAAGTAGGTACTGGATCCCGGTCAACGATGACTTTAGCCTTCGCCTCCCGCTCGCGCGGGGTAGTTGTCATGGAGACTCTCCTCTCTCTAGACAAAGCAGTAAAAGAATCAATCGCCTTAGTTAGCAACGTACCCGTAGTCACCATTGCCCACTGGCACAACCGACACTAAGGCGGTGATTGCTCTTGGAGCATTATAGTCTCGTAATTTGATGCTTTTTAACCGAGGTTAACAATAATTCAATCTCCGAAAGCCCTTGATCTATCAGGCTTCCAGAATTGCTTTGCCGAAAAAGCTGATCTCCAGATCGCCGTTCTTTTAACAAAACTCAACAAACAACCGGGTCGGCATCGCCAAATTGTTCAATAGGCACTCTTTTTGTTAACTAATGTTAATTATTGCCGATCAGTGCTTGATCTTTGGCGGGTTTACGAAGGCTCAATGCTTCCGAAATGGGTCGCTTTAGCGGTGTAGATCAGCCCATGAGCATTCAGGAGGCAGCGACTATGACCAGATTTACCGCGACCGGATTTATTCGCGCCAGCGCCGCCCGGCCTGCCCACCCGTTTTCAGCCCGGCTTGAGGGCCGGGGGTCGGGGCGGTAGCGGTATTGATCTCCATAACAGTCTCTTCTCTCTTCTATATATGTGCTGCTGAGTGGTGCGATCGCCCTTCATCCCAAATCCGCATCCCATAGTCCCGATTCCCATCAGGCCAACCCGTAGGGGCGCATTGCCCCCGCCCGGTTAATTGCCCTCGCCCGGTTAATTGCCCTCGCCCGGTCAATTGCCTGCGCCCGGTGATCTAGCCGTATGACGAACAGGAAAATAGACAAGCCGTGACCAAAACGGCCCTACAGACAGAAAAAGCCCTTCTGATCGTGGGTCAGTTCAGCACATTGCCTTAAACTGTAGAGGTCAATTACCACAGCACTAGCAGCCATGATTTTTCCTGGGGCACCGGTTACGGTCGTGAATGTCAACGATACTTACTACGGTTTTCAGGGCCTGGTGCAGCGCATTACCGACGGGAAGGTAGGGGTGCTGTTTGAAGGGGGCAACTGGGATAAGCTGGTCACCTTTGAACTATCAGAGCTTGAGCCAGTCACCACCGGCAAGCGGCGCTAGGTTTGGCCATGCGTTTACCCCTTCCCCAGGCCGTTGCCCTGGCGCGCCAGCCCAACCACATTGCCGAGGTGATTGAGACCGCCACCACGGAGTTTTTGGCCCAGTGCCTAGAGCCTGAGGCCCTGGCGTTTTCGGCGATGCCGCCCTTTGGCAGCTGGGTCACCGCGCTGGATGAAGAGTCGGGCAATACGGTCTACGGGGTGGTGTACCACGCCACCACTAGCCCCATCGACTCGGTGCATCGGGCTAGGGCGCTGGGTCTGTCGCTCGAAGACCTGCGCCAGCAGCAGCCGCAGATTTTTGCCATGCTCAAAACTGAGTTTAGCGCCGCCATTGTGGGGTTTCGTGCCCCTGATCTGGCCGGGCAGCCCCTGGGGCCACTGTTTCAGTACCTGCCACCGCGCCCGCCCCAGGTACACCAGGCGGTGTACGGCTGTGCTTCTGAGGCGGTGATTGAGTTTACCGATCAGCTCGATTTTTTGAGAACGCTGTTGGACATGGGCAATGCGCCGGTCGATAGCCTGGTGGCGGCGGTGCTGCGCCAGGGCTACCAACTCCGCAAGCTCGATCGCCCCTGGCTGGTCAACGCTGGGCGCACCCTAAGCGTGTTTCTCAAAGATGACTACGATCGCCTGCGCATCATCCTCGGCCAGATACATGCCTAGCTATGGAAACCTTTGACTGGATTGTGGTGGGCAACGGCCTGGTGGGCGCGGCGGTGAGCTATGAGCTGGCCCGCTGCGGCCTCTCGGTGCTGCTGATTGATCGCGCCCTAGAGCCTGGCAACGCCACCCGCTACAGCTACGGCGGCATTCCCTATTGGTCGGGCAGCACCGAGCTAACCCGGCAGCTCTGCCAGGAGGGCATCGCCAAGCACCGCCAGCTCAGCGAAGAACTGGGGAGCGATACTCAGTTTCGCGAGCTAGATCTCGTGCTCACCCTAGCGGCAGATGGGGATCCCCAATCGGCGGCAGCACCCTACGAGAAATGTGCGACGCCACCGCGATTTGTTGCGGCGGCGGCGGCGGTGGAACTGGAGCCATTGCTGAATGGGGAGGCGATCGCCGGGGCGTTTACCGTCCGCCACGGGCATGTGTCTCCGGTGGCGTTAGTCAACGCCTATAACCACGCCTTTCAGCAGCTGGGCGGCACCCGCATCATTGCCTCCGTGGTGGATGTGGTGCGGATCAAAGACAAAGTTACTGGGGTGCTAACGGACGAGCAGGCCTACCCCGCCAAGCAGGTGCTGGTGGCCGCCGGGGCCTTTAGTCGGGCGCTGCTGCACCGGGCCAAAATAGCCGTGCCGCTCTACTACAGCCACGCCGAGCTGATCGAAACGCCGCCCTTAGATCTCAAACTTCGCGCCCTGATTATGCCTGCCCAGACCCAGCGCTTTGACCTAGAGGCCCAGGCTAGCCAGCCCGACACCGACCGCCAGTGGGATCAGTTGGGCCACGAGGTCACGCCCGCCATTCTCGACAGCGGCGCAGTGCAGTTTTTAGACGGCCATGTGTGTATGGGCCAGCTCAGTCGCACGCTGACTGACTTAGAGGCAAGGTTGGATGAGCAGGAGAGCGATCGCGCCATGCGAGCCGCCATGGCCCCTCAAATTCCGGCCCTGGCCCAGGTGCCCGGCACCTGGCGACGCTGCCGGGTCAGCTTTAGCCGCGACGGGCTGCCGCTGGTGGGCCAGGTGCCCGGCGTGGAGGGGCTACATATGATGGCCGGGTTCAGCGCCCCGTTTGTGTATCTGCCCCCGGTGGCCCAACGCTTTGCCCAGGCGGTGGTGGGCGATGCCGACCCGGTGCTTGACGCCCCAGTGCTCGACGCCATGAGCCTGAAGCGCTTCGCCTAGAAACCTCACCTAAGGAGATTTCTAGGCAAGAAGATACCAGCTTTCATCCAGCGACTATAGCCGTCGTAGGGTGGGCACTGCCCACCATTGGGAAACTATTTTCCAGAAGTCGCCTAAGTCCAGCAGTGAAGTTCTGCCTGCTGAAAATGATAGATCCACGGCTGGACTTGGTATCGCCTTAAAAATCGAGAAACTCGCCCATAAACTTGACCTCTGGCCGGAGCCGTACCGCCCAGTTCTGCTCAACCTCGTTTTGCACATGGTGAATCAGGCGGCGAATATCGGTAGCGGTGGCACCGCCCAGGTTCACAATAAAGTTGGCGTGGCGCTCAGATATTTGGGCATTGCCCAGGCGGTAGCCCTTCAGCCCGGTTTTCTCAATCAATGTACCCGCCGTGTGGGGGTAGGGGTTGCGAAAGACGCTGCCGCAGCTGGGCCTGTCGTAGGGCTGGGTGGCTCGCCGCTGGTTGAGGCCCGCTAGGGTGTCGGCCACGACCAGCGCTGGGTCGTGGCCGGGCTTGAGCTGAAAGGTGGCCTCTAGCACCACCTGCCGCCCCCCTTGCAGGGCCGACGTGCGGTACTGAAACTGGAGATCGGCGGGGGTTAGCCTGAGTGGCGTTAGGTCTGGGGCGAGCACGGTGGTCGAGACCAGCACATCCGCCGCGCAGCCGCCGTGGGCACCGGCATTCATCACCACCGCTCCGCCTACGGTGCCCGGAATGCCCACGGCCCACTCCAGGCCCCGGCAGCCGAGCTTTGCCGCCTTCCAGGCCAGGGTCGGCAGCGGTTCTCCAGCCGCTGCGGTGACCCGCCCGCTGTCGTCAAACTCGGTGCTGCGCCAGCGGCGGGTGCAGATCACCAGGCCAAAGATACCGCGATCGCTAATCAGCAGGTTTGACCCCGCCCCCAGAAAGGTAATCGGCAGATCGGCGGCGATCGCCCAGGCCAGCAGGTCTTCCAGCTCGCGCCGATGACGGGGCATCGCCAGCCATTCAGCCGGGCCACCCACTCGAAAGGTGGTCAGCGACTGTAGCGACCCCTGCGGTTTGAGACAAGTCAGGTCAGGCGCAACCCCCAGGGTTTGATTCATGGTGCCAAAGCTCAACAATCGTTCCCCCTGATAGCCAAGTCCGGTTGCCCGCTAGCTAACAGGCCTCTTGCAGCGAGGGGGCCTCAGCCTCGGCGTAGTGGGCCATGACCTGGGGAATGATTTGATTGAGGTTGCCCGCCCCCATAAACATCACCAGGTCTCCGGGCCGCAGGCTGTTGGCCAAGGCCGCGTGAATATCATCTAGGGTGTGGCCATAGACCACCCGAGGGTGCGAACCCGCCACCACCTCAGCCAGCTGACGCCCCGAGACCCCAAAGGTATTCTGCTCGCCAGCGCTGTAGATATCGGCCATGATCACCTGATCGGCATCGCCAAAGGCTTCGGTAAAATCATTTAGCAGTGCTGCCGTGCGGCTAAACCGGTGGGGCTGAAACACCGCCACAACCCGGCGGGCCTCTTGGCCGATGCGGCTGTCGGCAAACAGGCTTTGATCGGCTTTGATTCGCGCCGCTGAGAGGGTAGCGCGAATTTCGCTGGGGTGGTGGGCATAGTCATCAAAAAACTGAATGCCGTTGTAGCTGCCCCGGTGCTCAAACCGGCGACGGGCACCGCAAAACTGCTCTAGGCCATCGGCAATGTCGGCAAAGGCCACGCCCAGATGTCGACCCACGGCCACTGCCGCCAGGGCATTGCTGAGGTTATGGCAGCCCAGCACCCGCAGATGCAGCCGCCCCAGGGGCTGGCCCAGTTCCCACACCAGCGCCGAGGTGCCCTCCCCGCCAAACTTGATGTCGGTGACGTGATACGCGGCATCGGTGTCTGGGGTCAAGCTGTAGGTGATATCGGGGGTGAGGCTAGCACGCACCACCTCACAGTCGGCGCTCGCCACCAGCAGCCCACACTGGCGCTGAAAGGTTTGAAACGTGTCTACCACCTGCTCTAGATCGCGGTAGTGGTCGGTGTGGTCTAGCTCAATGTTGGTCACCACGCCAATGGTCGCCGACAGCTTCGCCAGGGTGCCGTCTGACTCGTCGGCCTCGGCCACCAGGTAAGGCCCGTGACCCAGGCGAGCATTGCCGCCCCAGGTGGAAACCTCACCACCCACCACAATGGTGGGGTCTAGGTTGGCGTGCATCAGCAGATGGCCGATCATGCTGCTGGTGGTGGTTTTGCCGTGGGTGCCGGCCACCGCAATGCTGCTGTACTCGCGGATCAGGGCCGCCAGCAGGTCAGAACGATGCAAGATGGGGCAGCCCAGCTCTAGGGCAGCCTGATATTCGGGATTGCGGTTGTCAATGGCGGTGGAACAAATGACTTGGGGGGTTGCGTCTGAGGCAATAGCGGCGGCGATCGCAGGCTCTACCGCCAAACCAGACCTGGCCCTAGACGGCACGGTAGCCAGGGCTGGCTGATGGGGATTGAGAAAGTAGCTCAGGTTAGCGGCCTCTTGCTGCCAAAAAATATGCGCTCCGGCTTCTTGCAGGCGACGGGTGATGTGGGTTAGGCGCAGGTCAGACCCAGATACCGGTAGGTTGCGTTTAGTCAAAATGTAGGCCAGTGCCGACATGCCAATGCCGCCTATGCCAATGAAATGAAAGGGCCTGCCGGTAAAATCTACAGAAATCGGCATCGTCACACTCCTTAGAACACCACACCACACCAAGTGTCAGGCGTAATCATAGCAAGAATTACCGAATTGGCCTAAACCCCGGCCTTAGCCTACCCTGGCAGCGATCAAGCGCCTTTGAGAGGCCAATACAGCCATGAACTGGTCGGCGGTGATCCCCAGCCCTAGCGCCTAGGCCACTGCTAGGGCTGAGTTTAGCCTTTTGCTAAAGGAACCTCTGATCGACAAATGCCGGCGACTGTCAGGTTGCGCATATTGCGTATCGGATGTGAAAAGCCAATCAAGGCTGCATATCAATTTTCTATGCAAACTAAATTGACGCAGTAGAAATACTTATGCCAGCTCTCCGTTTCAAGCCCTGAGGCTGGCTGTGGTAGGGGCTTGGGGGCAGCTAGCTATAGATTTTTCGGCCCTGATTTTTGAGGGTAATATAGACTCAGTTCAATGCCTGGCCCCTATAAAGAGGATCATGCTTTGCGATATTATGGTTTCATCTAAGAATAGATACCTAGTCGACTACAACAGAGGGTTAAACGCAGTGGTTAGAGTAGCAATTAATGGTTTTGGCCGCATTGGTCGTAATTTTTTACGCTGCTGGTTGACGCGTCAGAACAGTCAGCTTGAGGTGGTAGCTATTAACGATACGTCTGATCCTAAGACTAACTCCCACCTGCTGAAGTACGACTCGATGCTGGGTCGTCTAGATGCTGATGTCAGCGCCGGGGAAGACACGCTGATCGTGAACGGCAAGACTATTAAGTGCTATTCCGACCGCAACCCTAACAACCTGCCCTGGGCCGCCTGGGACATTGACCTGGTGATTGAGTCTACCGGGGTATTTGTCAGTGAAGAGGGCGCGTCTCGGCACATCGAGGCAGGCGCTAAAAAAGTGCTGATCACCGCGCCGGGTAAGGGCGGCGGCATTGGCACCTACGTGATGGGCGTCAACCACCAAGACTACACCCACGACAGGCACAACGTGGTCAGCAACGCCAGCTGCACCACCAACTGCTTGGCCCCGGTGGTAAAGGTGCTGAACGATAACTTCGGCATCATCAAAGGCACCATGACCACCACCCACAGCTACACCGGCGACCAGCGGCTGCTCGACGCCAGCCACCGCGACCTGCGTCGCGCTCGCGCCGCGGCGCTAAACATTGTGCCCACCACTACGGGGGCTGCCCAGGCCGTGGCCCTGGTGATTCCTGAAATGGCGGGCAAGCTCAACGGTATTGCCCTGCGGGTGCCTACCCCCAACGTGTCGGTGGTTGACCTGGTGGTGCAGGTTGAGAAGCCTGCGATCGCAGACCAGATCAACCAGGTGCTCAAAGCTGCCGCCGAAGGCTCCATGAAAGGCATTTTGGGCTATAGCGATTTGCCCCTAGTTTCCAGCGACTACCGCAAGACCGACGAGTCGTCTATCGTTGACTCTAGCCTGACCATGGTGGTGGGCGGCGACATGGTGAAAGTAGTGTCTTGGTATGACAATGAGTGGGGCTACAGCCAGCGGGTGGTTGACCTAGCCGAAATGGTCGCGACTAACTGGAAGTAGCGGTATCGGCAGGTTGTCCCCTGGCCCCAGCGCTAAAGAAACGCCAACCTCATCGGTGAGGTTGGCGTTTCTACTTCTATATCTCTTTAAAGAGAACGGCCCCACTAGCCGATAGAGCAGCTGTCTTGGTCACAGGTAACTTTAGAGGCCACCGCACTCTCGGGCACCACGGTAAACCCGCCCACGCTAATGCCCGCAATGCCGTACTGATCGCGCAGCACTTGGTTAAAGCTGGCGATGATCTCGGGCAGCTGCTGCTCTAGCACCGACCGCACGCGATCGGCCTCGGGGGGTGGGCTGCCAACGGTTTCTACAGACATAGACTTAAGCCAGTAAGGTACCTATTAATTGTAGAGTGATGGCCTTGGCCAATTCCGGTTTGCTTCACGGCTCTACACAAGGGCAAGCCACGGCCTGACAAAAAATTATTGCCCCCACGGTTGCAGCCCAGCCGCACTTCCAGTGTTTTAGGATTGCGGGGAATGATTCTAGGCGGAGATTAAAATATTGGTGTCAAAGACGGCAACGTACTGCATTAATCTTCGTGCAATACGTTATCTATAAATGTTTCGCGCTCTTCTTCGGTCATCGCACCCCAGTTGAGGCCATGCTCTTGGGCGACTATTCTGACTCTCTCAGCTCCGTAGCTAGATAGCGAGTCCCAAGTACTCCATTGTTGAAGGATTAGGTATTTGAACACTTCTGCTTGCTGCTGAGAGGGGAGCTGCTTAACCAAGTCAATAACTTGCTTGTTGCTTAGGGTCAGGGTTGCCATTCTGCTTTGACTCCTTTACGTGAAACTTGTAGGGCTTTCTTGCTAAGGGTATCGAGCCGATCCGGCCACTACGTCAGCATCAAATTGCGGCCTCTGTCATCGTTTCGGCCACCTACGACCACCCATGCATAGTTCACCTGAACTACTAAACTCCAAAACCTTGTTCCACAAGGGCTACGGCTTCCTGGGGACTAAGCTTGCTTAGTCTGAGTGGCCGAAACGATGATTAACGCCCAAATTGCTTATTCTTAAATTCTGCCCCAAGATTACTCATCTGCTTCATATGCAAGATTGCTAGGCTTTTGTCGCTGGGCAACTTGCATTATTAGACGCAAGGCATCATTAACTGACTCAGCGCTTGGGAAGGCTTGAGCGACATCAGGGTCGAGCAGCACTAGCGATCGGCATATTTGCCTCCGAAGCCGCTCTGCATTTGAGCAAAGTCATACTCAGGGCGCAGTCCGTGATCCATTTCGTTGTCAGGTTTTTTTCATAAAATCTGGACAACTTTTCGGAACAGTGCTAAACCCCTTATTTCCCTATTGGATGAACTACTGTGTAAAGAATACAGAGTTCATAATAGTTGTCTTCTCTCTGAGTTTAATATAAGCAAAAATATACAGCCTTTTTCGGTCTGGTGAGGTACAGTAAAAGCCCCAAATCACTTACTGTATAGCAGTCTCAGGTCTTAATTAGGCAACTTCTCAAAAAGTGCTGTTAGCCCACGAGCTATAGCTTGGGCTTTAGGTAGGGCTGTCTAT
>QBMN01000124.1 GCA_003241845.1 Shackletoniella antarctica | reverse complement strand
CCTACCCATCCACCCCCGCCGGAGAACCCTATGAACGCCCGCATTCTGCTCGTAGAAGACGAAGAAAAACTGGCCAAGTTTGTACAGCTCGAGTTGTCCTATGAAGGCTATGAGGTCAGCGTGGCCCACGACGGCCTCTCGGGGCTGATGGCCGCCCGCGACCAAACCCCCGATCTGATCATTCTCGACTGGATGATGCCGGGGCTGAGCGGGGTGGAGGTCTGCCGCCGCCTGCGCCAGACCGGCACCGCCACCCCGGTAATTTTGCTGACGGCTAAGGATGAGGTGAGCGATCGCGTCGAAGGGCTTGACGCCGGGGCCGACGACTACGTGGTCAAACCCTTTAGCATCGAAGAGCTGCTGGCCCGCGTGCGCGCCCACCTGCGCCGCAGCGAACCCCATGATGCCGAAATTTTGGTGTTTGGCGACCTCACCCTCGATCGCCGCAGCCGCGAAGTGCGCCGGGGCCAGCGCCCCATTGAGCTGACCGCCAAGGAGTTTGACCTGCTCGACTACCTGCTGACTAACTCGCGCCAGGTGCTCACCCGCGATCGCATCCTCGAACAGGTCTGGGGCTACGACTTTATGGGCGACTCCAACATCATTGAGGTCTACGTGCGCTACCTGCGCCTTAAGCTCGAAGCCGAGGGCGAAAGCCGCCTGATTCAGACCATGCGCGGCGTCGGCTACGTGCTGCGCGACTGACTGCGCCCAGCCCCAAAATCCTGTTTGTTAACCTGCAATTCGCCAGGACAAACCCCGTTTGCCCCGGTGGAGACGATTGGCCCACCCCTAAAATCTAAGATCCAAAAACGGCCCCGGCGATCAAAAAAGCCCGACCTAGGGCCGGGCTGAGCATGTGAGTCAGGTGCGAACCCTGTTGCAACAATGCACAGGTGGTTCACTGCCATCATGGCCGCTGGGGCAAACGCTGGGGTTAACGAGCGGTTAAGCTAGCCCGAGTTGAGGCTAAGGGGGTTTTTAATGCAGGCTAGACCTGGGGGGTCTCAGGAGGCAGCACCTCGCTGGCAGAGCGACCTAGCAGATTGGCCCGACGATTTTGCTGCTGCTGCCGGGTGCGAGCTAGGCGCTGACGAGCTTGTTCTTGGGTAGAAAACATGGCAAATCTCCAGGCTTCTGTATATAAGGCTACCGAATGTTTTTCAATGATATCTTTCTTTTTGCTGGCGGTGGTTAAGGTTTGCCCCCGATGACATTAATCTTTGGGGAAATCTATCTGCGGCGATCGCCCAGCGACCAGCGCCTATGTCAAAAGAGCTCGGCGATTCGGGCAATTCCCCTCCCCTGAGGGTAGGCATGTTCAAGGGCAGGCTCCGCGACGCCCTAAGCTGTCAGCCATTGGTCTAGGGAAACCACTGAGCCTGGTAGGATAAGGCCAACTGAGAACCCCCCTGCCATGCTGAAACGAGCGCTGAAAATCTCCCGCGTCATGCTGTCGGTATACTACGCCTACATGGTCGAATACCGCGCTGAGCTGGTGTTTTGGGTGCTGTCGGGCACCTTTCCGCTGATTCTCATGGGGCTGTGGGTCGAGGCAGCCCAGGGCGATCAGTTCAACCTCAGCCCCACGGAGCTGGTGCAGTACTTTTTGGCGGTGTTTTTGGTGCGTCAGTTCACCGTGGTCTGGGTGATCTGGGAGTTTGAGCGCGAGGTGGTCGAAGGCAAGCTGTCGCCCTACCTGTTGCAGCCCATCGACCCGGCCTGGCGGCACTTCTTTAGCCACGTGGCTGAACGTTTCGCCCGACTGCCCTTTGCCTTTTTGCTGGTGGGGCTGTTTTTGCTGCTCTACCCCTACGCCGCCTGGCTGCCGCGCCTCGACAACCTGCTGCTGGGGCTGCTGGCGATCGCGATGGCCTTTTGCCTGCGCTTTCTCATGCAGTACACCTTTGCCCTGGCCGCCTTTTGGACGGAACGAGCCAGCGCCCTAGAGCAGTTTTGGTTTTTGCTCTACACGTTTCTATCGGGCATGATTGCCCCCTTGGCCCTGTTCCCCGACGCGGTGCGGGCGGTGGTGCTGTGGACGCCGTTTCCCTACCTGATCTACTTTCCGGCCAGTTTGCTGATCAACCGCCCCGAAAATGTGGCCCAGGGGTTTGCGGCCATGATTTTCTGGTCGGCGCTGTTTTGGGGGCTAAACCGCTGGCTGTGGCGGCAGGGGCTAAAGCAATACTCGGGCATGGGGGCCTAATGGAGCGCTATCTCAAGGTGTTACGGCTGTTTTGGGGCACGGCGATCGCCGCCGAGCTAGAGTATCGCCTCAACTTTATCGTCACGGCGCTGATCAGCCTGGGCGGGCTGGCGGGCAGCCTGTTTGGTCTATTTCTCTTCTACCGCACCGGCTACGAGTTTGAGGGCTGGAGCTGGGAAGCGGCGCTGCTGGTGCTGGGCCTTTTTACCGTGCTGCAAGGGTTTTCGGCCACGGTGCTGATCCCCAACCTCAACAAAATCGTCAATCAGGTGCAGCAGGGCACTCTCGACTTTGTGCTGCTCAAGCCGATCAGCTCGCAGTTTTGGCTCTCGACCCGAGTGATCTCGCCCTGGGGCCTGCCCGATGTGGTGTTTGGCCTGGTGATGATCGGCTACGGCGGCAGTCGCCTGGGCCTGGGCTGGGCCGACTACGCGCTGGCGCTGGTGCCGCTGGTCTTGGGGGCGATCAGCCTCTACAGCCTGTGGTTTATGCTGGGGGCCACCAGCATTTGGTTTGTCAAAATCTACAACGTCACCGAGGTGCTGCGGGGGCTGCTGGAGGCGGGGCGGTTCCCCATTGCGGCCTACCCGGTGGCCTATCGGGTGTTTTTTACCTTTGTGGTGCCGGTGGCGTTTTTGACCACGGTGCCCGCCCAGACCATGCTGGGCCAGGGCGGGCGTGGCTGGCTGTTGGCCTCGGCCCTGCTGGCGGTGACGCTGCTGGTGGCGGCAAATCGGTTCTGGCGGTTTGCCCTCCGCTTCTACACCAGCGCATCGAGCTGATGCTCGCGTTTACGACCACCAAACTGTCCCCAAGCGGCTCTAGCGACGCTTAGTCTACTCTAGCCAGCGCCTCAGCCAGCCTATGCCTGGAGGGGCCTGGGCGTGACGGACGCTCTCGGCCACATACAGCGCTTGCAGCTGAATCGGGCGGTGGTGCGATCGCCCCTGGGCTAAGGCCAGCCACCGCTGATAGAAATCTAGAGGGTTGCCGGTCAAGAGCAGGGCGGGGTCGTGCCGCTGGCGCTCCCAGGCCAGGGCTTTGACCAGCAGCTGAGTGTGGGCGCGGTGGTAGTCGGCGTCGTGGTGCAGGGTTTGCAGCAGCTGGCGATCGCCCCTGGACAGGCCCAGGGCAGGCGAAGCCGATTGCAGATGAATCATCTCCAGGGTTTGCAGAGGCTCTGGCAGATGCTCAGTGGGCACGGTCTCGGCCAGCAGCGGCACAATCCGCTTGTTCATACTCAGGGCAAACAACAGCCCCTGGAGGCAGCAGGCATCGGCCAGCGATCGCGGCGACAGCACCAGCACGTAGTTATCGCAGACCTCGGTAGCGCGCGAGATCACCACTTCAGCCTCCACCCCATTGGCAGGCAACGGATAGGGGCACTGCCAGTAGGAAATGTTGGCCTGGGTGAGCAGCTGGCGGAGGGCGCGCACGGTCGCCGCCGCACAGACAAAGTTTTCCTGGTCGAGATTGGGTTGATCTTCGGCAGCGTAGGCCAAAAATACCTGAGCTATCAGGTCGGTAGTGCGCCGGTCGTCACCGGCAACATTCAAATTTTTCAACACTTGCACCCATGGTTGCAGCGCACTCAAACCCTTTGCCCAGAATGGTTTACCCTTTATGCAATCAGATAAATCGGTCTAGGTCTTTGCCCCAAAGCCTCGCGCCATGAGAGTACCCACTTTTGGGGTCAAGCCCACTATCGCCCGGCACAGGCGTTGGCCGGCGTAGCGAGCGCTACTGTGACGACGGTGCCCAGGGGGAGCCAAGGGTCTAGAGGCAAACGGCTAATTATGCGGATCGCTCAGCCGGGGCCAAGGCGGTCAGCACCGCCAGCACCTCTTTGAACCCAGGGCGAGCCAGCACGTCAGGCTGCTGACAGGCCTGCTGTAGCTGGCGCAGGCGATCGTCTGGGGGGGCGGCGATGCGATCGCCCAGATCTTCTAGCAGACAGCCAAAGGCCCTGACCTCAAGGCGCTCTAGCGCTGCCCCCGACGGCTCTGCCGGGTCATAAAAGCTGGCCGCCCCAAAGTCGCTCAGGTAGGCCGCCCCCGCCGGGTTGACCAGCGTGTTGTGGGGGTACAGATCGCCGTGGAGCATGCCCCGCTGGTGCAGATGGGCAGCGGCAGCGGCCACCCCCGTGGCGATGCCCAGAGCCACATCCCAGGCAAAGGCTGTCTCTGGGGGGTAGGTGTCGCGGGTGCAGCTCTCTAGGCTGGGCGGGCCACCCATGACGGCGTAGGTCGGCGGCACCAGGGGCAGCACCAGGCCGTTTTTTTGCTCAGGATGGTCAATAATTTGCCCCGACGGCCCAATCAGGTGAGGGTGTGCTCCAGCCGCGATGCAGGCGCGCATTTCATCCAGCGGCAGGCCGTCGCTGGTCATCGCTCCTTTAAAAAGCTTGAGGGCGACGGGTGTTTTGGCCTCATTCTGCCGCCACGACCCCTGATGAATCACCCCCGAAGCCCCTTGACCCAGTACGTCTCCCACGGTCAGGTCGGCCCAGGGTATCTGAGGCAGTGCGACGGGTGGGGTAGGGCCAAATGCTTTACAAAAAGGATTACCCGCGTAGGCTAACCAACTCAGGCGGGGCAGAGTCAGCAGCCAGGGGGGCAGGCCATCGAGCTGGTTGGCAGCGATGCGAATTAGCTCCAGGTGGTGACAGGCCGCCATCGTCTCGGGCAGGGCGCGCAGACGGTTGCCCGCCAGCATTAGCTTTTGCAGGCAAGCCATGTGACCGATAGAGTCAGGCAGGGTTTCGATGCGGTTGTCGGTCAAGATCAGCCAGCGGGTGGCCGGTGGCAAAGACCCAGCGGGCACTGTGGTGATCTGGTTGGCCTTAAACCCAATCATCGAGAGTCGAGGGCATTGGGCCAGCACCTCAGGTACGATCTCAAAGGCATTGTTGTTAAAGAACGCAATGCGCAGGTTTTGCAGTTGGGCAAAGCGATCGGGCAGGGTGGTAAGGGCGTTGTGCGACAGATCGAGCACTTCGAGGCTGTCGGCCAGCCCCAGAATTTCCTCTGGGAAGGTGGTCAACCCGGCGGTGAGGTTGAGCCTGCGGGTGCCCGCTAGCTGCCCAGCCCGCAGCAGCGCCAGGGTTTGATCGGCGGTTGTCTCTAGCGTGCTAACCTGCTGTCCCATACCTCTGTCCCCATGGTTAATCCCAGGGCCTACGGCCTAGGGCGATCGCCCACCATGCTAGCCGTAGGCGCATCCGTCGCCACTGTAGTTTTCGTAGGGGTTGGGGTGGATTGTTAAGAATTCTGCAAAGCCTGAGGTTCAGGGCTGCTGTCTAGCGCCTCTTTTTCTCTATCGAGGCGGCGCTTGCGGGCGTAGAGCTGAATGGTCGCCGCCATGAACACCGCCAGCCCCGCCACCAGCCAGGTGGTGGCCCCGGTGGGGAAGTTATTCTTAAAAATCACCAGCATGACGATCACCACCAGCAGCAGCGTGGGGGCCTCGTTTAGCGCCCGCAGCTGCTTACCCGACCACTGGCACTCGCCCCGGTGCAGCTGCCGCATCAGCCGCGCACAGTAAAAGTGGTAGCCCAGCAGCAGCGCCACAAAGCCCAGCTTGATGTGCATCCAGCCCTCTTTGAGGTAGTCGGGCATCTGCACCAGCAGGGCGATCGCCATCGCCACCGCCACCACCATGCCAGGGGTAGTGATGATGCCGTAGAGGCGCTTTTCCATGATGGTGTACTGGTTTTGCAAAATGGTGCGGGCCGGTTCTGGCTCCGCCTCGGCCTCCACGTGGTAGATAAACAGGCGCACTAGGTAAAACAACCCGGCAAACCACACCACCACGCCCACAATGTGAAACGCCTTAAACCAGTAATAGGCCATAGTCATCCCCTAAACCCAGCGAGAGCAGCCCTCGCCCAGATGTTGACAAACATTAAGTACATTCTCCATTGTTATGCAGTCATCGCGTCGTGGGAATGTGCTGCGATGGTTCTTAACGTTGGGCTTGATGCTGGCCGCAATCTCAAATTGGCCACGGTCTCAACTCGGCAATCAGGCACCAGTGCTGGTCAAGGCAGTAGTTCGGTTAGCACTGTCTCTACGTCCATCACAATCCCCCCTCACAATCCCCCCTCACAATTCCCCATCACAGCTTTGTGAGGTTGGCTAAAGCAGCCACCGGGGCGACGGCTTCTTTGACAGGTTAATTTCATCTTGGTTTCATGGTCAGGTGCTACGTTTTGAGAGTAGTGCCTGTGTCTGCCAGCCAATCAACACAGGCTCTGTCGGTAGCCTAAGCAATTGAACCCATGCGGATTTTGCTGGTTGAAGACGAGCCCGACCTGGGGCGAGCAATTAAGCGCACGCTGACCCAAGAAGCCTACGTGGTGGACTGGGTGCAGTCAGGAAATGAAGCCTTGACCTATCTAGAAAGTAGCAGTGTGACTTATGGGCTGGGTGTATTGGACTGGATGCTGCCAGGGCGAACGGGGCTTGAAATCTGTCGCTGGCTGCGATCGCGTCAAAATGCCCTGCCGGTGCTAATGCTGACCGCCAACGATCGCATCGAAGATCGCATTGCCGGGCTAGACGCTGGGGCCGACGACTATCTGGTCAAACCCTTCAGCATGGATGAACTGCTGGCTCGACTGCGCGCCCTCAGACGACGCCCCGCTGATTTTAGGCCCGCTCAGATACAGGTGGGGCCACTGACGCTGGATTGCGATCGCAGAATAGCCCTGCTGCACAGTGACACCACCTCTGAACAGGCGATCGAGCTGACCCAAAAAGAGTTTCAGCTCCTGCAATATTTGATGGAGCACCCCGATCAAATTCTCACCCAAGCGCAGGTGCTCAACCAGCTGTGGGAATTTGGCTCCGAGCCGATCAGCAACGTGGTGGCCGCCCAGGTGCGGCTGCTGCGCCGTAAGCTGGGGCAGTATGGCTGTGACTCTATGATCGAAACCGTCTATGGCATGGGATACCGGTTCAAAGCTGAATAGACTGTTTCGCCGCAGCCGCTGGCAGCTCACCGGCTGGTATACAGGCGTCATGGCCGTCGTGCTGGCGATCAGTGCCCTGGGTATGTATGAGGCGATCGCCCATGCCCATCGGGTGTCAGCCGATCGCGAGCTCAAGTCAGTCGCCGAAGCCGTTCACGACAACCTAGAGAAATCTCTCACGGCCAACGGTCAGACTGAGAGCGGTTCCCCTGACCTGCTGCCGAGCCTTTGCCTCACGGGAGACCCCTGCCTGGCCCCCTTTGAGCACAGCCAGAACCACTATCATCCCGACGACCTATACTCTGGCAATTACTATATCCGAGTGCTAGGCACCGATGGCACATTAATTGCAACCGCTGGCGACTATCCCCAAGGACTATCCAGCCCTGATGCTGATTCCCTTTGGCAAACCCTGCACGATGGGTCAGGGCAGCCCTACCGCCAGGTTATTCTGCCCCTATATGCCCTCGATGATCAGCAGCTGGTGGGCCGTGTTGTGGTGGGCCGTTCGCTCAATGACTTTGCCGCCTACCTCGCCACGGTTCGCTGGAATATGGCGTTGGGTTTGCCGCTGGCGCTGGCGCTGATTGCGGCGGCTGGGTGGTGGCTAGCAGGGGTGGCCCTAGAGCCTGTGCAGCTGTCATACCGCAACATTCAGCAGTTTACCGCCGATGCCGCCCACGAGCTGAGAACCCCCCTCTCTGCCGTTCAGGCTACCACCGAGTCGGTGATTCGGCTGCCAGACATCTCCGATGCCGAGGCCCGCGATACGCTCCAGGTGATTGCCCGCCAAAACCATCGTCTCACCCGCTTAGTCAGCGATCTGCTGCTGCTATCCCGGCTCGATATTCAAACCTCAACGCCCGGCCTGGCCTGCTGCCTGCAAGACGTGCTGAGCGATATTGAAGAGGAGATGGCGGCGCTAGCGATCGCCAAGGGCATTTACCTCTGGCTCGATCAGCCTGCGGCCCCGCCGCTGATCGTGATTGGCCACGAAGAGCAGCTCTATCGCCTGGTGCTAAATGTGGTCAGCAATGCCCTACAGCACACCTCTGCCGATGGCAAAGTCACCATCCGCCTCAGAGCCGTTGATAAGCACGCCCTGATTACGGTAGAAGATACCGGAGCAGGCATTCACTACAACGATCAACCTCGAATTTTTGATCGCTTTTACCGCATCGAAAAAGATCGATCTCGCCAGAGCGGCGGGGCTGGGCTGGGGCTGTCGATTGCCCTTGCCATTGCCCAAGCCCACGGCGGCGACATTCAAGTAAAAAGTGAAGTGGGTAAGGGCAGCTGTTTTACTATTCAGTTACCAAGACTATTGGGCGTCAGCTTTTAGCCTGCCAGAACTGGGCAATATCTAGCTTGTGTAACAGTATTGCTAGTATCGATCAGAAAGCATTTGCCTCCTAGCAAACCAAATGGTGAGCGGAGGAACTAGAAACCACATCGACAATGGCACTAACCCAGTGCCTAAAATCGGAATTGTTGGCATGGATTCGGCATAGATCCAGCGATTGAGTGGGCCAGTAGCAAAGGCTTCGATAACAACGGTGATGACCACTCCCACAAGGATAAAAACACTCATTTGACTACGGCTTGGGTAACGTAGCCAGTGGCGAGACTTCGATAGAACTGCGACGGCCCAAAAAGCAATCAGCAAAATTACGACATCCCCGACTGTAGCGAGTGTGCAATTTCTGACTATATCAAGGTGGGAATATCCAGCCGGAGTTTGGTAAAACCACATTTGCTGAATTTCCCAAAAGAAAGACAGCAGAAAAGAAAATATGGCGATATTGAACTCGGGTAATTTTAGCCAATTCGAGGGACTATAGTAGTTCACGGCGTTAGCCCTATTTGCAATAAATTAGGCTTGATCTGACAGTTCCTCAAATAGCATCTAGACGATTCGAGGTCAGGCTTACTTCCTCAATCAGGCTGCAAACCTTGACGTTGGATGGATTGTCTAGGGGACGGACTGCCCAACTCGTACGGTAATTTTCTAGCATGGTTTTACGGGCCGTAGCCTGCTGAATTTCCTGCTCTAACGCAGAAATCTTGCAGTCGATCACCTTTTTGACCAGGGTACAGACCGGTTCTCCTTGATTGTGCACATCAAACACCTGCTGAATTTCCGCCAGAGAAAACTGCAATATCTGGGCTTGCTTAATGAATTGCAGACGGTTGACGGCTGCGCCATCGTAATAGCGATAGCCATTCTCAGCCTTACTTACAGGCTCAAGCAGGTGCAGCGACTCATAGTAGCGGATGGTGGCTACCGTCACGTGGGCCTGTTTAGCTAGCTCACCTATTTTGAGTAGTTTCTTCATCGCCTGGGTAGGCCATCCTTCTAAAAAAGAACGATCAGGATGCTCAAACATCGCCGCTAGAGCTAGCTTAGTGCAGATTTAGGGGGTTGACTCTCAAGCCAACCTCAGGGTTTAGCCTATGGGAGGTCTCATTTAGAGTCCGCTGTATTCACCATACTCATTAAAGAGGTCAATTCCGATGATCAAAGTTCCTCAGCTCAAGAAGCTTTCCCTGGCGGCTGTTTCTGCCGTTGTTCTGACGGCTGCTGTGGCTGGCGTCGCCGCTGCCGCTCCCTGCCTGTTCCCCACCCCTGATTGCCCCTCTTCTAACTGCGACTAGGGTAAGGCCGTAAACGCTGATTAACCCGTTAAAAGCGCACGCGGTATAGGCTGAAAGCCACATGCTTGTAGTCTAGACCGTGTGAGCCACAAGCGGTGCCTGGCCTAGGTAGGCAGTTCTTCACTGCCCATGCCAAAGTATAGCTCTGATGTCACATCTCTTTGGCAAACCCTGCGCGATAGGTCGGGTCATCCCTACCGCCATATTATTCTGCCCCTATATGCCCTAAAGGCATTTACCTCTGGCTCGATCAGCCTGCGGCCCCGCCGCTAATAGTGATTGGCCACGAAGAGCAGCTCTACTGCCTGGTGCTGAATGTGGTCAGCACCAGGCAGTAGAGCACACCACAGCTGACGGCAAAGTCACCATCAGCCTTAGTTAGACCCGTGGATAAACACGCCCTAATGACGGTAGATGATACCGGGGGGCATTCACCCCGACGATCAACCTCGAATTTTTGATCGCTTTTACCGCATCGAAAAAGATCGATCGCGCCAGAGCGGTGGAGCGGGTCTAGGATTGTCGATCGCGCTAGCGATCGCCCAAGCCCACGGCGGCGATATTCAGGTGCAGAGCCAGGTGAGGCAGGGCAGCACGTTTACGATTACTCTGCCGATTTTAGCTTAAGGTGAGGTCGGCTAGGGAATACAACCATTCGCTAGAGTAGTAGAAGCTGGTTATGACCTTGAGTGGGTTGCTGCCATTATGATCGCCATCCCGTCTGGATTTAGCCCCCAAGACTATTTGGCTATTGAGCAGGAAAATACCATTCGCCATGAATATCGGCGGGGCCTGGTCTATGCGATAGCGGGGGGCAGCGATGACCATAGCCGCCTCAGCGTTAATTTATTGACAGAAATTAATCTGCATTTGCGCGATAGCGACTGCCAATTTTTCTCAGGGGATGTCAAGGTCAATTATGCCGATGACTTTTTCTACTATCCCGATGCGTTTGTGACCTGCGATCAGCGCGATCGGAAAGACCGCTATGTGAAGCGCTATCCCAAACTCATCGCTGAGGTGCTTTCTCCCTCAACTGAGGAATTTGACCGGGGCATGAAGTTTGAGGATTATCAATCTTTGGACTCTTTGGAAGAATATGTGTTGATTTCTCAGACTGAAATGCGGGTCGAATGTCGGCGGCGAGTTGCATCAAACCGCAACCAATGGGAAACAGAGCTTTATAGGCTAGGAGAACGGATAAGTTTGAAAAGTATTGGGTTGGAAGTTACCGTAGCGGATCTATATCGAGGGATCAGCCTGACCTAAAAGCTAAAGCAGCCTGATAGATTAGCCGCCTAAGAAAACCCCTTCGTACAGCAGCGCTATTGGCAACTCGAAGTCAACGCTTTCCAAGCGGATGGTGTCTTCACCCTGGTAGGCGGTGTAGAGCCACAGCCGCCCCTCACCCCGCCGATAAATCTCGACCTCGGCAGAGCTAATCAGGACGTACTCTTCTAAGCTCGACAGGGTGCGATATTCTTTGAACTTGTCGCCACGGTCGATGGCTTCAGTGCCAGGTGATAGGACTTCTACAATCAATTTGGGGTATTGAATCGCGTAGAGGGCAGTCTGATCTCGTTTGTCACAGCTCACTATCAGATCGGGGTAGCGGTAAATGGAGGGTGTGACGTTGACTTTGGCATCGGCAATGTTAATGCGACACCCCTGGGTACGGATGCGGGGACGCAAAGCGGTGAGTAGGTTGATGGCGATGTCGTTGTGGGGCAGGGTGCCGCCCGTCGTGGCGAAGATGTCACCATCCACGAACTCGTAGCGCAGTTCTTGCTGTGGCTCCCAGGTCAGGTAGTCTTGAACAGTCATTGGCTGGGGTTGGGGCGTGGCAATCATGGTGAGAGTTTGGGCGAGATGCCTTTATTATGCCGGGGCGATCGCTCTGTTTGGCAACGTGCCGGGATGAAGGGAGGCGATCGCAGATCTCTATCGAGGCATTAATCTAACCGCTTGATAACGTTACCCATCGCCCGCCGCAGATCGCCCTTCAGCAGTCGGGGGCATGGATAAGTTAGGTATCAACTCATCTTGTATCTTCTGATAATCATGCGTGATAAGTTGACAATAAAGCGTAATAAGTTGACAATAATAGACTAAAAGGTTGACAAAAGGAACGAAAGGCCGTGTCTAAAGTCCGACGGCGGGGTGAGCAGATTCGTCAATTTATCCTGGAAAATGTTGGGAAGCATCCAAAAGACGTGGCAAACTTAGCGTCTCAAGAATTTGGTATTACTAGGCAAGCCGTCAATAAACACATTCAACGTCTCGTTAAGCAAAATTCGCTTGCAGCCAAAGGATCTACAAGGAGTAGAAGTTATAATCTTCATCCACTAGATAAATGGATGCAAACATATGATCTGAACAGCAAACTTGAGGAAGATATTGTTTGGGATTGCGATATTAGACCTTTGGTGGCAGATTTGCCTGATAATGTCAGAGATATTTGGCTTTATGGGTTTTCTGAGATGTTGAATAATGCCATAGACCACTCATCAGGGAAGGAGGTTGTTGTTCAACTAGAGAGAACAGCAATCGACACCGAAATTATTATCAGCGATGATGGAGAGGGGATCTTTAAAAAGATTCAGAGAGAGATACAGCTACATGATGAGCGCCATGCAGTTCTTGAACTCGCAAAAGGTAAATTGACGACAGATCCAGATAGACATAGTGGACAAGGGATATTTTTTGCGTCACGTATGTTTGACGAATTTGCAATACTCTCTGGAATTGTCTATTTTTCCCATGAGTTTAATAAGGCAGAAGATTGGATTCTAGAGAGAGATGGGTTTCAATCTGGAACAACCGTTTTCATGAAGTTAAATAATAATACGTCAAGAACTGCTAAACAGATATTTGATAATTTTTCATCAGGTGATGACTATGCTTTTACCAAAACAGTAGTACCTGTTCGTTTGGCTCAATATGGTGATGAAAGGTTAGTTTCACGCTCGCAGGCGAAGAGGTTACTGGTCAGGGTAGATAAATTTAGAGTAGTGGTTTTTGATTTCTCTGGAGTAGAAGCAATAGGCCAGGCATTTGCAGATGAAGTGTTTCGGGTTTTTAAAAAACAGCATCCAGAAATGCAGATTATGAGCCTAAACGCTAGCAAAAACGTCGCACAGATGATCAGTAGAGCAGAGAGTCCTGATACTTAACTCTATATTTAACGTCAAGTCTGGTGGATAATCCCTGGTTTTTGACCTCTGACACAAACTAATTTATAGTCTCGAAGGGGGGCGATCGCAGATCTCTATCGAGGTATCAATCTAAGGCCTCTGTCATCGTTTCGGCCACCTATGGCCCTTCCCAGAGCAGTTCACTTGAACCAATTGCCTGAAAGCCTTGCCCCACATCGATTACACCTTACTGAGGAGGCAGGCTGTTCTGCCTGAGTGGCCGAAACGATGATTAACGCCCAATCTAACTGCTTGATAACGGTTCACTTGAGCAGCTGTGAAAAAACTTCGAAATGCAACAAGATTTTTATTTGATCCGATCCAAGAGAATTTCTGGTCTGAATATAAGCTCTATTTCTTGGGATTAATTATTACTGTTTGCAACTCACCAGATGGCCCACTAATTTCTCCTGGGGGGATAATAAGCGGTGTTGTCTGGTCATAGAAAGTAACTCCAGACTGCTTCAGCTGGGAAAACCAAGAATCTTTAGAGACATAATCGTACCCGGTGGGCAAGTAATTTTGTTGATTGACTTCATAGGAGAGAAGCCATTGATCTCCATAAAGCTCATCTTCTGTTAGAAACTGCTCCCATTTTTCGGTGGTCAATCCTTCGGGAAATCTTCCCCGTCGCTGTGCATCTAGTGCTAAAATCGCAACAATGGAGTCCTCCATGTCCGAGATCATTTTGCTGGCCTTTTTGTATATCGACAGATTGAATACAATTACGGACCATATTACCCAAGCCACTTCACTACTATGTCCAAGTGGAGCATGCTGAATAATTTGTAAATTTAGATTTTTTTCAAGAGATCCTAAATCAATTGGATATTCCTTTATTTGATGTTTTTGTACTATTGAAAGAGCATCGCGTAGGGTGCTTGATTCAATCGTTATTGATTGTAAAAGCAAGTTTTCAAGCAAAGACCAGTTATCTCGATGAAGCCCATCAAAATTTTCAAGTCTTGCAATCGCATATTTGAGTACTGGCTCTTGAGGTATCTCTTTTGAAATTTGGAAAGCGCGGTCGAAATAACGAATTATATCTTGCATTTGGGCAAGTTTGCTATTGCTAAAATTATAATCAGACAGTTCCAAAACCCAAGTGGAATCTAAAGAACAAGGTAATTCTATGATTCTGGTTTTATTAGGGTTAAGGGCCAGTTCATAGTCGGAAAATATTTTTTGAAGATGGCTTAAAGCTGTCTCAGCTTCGGAGCGAGTCAGAAAAACAAATTCATAATCGTCACTATAGCGAAAGCCTCTGTATTCATGTGAGCATGAATTTGAGATCCGTTTTTCTATCTCTAAATCTAGAGTACAAAGTATTAGCTCTGCAATAACTAATGATGTATCAGGACCAATGGGAATTCCATGCGTCTGACCATCCTGTCCATTGCGAACTAATTTATCAAGTCGATTTCCGGCAACTTCTCAAAAAGTGCTGTTAGCCCACGAGCTATAGCTTGGGCTTTAGGTAGGGCTGTCTATCGGTCGCAGACTTGATGTCATCGCTCTAATCACATCCGGCAACGGAGGAATTTGCCCATCACCGCGCAACCGAGACATCAAAAA
>QBMN01000123.1 GCA_003241845.1 Shackletoniella antarctica | reverse complement strand
ACACTGCCCTGGCAAATCTAGCCCAAATTGGCTCAACTATTTAATCCTCGATCCTTAGTATTTTCCTTAGCGCTGTGGGGCTACCAGGTACCCCTGTAGCAGTAGGTCATCGCCGAGGGTGCGCCAGGTAGTTCGCTCTAGCGTCAGGGCCATATCCATCTGCCGAATGCCCAACTCGCCCACGGGGGTGGGGGCCGTTGGCCCACCCACCAGTTTGGGGGCGACAAACGCCCACAGCTTGTCAATCACCCGATCGCAGAGCGCCTGGGCGGCGAGCTGACCACCACATTCCCAGAGCACAGCGGCACAGCCCTGGTCGTAGAGATGCTGGGTAACGGCTTTGGGCGATAGGGCCGGCAGCGCTATCACTTCTACACCCTGATCGACAAGGGCTTGGTGCCGGGCTGGGTCGGCCTCTGGGGTGGTAAACACTAGGGTGGGGGCGATCGCAGTATTCCACAGGTGGGCCTGGGCGGGCAGATCTAGGCGACGGCTCATCACGACGCGGCGGGGGTTGTGGCCATGGCCGTGGCTAGTGAGGCGGGGGTTGTCGTGGCGCACCGTGTTGCCGCCGACGACGATCGCGTCGCAGGTGGCCCGTAGCTGATGCACGGCAGCGCGGGCCGGGGTGCCAGTGACCCAGGCGCTATGCCCCCCAGTGGCGGCAATTTTGCCGTCTAGGGTCATGGCGTACTTTAGTAACCCTAGGGGGCGCTGGTGAACAACGCGCTGCACAAAGGCTTCGTTCAGGCGTTGGCAGGCCGGTTCGTCGATGCCTACCACCACCTCAATGCCGGCCTGGCGCAGGCGCTCAATGCCCGTTCCTGAAACCCGTGGATCGGGGTCAACCATCCCCACCACCACCTGGCTAACCCCGGCTCTAATCACGGCTTCGGTGCAGGGGGGGGTGCGTCCGGTGTGGTTACAGGGTTCAAGATTGACGTAGAGAGTGGCCCCCCTGGCTTTTTCTGCCGCCTGAGTTAGCGCATAAACTTCGGCGTGGGGCTGCCCCGCCCCTGGATGAGAACCTTCCCCCACAACTACCCCCTGGTTGAGCACTACACACCCCACCAGGGGGTTAGGCGCGGTTTGTCCGGCAGCCCGTTGAGCTAGCTCCCGACACCGGGCCATCCAGCGGTTGTGGGTGCTCTCGCGATCGCTCCCATCGGGGTTGGTGGCAGCACAGGAGAGAAAGGAAAGGTCAGTCAAGGGAGGTAGTTCCTAGACGGAGAGAATGATCTAGACAGAGCAGGGAGCAAGCCGAAGCAGGCAGCAAAACCCAGGGATGACCATCGGCAGCAGAGCGGTGACAAGACCGTTGATGACAACTCCCCTGCGGAACGGTCGGGGGGCGATCGCCGTCATTAATGACTGGAGAAGACAGTCCCCTCCGGTGCGGCCTTGGGGTACGGTAAACTATGCCTATCCACTAGGTGAGTGTGAGCGAGTGAGTGTAATTCCTCCTGTTGATCTGACGGAGCAGTTTCAAACGATTCAAGCCGATGTCAATGCCGCTGTGGCCGAGGTGCTGGCCTCTGGGCAATACATCAACGGCCCGATTGTCGAGACCTTTGCCCAGGCCTTTGGCGATTACGTGGGCACTGAGCATTGTATTGTATGCAATTCGGGCACCGATGCCCTCTACCTGGCGCTGCGCGCCCTCAACATTGGTGCTGGGGATGAAGTGATCACCTCCCCCTTTACCTTCATTGCCACGGCGGAGGCGATCAGCGCCGTGGGGGCAACTCCGGTGTTTGTGGACATTGACCTTGACACCTTTAATTTAGACGTGGCTAAGCTTGAGGCGGCGGTGGGCGATCGCACCCGAGCCATCATGCCCGTACACCTGTTTGGCCGCCCCGTAGACCTCGGGCCGGTGATGGATTTAGCTGCCCGCTACGACCTCGCGGTGATTGAAGACTGCGCCCAGGCCACCGGTGCTGAGTGGATGGGGCAGCAGGTTGGGCGGATTGGTCACGTGGGCTGTTTTAGCTTCTTTCCGACTAAAAATTTGGGGGGCTGCGGCGATGGCGGCGCCATGACCACCAACGACCCAGACCTGGCGGCTACCGCCCGCATGTTGGGGGAGCACGGCAGCCGAGTTAGATATCACCATGAGGCCATTGGCATCAACAGCCGCCTAGACTCAATACAGGCGGCTATTTTGGCGATTAAGCTTCGTCATCTAGATACCTGGAACCAGCGCCGGAGCGAGGTGGCAGAGCGCTACCACAGCCTGCTAGCTCCGGTGACTGAAGTGGTACGCCCCCAGGATGTCACCTTTGGGAGGTCGGTGTGGAACCAGTACACCCTGCGCCTGCCCCAGGCCACCGCCGCTGGGCAAGAGCGCAATCAGGTACAGCAGGCCATGCGAGAAGCGGGGGTAATTCCGATGGTGTACTATCCGGTGCCGCTGCACCTACAGCCCGTGTATCGACACCTGGGCTATCAGCCGGGCGACCTGCCCAAGGCCGAAATGGCGGCTCATCAGGTGCTCTCACTGCCGATGTTTCCTGAGCTGGGGGCAGATCGGCAGATGCAGGTCGTGCAAACCCTGAAGACCGCTCTGGCGCAGGTGGGCCTCAAGGCAGCTCAGTATTGCTAGGCCTTGAGGCGGCGAGTCTGGCGATCGCACCCCAGGCGAAGCCAAGGAGGCTAGCTGGGGATGGTTAAAGTTGTTTGTAGTTTCCTATACTATATTTAAGGTAGATTAACCCGGTTTAGGGGTTTCAACTGCCGCTCGCCGTCGCGCCCGCTAGGTCTGCTGGCAGCTAGGGGTGTCTAGCGATTGGCCTCCGTCAATTGAACACCGAACCGTAACGCAAGGGGTATTTGGCGCAGTGGCACCGATAGATCCGGCTTTAATGGGCACCTACGACGCAGCGGCGATCGCTCGCTACTTTCGCTGGCGGGTAGGCACCCTAGGCTGGCGAGTTCTACAAATTTTGTGGTGGTTGGGCACCTTCGCCCTGGGCCTGCGGGTAGATCGCTGGCTTAACCAAGAGGATAAAAATCGCCCTCGCCGAGCAGTTCAGCTGCGCCAGGTGCTCACCAATCTGGGGCCAGCGTTCATTAAGGTCGGCCAGGCTCTGTCAACGCGGCCCGATCTGGTGCGTCAAGATTTTCTCGACGAGCTTACCAAGCTGCAAGACCAGCTGCCGCCCTTTCCCACCGCCGAGGCCATGGCCATTATTGAGGCGGAACTCGACTACAGCCCTAGGGAAATTTTTAGCACCCTATCACCGCTGCCCGTGGCGGCGGCCAGCCTAGGCCAAGTGTATCGAGGGCGGCTGTTTTCAGGAGAAGAGGTGGCGGTGAAGGTACAGCGGCCTCACCTGCGACCAGTGCTGTGCCGCGACCTATATCTAATGCGCTGGGCCGCTGGCTGGCTAGGGAAGTTTTTGCCCCTCAACCTGGGCCACGACCTGACCCTGATTGTGGATGAGTTTGGCATCAAGCTATTTGAAGAAATTGATTACCTCAACGAGGGCCACAACGCCGAGCGGTTCGCCGCTAACTTCAAGGATGACCCTACGGTTAAAGTACCGGCGATCTACTGGCCCTACTGTAGTCACCAAGTGCTTACCCTAGAGTGGATCGATGGCTGTAAGCTCACCGATATGGTGGCGCTGCAGCAGGGTGATCTCGACCCCGATCGCCTAATCGAGATTGGGGTGACAGCGGGCCTGCGGCAGCTGCTGGAGTTTGGCTTTTTTCACGCCGACCCCCACCCCGGCAACCTGTTTGCCCTGGCCGACGGTCGCATGGCCTTCATCGACTTTGGCATGATGGATCAGCTCGACCAGATCACCAAAGAGGCCCTGGTAGATGCTGTGGTTCACCTGATCAACCAGGATTTCGACAGCCTGGGCGAAGACTTTGTTCGGCTGGGCTTTTTAACCCCGGAAACCGAGCTTGGCCCCATTGTGCCCGCCCTCAAGCGCGTGCTGGGCGATGCCATCGGCGCAAAGGTGAGCGACTTTAACTTTAAGACCATCACCGACCAGTTCTCAGAGCTGATGTACGAGTACCCGTTTCGGATACCGGCCAAGTTTGCCCTGATCATTCGCTCCCTGGTGACTCAGGAAGGGTTGGCCCTGAGCCTTAACCCCGAGTTTAAGATCGTCAATGTGGCCTATCCCTACGTGGCCCGCCGTCTACTGCTGGGCGAGACTCCGGCCCTGCGCCAGCGGCTGCTAGAGGTACTGTTTCAGGATGGTCAGCTGCAGTGGCAGAGGCTGGAAAATATGCTGGTGATCGCCCAGGGCGACACCGGCTTTGACCTACTGCCGACCGCCGGTCTGGGGATGCGGTATCTGATGTCTGAGGAGGGCGTAAATCTGCGCCAGATGGTTGTGCTGGCCCTCACCGAGGACGATCGCCTCCACACCCAGGAAGTGCAGCGGCTGTGGGCGTTGGTTAAGCATGACATTACCCTCGACAAGGTGTTGGGGGTAGCCTGGGGTGCCTTCACTAACTATTCCCTAGAGCGGGCGGAGGAGCTGGTGCCCGTTGTGGGTGATCTGCGTCAGGCGCTGCGGGCCTAGGGCTGTGGGCCTGGGGCCTGGGGACGTCGGACTGGGTGTAACTCTCCCCTATAATCAGTTGAAGTAATTTATTGTTTTATTTTCTACGCCTGTGTACCCACAACCGCCCTACGTTTTGTTTTTTGCTGGTTTCTTGGCTGCGGTAACTTCGGGCTATGCCTTTAGCACCGCCCTGCAACAGTCGGTTAACGAGTGGAATAGCAGGCGATCTACCCGCATTCTGGCCACCCTGCGCGGTCCCCGGCTCCAGATTCCCTTCTTTGGCATCTGTGCTGGAGTTTGCGTGTTTTTGGCCTCTGGCATTCAGCTATTTGGGTTTTCGGCTCCGGTCGCCTATGCCATGGGCGCACCGATGACTTTGCTCAGCGCTTTGTTGATCTGGTCGCAGCTGGGCAGGATTTTGCTGCTGATTGAGGAGGGTGGCTCCAAGGCCCTAGATTTAGACGCTTTTTAGGGTTTTCTAGCCAATTAAGGACAATTCTGACAACGAAAATACCCAAGGATTTTGCTGCCTCCTAAGGACGCAGGCTCTGCGCCCCTACCTGGTGGTATTTCCTTTTCTGGAGACCTCCTAAGCATTTTTTGGCTCGATTATAGGTAAGTGTAGGGCTACTGTTGTCCCCGACTCTGCCGAAGACGCGATCGCCAGCTGACCCTGGTGAGCCTCTACGATGCGCTTGGTGATGGCTAAACCCAGGCCGTTGCCCGATGACTTGGTGGTAAAAAAGGGCCGGGTCAGCAGCGGCAGCACCTCTGGGGCGATCGCTTCGCCCCTGTTGTGGACGGTGACGGTAACCTGGCCCGCTTCCGGAGACTGCACCACCCAGGTAATGGTGCCATCGCCAGGGCAGGCCTCTTGGGCATTGGCGATCAGGTTAATAAAGACCTGTTTGAGCTTGTTGCGATCGCCTCGAACCATCACCGGCTGATCAAGGGTGATAACGACGATCTGGGGGCCAGCCTCGGAGTCAGGATTCTCTAGGTCTTGGCCTAGGGTCAGCGCCAGGGTCTGCACCAGGGCATTAATGTCAACGGGTTCTAGATCGAGGGTGGGATCGCGGGAGTACAGGAGAATTTCGTTGAGCAGCTTTTGCAGGCGCTCTGATTCTTCGAGAGCCAGGGTGAGGCGAGCCTGAGACCGCTCCGGCAGGTCGAGGGTGCGAAAGGAATTTAGCCCCAGCAGCACCGTGGTCAGGGGGCTGCGCACCTCGTGGACAATCATGGCGGCCAGCTCGCCGATTTCGGCTAGGCGAGCCTGAGCCGCCTCGGAGACTTTGCGATCGCTAATGTCACGCGCCAGGGCCAGCCCATAGCGATCGCCGCCGGTGTCGAGCAGCCCCAGGCGCACCTCCACCGGAAACCCAGTACCATCTTTGCGCTGGTGCCAGCCCTCGCGAGTCTGGGGTAAGCCCGGCCGCAGATGCCGCCACAGGGTGTCAAAGTCAGCCTGACTGTAAGTAGTTTGAATATCGATCACCGTCAGCCGCAGCAGTTCGTCGCGGCTGTAGCCCAGGCTGTCGCAGGCGTTTTGGTTGACATCAACAATTTGGCCGGCGGCATTGACCACAAAAAACGCGTCCACCGCCTGCTCCACCAGGGTGCGAAACCGGGTCTCACTCTGCTTGCGGGTGGCCACGGCGGCGGTAATTTGCCCAAACATCTGCTCAAAGGCCATGATCACATCCCCCAGTTCGTCGGCCAGGGCGTAGGGCAGCGATTTAAACCTAAGGGTCTGGGTGTTGCGGTCGTCACCAATGGCGCGCCCCGCCGTGAGCAGATCCTGGCGCAGCAGCATGATCGGTTTAATTACCAGACGCCGCAGCACCACCAGGGTCGCCCCGGTTACAAACACCGAAATAATCACCACCAGCCCGGTAATCCGGCCAATAAACGCAAAAAACTCCCGCTGCACCGAGGTCGCATCATGGCGCACGATCAGCACGTAGCGATCGCGCAGGGGGGGCATCTCCCAGGCGGCGTCGTAGCGCTGCTGACGACGGTAGAAATGACCTCGCCCTAGCTGACTCTCGCCCAGGGTAAGCTGGGGCATTTCCCCAAAGCCGCCCACCTGAGTGCCATCGAGATCATAGATGGCACCGCCCAAAATCACCTCATTGGTCTGAATATCTTGCAGGTAATCCACCAGCATTTCGTCTTGGAGGTCGGCCAGGGTGGCCGCATCTAGACGCCCCAGAGCCTGGGCCGTGGAGAGCGATCGCAGGTGGCCCAACAGCTCGCGCTCCCGCCGCAGCACCGAGGGCACCAAAATCACCGCCTCGATCACCACAATGCTCAGAAATACCCAGTAAGCAATGCGTTTAGATAGCCTGGCGTTGAGAAATTCTCCGATCAACCGCAGCTTTGGGCCAACCCTCGCCATCTTAAATTTGGCTCTACTAGAGATCTTTTTGAGATTTTTGAGCACAATACTAGCATTTGAAACAGCGGAGCTGGCTGAGGTGTCTGCCCGCTTTCCCAAGATAGACGCTGGGGATGTGGCACGATGAACCCATCCCTGGAGAAATTCATCCCCAGACATAGCGCCACATAGCGCCGGAACATAGCGCCAGAACATAGCGCCGGAAACCATCCCCAGATATAGCGCCAGAAAGGCCGCATTCTAACCTGCATCACAGAACGCATCACCAGAGATAGACACCATGGGGCCTGCTGACCGCCAACCCGATTCTCTCGACCCTAACTCACCGACCAATGCCCCGTCGGCTGAGGCCGTTTTGCGGCTGCTGGGGCAAGACCTGGAGTCTCTGCGCCAGCAAGTCTCTAGTCATCTATCGAGCGACATTGACCACCTTCAGGCCCACAAGCAGCGGCTGATGGCCGATATTGAAGCCCTCGAAGGTGACTTTGAGGCCCTCCAGACCCAGCACCGCCAGCTGCAAGGCACCTACGTCGAAGCCCTCAGCCAGCAGCAAATTGCCCAGCAGCAAGCCTGGGCCAAGCGCCTGGCGATCGCCCTAGCCAGCCATCTCCAAGGACGCCTGGAGACCGCCATCACCAACCCCGCCGCTCCGCAGCTGACCACCTCTCATCAGGAGTCGCTGGCCCCCCTGGCCAACGCCAGCCAGGCTGTGGTTGCCCTCGATGCCACCCTCCAGAACGCCCTGGCCTCGCTTCAGCAAGATCTCACCAGCTACCACAGCAGCCTCTCCCAGCAGATCAACCGCATGCAGACCCTAGAGCAGCAGGGAGAGGCCCTGCTGGATGCCCTAGTGGCCCGGCTGAGCCAGCAGCTGCAAACCCAGTTGATTCCCCCCGGAGCCGTCCGCAACGGTCACAGCGCTTCAGCTCCCCCAGATCATCGGGCCAGGCCCAGCGGTTCAGCACCAGGCTCAGCCCTACCAGCAGCCTATCAAGGCCCCCTGCCCCCTGCCGGCGCTCCCCAGCCAGCGGCCAGCCAGCGGCCCCCGTTGCACAATTCACTCCACCGGACGCCTTCGGCGGGTGCTCAAAACGCCGATTCCCAAAAGACTATGACGTCGCCCCCCGGCCCAGCCGCTCAAGACGACACCGCTGGTCTCACCGGCAGCGATCGCATCACCACCGCTCGGCTGCAGGCGGGGCTGCTGATGGTGGTGCTCTCGACCTTGGCCCTATCGCTGCACAATGTCGCGGTGGGGGTGATTGGCTACGGCGGGCAAATCTTCGGGCGCATTCCCGTAGAAGGGGTCTTGCCCTTGACCATTCCCAACTCGCTGCTGCTGCTGTGGCTGCGCATGGTGGTCGTCGTGCCCCTGCTGGCCCTGGTTGCGCCCCGGTTGTATCCTCGGGTGGGCGACGACCTGCGCCAGCTCTTTCAAAATGCCGACCGACGCCCCCTGGTGCAGGTGGTGGCCAGCGGTGGTTTTTTGTTTTTGTCGCAGGTGCTGATCTATAAGGCGATCGCCGATATTGGCCCAGGGGTAGCGGTGACGCTGCTGTTTATGTACCCGCTGATCACCGTGCCCCTAGCCTGGTTTTTGTTTGGCGATCGCCCCACCCCCCTGCGCCTGGTGGTGATGTTTGCCATCACCATGGGTATTGTCTTTACCGCCCTGCCCCGCATTTACTCTGACCTCAGCGGCAGCGGGGTCTCTCTGTGGGGGGTGGGTGCCGCCCTGCTGTCCAGCATCGCCTTTGCGCTCTTTTTAGTGTCTATGCAGCTGAGCTTTAAACGCCTGCACCCGGTATCGGTCAGCCTGCTTCAGTTTTCAACTATCTTTATTTTGACTAGCCTAATTTTAATCATAGGGTCGTTCTTTGGCCTCGACCCCAGCGCACCCAGCCGCCCCCTTAGCCTCTACCTGGGCGCGGCGGTGCTCGGGCTGCTGACCCTGCTGGGCTACCTGTTCAACAACTACGGGGTCAAGCTGCTGGGGGCCTCGCAGGCCTCTATCGTGGCCGCCAGCGGGCCGGTGGTGACAGTTATCATGGCCTACCTAATTACCCCAGGCGAGAAATCGACCCTGCTGTTTATTCAGTGGATGGGGGTAACTTTAGTCACCCTGGGCGTAATTTCTCTCAGTCTAGAGCGTCTGGCTAGCCAGCGTCGCCAAGCCCGTCGGCGCAGCGCTGTGCCAGCTAATACGGGTCAGTGGCCCTAGCCTCTAGCTCCAGACAAGAACCCTGCAAAACCTATGCATTGCAGGTGCCTTGGTAGCTTAAGTCAAGCTATCAAGGCACTCATAACAAATACAAAATCTACAAATACAGAATTAGGTACGGAGAGAGAGGGATTCGAACCCTCGTTAAAGTCACCCCTAAACAGCATTTCCAGTGCTGCGCCTTCAACCACTCGGCCATCTCTCCAGGAAGCGGTAGATCACCGCCGAGTGGCTATCGTAGCAAACATTGGTGCTAGAGAACAGAGGTTTGGTCGGATTCGTGGGATAGATAGGGCCAATTTGCCAGCGGGGAATTTTTCATGCGACCATAGAGCATCAGGGCCTAGCTTTGAACCTGGCCTATCGGCGATCGCCCCCGCCGCTCCCCAATAATTCGTACTGTTTTGACATCATCCACCGCCCCTATGGCCCGCACTCACACCGTTACCGTTCACCACCGCCAAACCGGTCGCATGTACACCGTAGAGGTGCCAGAAGACCGCTACATTCTGCAATCGGCAGAGACCCAGGGGGTAGAACTGCCCTTTGCCTGCCGCAACGGAGCCTGCACCACCTGTGCCGTTCGACTGCTGTCAGGAGAAGTCGAACAGCCCGAGGCCATGGGGCTTTCGCCCGATCTGCGCCGCCAGGGCTATGCCCTGCTGTGCGTCAGCTACCCCCGCAGCACCATCCACGCCGAAACCCAGGACGAAGACGAAGTCTACGAGCTTCAGTTTGGTCGTTACTTTGGCAAGGGCAAGGTGCGCAGCGGTCTTCCCCTAGATGAGGATTAATCATCCCCTGTGTCGCGGCCTTTGTGTTATTTCCCTCTGTGCCCAGCCCTCTACGTGTTGAAGCAACATTTCAGTCAAATCGATTTTCACCGTCCCCAACCTGGCTGCCCCATGTCCCTTCCCTCTGAGTCTGATCTACAGCGCTGGTTAGACAGCGCCACCGAGGCGGCCCTAGCAGCCGGGGCCGTACTCCAGCACCACTGGGGCAACCTAACCACCATTGATGAAAAGGGTCGACCCGGCGATTTAGTCACCGAGGCCGACCGAGGAGCTGAGGCAGCCGCTATGGCAGTGCTGGGGCGTCACCTGCCCACTGAGCACGGTATTTTAGCCGAAGAGTCGGGTGCCCAGGGCAACCTCAATGCGGCCTTGCTCTGGGCCATCGACCCCCTAGACGGCACCACCAACTACACCCACCAGTACCCCTGCTGCGCCGTATCCATTGGCCTACTAGCCGAGGGTGAGCCTGTTTTGGGGGTGATATATGACCCCATCCATCGGGATTTATTTCGGGCCGCCGCGGGACTGGGGGCCACCCTCAACCGCCGCCCCATCCGAGTATCGGCCACCGACCAGCTGGCTCAGAGCCTGCTGGTAACTGGGTTCGCCTACGATCGCCGTGAAACCCCCGACAACAACTACGCTGAATTTTGCCACTTCACCCACCTGACCCAGGGGGTACGTCGGGGCGGCGCCGCTGCCATTGACCTGGCCTACGTCGCCTGCGGCCGCCTAGACGGCTACTGGGAGCGGGGCCTGGCCCTCTGGGATATTGCCGCGGGCATTGCCCTGGTGCGCGAAGCCGGGGGCCAGGTTACCGCCTACGATGGCTCTCCCCTAGATGTTATGGCCGGGCGACTACTGGCCACCAACGGCCATCTGCACGGGGCGATCAGCCACACCCTCGGGCAGATTAAACCGCTGGCGCTGCCCTCCTTAGCGAGCGTTTGAGCCAAATGTTTGAGCCACCTAAGCCCCTAGCCACCGTCACCCTAAACTCAGCCCAACGCCAATATCCAATAAAAGCTGGTAGGGATGGTTAGACTGAGATTGGCTGAGTAAAGTTAAGCGTATGCCAAGCCCAGCTCAAGAGCTGTGGTTTTCCCCCAGGCAGAACTCTACCTCTAGACTTGGATTGGGTTTATAGCCATCGCCAGCACAGTCGGGGCATGCCAAAGGTTCTGGAACGGTGGCCAGTTCGCCGACCGAGTTTTCGCTAGGGACAGTTACCGATGTCCTAAGCGAACTGGCCACCGCTATATTGAGAAGAATTGCAGTATCTTACGTCCCCTGAGCCATACCTCGGGCAAGCGACTATGAAACCAGATCAAGGGCTGTTTCAACTTGACTTCGACGACCACCATGCCGTGCTGGGGATAGCCGTTACCGCCGACGCCAAAATCGTGCGCAAGCGCTATCTGACCATTGCCCGCAAGCTTCACCCCGATAGCCTATCAGGGGTCTCAGCGGCTGAGGCTCAGAAGGCTAGCGAGGTGCTATCCAAGTTGGTCAACCCCGCCTACGAAGCCCTCAGCCAAGAAAAGTCGAGCACCGAACACATGCTGGTGCTCAAGCTCAAGGGGCAGTCGCTGCGGCGAACAGGTACAGCCCCGGCGGTAACCTCAGCCGTGGCTCAGGATCTGCTCAAGGCCCCTAGTATTGATGCCGCCTATCGCAAGGCTGTCAATGGCTTGGCCGAGCGTCAGTTTGAACAACTGGAGGCGGTCTCTGAGGTGATCGGCGAGCTGAGCGAGCTGAATCTGGTCTACCTCTACCGCAGCAACTCTAGCGACAGCGCGTCCAACAGCTCAACCCGCCGCTCGTCGGCTCAGCCAGGCGCCGCTACTTCTCCAGCCACCGCAACGCCCACACCGCGCAAAAACCAGGCCGCAATTTTAGAGAGCTATATCAACCGCGCCCAAGATTACGAACAAAACAAAGACTATAGCCGAGCCATTCTAGAGCTGCGGGATGCGGTCAAAACCTATCCTAACAATGGCATCTGCCACAGTTATCTCTCGGCCCTTTACTTCAAAGCTGGGCAGGGCACTATGGCTCGTATCCATGCCAAGCGAGCGATTGAGATCGACCCTGGGGACGAACGAGCCCTGGCAGTGAAGGCCCGAGTTGAGAAAGCCAGCTCAGCTTCCAGCGCGGCCAAGTCTTCCTCAGCCAAGGCCGCCGATTCAAAGTCGTCTCAGGCTTCCAAGTCTCAGGCTTCCGATAAGGGCGGCGGCTTCTTTGGTCTGTTTGGAGGCAAGAAAAAGTGATCACTTACCAACCCCCTGCTGGGGCACGGGATCTGCTGCCCCTCGATGTGGCCCAAAAACACTGGATTGAAACCCGCCTAGAGCAGGTGTTTCAGCGCTGGGGCTACCACCGCATCATCACCTCTACCGTGGAGCGAATGGATACGCTGATGGCCGGTGGGGCCATTGATCAAGCAGCGGTCATTGAGCTACAGCCCTCTGGGGGCAAGCGGTTGGGGCTGCGGCCCGAGCTTACGGCCTCCATTGCCCGCACGGCTGTTACCCGCTTAGCTCGGGTGACCTATCCCCAGCGGCTGTACTATAACGCCAATGTGTTTCGCCACGCGGGCCAGGGCCGCTACGGGGGCCAGCAGGAATTTTATCAGGCTGGAGTTGAGCTACTGGGGGCGGGGGCTACCGTGGCCGACGCCGAGACCCTGCTGCTGCTGCTAGACTGCCTGCACAACCTACGTCTCGACTTCTGCTGCCTGATCTTGGGCGATGCTCAGCTGACCCAGGCGCTGCTAGCCCCCTTTGCCGCCGATCAGCGGCAGGCCGTACGTCAGGCATTGGCTACCCTTGACCGGGTAGCCCTAGAGGGAATGGCGCTAGCGCCAGAACTACGCCAGCATGCCCTGAGTCTGCTCGACCTGCGGGGCCAACCCGAGGATGTTCTCCAGTCCCTGGGGCAGCTGCCTCTAGAGCCGGATGTGCAGGCGGCTGTGGAACGGCTGAAATCGCTAGTGGCGATGGTGCGGGAAGTAAGCAGTGGAGAGGGCGATCGCACCTCCCCCTCACTGACCCTAGATCTAAGCCTGATTCAGCCCTTTGACTACTACACCGGCCTGGTGTTTGAGGTGGTGAGTAGCCCCGACCAGGGGTGCCAAGTGCTCGGTCAGGGGGGCCGCTATGACCACCTGCTAGCCCTATTTCAGGGCGAGGGCAAGGGGTTTCCGGGCATTGGCTTTGTGCTAAACATCGAGGCGCTGCACCAGGCGCTGCTATCTACTGGCTACCTGCCCCAGGACACGCCCCCTAGCGACTGGCTGGTGGTACCGACCGCTCCCCAGGCGGCGGCGGCAGCCTTTACCTATGCCCAAACCCTGCGAGCCTCCGCTAGTCTGGTGCGCGCCGAGGTGCACCTGGCCCCCGATGAATCGCCCGCCGCCACCCGCGACCTGGCTCGCCAGCGCCGCATTAGCCGCATCGCCTGGATTGGCCCCGACGGGTTGCCAGATATTGAAGCCCTCCACTAACCTGGGGAATGGCTGTCGTCCTGGCCCATTGTTCTTGCCCAGAAACCTGGCTTAGAGTCTGGTGGGTAAACGCCACCCGGAACAATTTTCGGCGGCCGGGGCAGCCAAACTGTTTTATGTCCGTGAGGAGAAATTTTGGCCCACACTATTGTGACTAACGTCTGTGAAGGGGTAGCCGACTGCGTCGATGCCTGCCCAGTAGCCTGCATCCACGAGGGGCCGGGCAAAAATACTAAGGGTACTGACTGGTACTGGATCGACTTCTCGACCTGCATAGACTGCGGCATTTGCCTTCAGGTTTGCCCCGTGGAAGGGGCTATATTGCCCGAAGAACAGCCTGATTTACAAAACACCCCCGCCTAGCCTGGTCTAACCTAGGAATCTCATCTGTCATTTCCCTAGGCTAGTCTCTGAGTTTTCTTTGCCATGGCCAAAGTTAGCCTGCGTAGTCGTCTATTTTTATCTCACCTGGCGGTGATGGGGGTCGGCATTTTGACCCTGGCCGTCATTGGTCGTCTCTACACGCCCCGTCTGTTTGTCATTTCCCTAGAGCGCTACGAAAATGGGGTGCTTAGCGTTCAGCGTCGCACCCAGCTGGTGAAGGGGTTTGAAGCGGCCTGGAGCCGGGGTATGTTTTGGGCTATTTTGGTCGGCGGCGGCACCGCCGGGGGGCTGAGCTACCTGGTGTCGCGGCGCATTATTCGCCCGCTTGACCAAATGACCGAGGTGACGCGATCGTTTGCCGCAGGGCATCTGAATGAGCGTGTGCCAGCCTCGGAAATTCTGGAGATTCAGCGGCTGGCCAGCAGCTTTAACCGCATGGCGGCAGACCTGGAGGGCGTCGAGCAGCACCGCCGCGAGCTGATTGGCGACCTCACTCATGAGCTGCGCACCCCGCTGACGATCATCCACGGCTACCTAGAGGGGCTAGCCGACGGCACCGTCACCCCCGAGCCAGAGCTTTACCAGCGGCTAGCGGGCGAGACCACCCGTCTACAGCGCCTGGTAAATGACCTGCAAGAGCTGTCAAAGTTAGAGGCGGGCTACCTCCCTATTCAGGCCAAAACGGTGGCCCTATGCCCGCTGCTAACCGCCCTGGTGCGCCCCTTCGCCGACCAGTTTGTCAGCAGCGATCGCGTTGTGATTACGCTCCAGTGTCCGCCCGGCTTGCCCACTGTGCATGCCGACCCCAGCCGCATTGAGCAAATTGTGATCAATCTGCTGGGCAACGCCCTCCGCTACACCGAGAAGGGCTCGGTCACGGTGAATGCCTGGAGCCAGCCGGGTCGGGTTTATGTCAGCGTGGCCGACACGGGTATTGGCCTGGCCGAGGCCGATCTGCCCTACGTGTTTGAGCGGTTTTGGCGGGCCGATCGCTCCCGCAACCGCAGTTCTGGGGGCACTGGTCTGGGCCTCACTATCTGCCGTCGTCTGGTGGAAGTGCAGGGGGGCAAAATTGAGGTCAAAAGTGAGCTGGGGAAAGGGAGTGAGTTTACCTTTTGGCTGCCTCAGGAGAAGGGGAGTTAGGGAAAATGGG
>QBMN01000122.1 GCA_003241845.1 Shackletoniella antarctica | reverse complement strand
GCCAAAAACAGGGCGTGGCGGGAGGTGGCCCGTTCGCCCACCAGATAGGCCCCCACCAGGGTTTTGCCGTGCCCCGGCGAGAGCGAGTGCACCGCCCCCCAAAAAAATGCGCCCACCAGCGTGAGCAACCAGGCTCTGCTGCCCAACGCGGCTGAGTCGGCGGTTCTCACGGTGAAGGTGGGGTCTTTAGGGGTAAAGACGTGGTTGGTGACCTGCCCGTTTTGGGCAATGGTGGCCAAACAGCTGGCCTCGGGCGCATCGGCCGGGAAAAAGGTGTAGGCGATCGCCACCCCTGACGGCGGCTCGGCCCAGGCGTAGAGCAGTTGCAGAGTAGTATGGCTGCCGGGGGCAATTCTGGCATTGGTAGAGGCGCTGTCTACGGCGGGCTGAATGGTCAGCCGGGGCGATTGATTCTGGCTGTCTTTGAGGGCGATCGCAGGCTCCAGCTGCCGCGTTAGCTCATCGCGGTGGCGGTTGAGTTCGTCGGTCGAGAGCCGTCCGCTGCCGTCGTCATCGGCAAAGGCGGTCAGCCCGGTGGGGTAGGTCAGGGTGATGCGGGTCTCCGCCTCCTCCATGACAATTTCAGCAATGGCCAAATCACCCCAGTGAGCGGTGGCCGGGGGGGCGATCGCCAGCCAAATCGTGATGCTGCCAATGGCCGCCAACAGGCTCAAGACGCTGTACTGGCGCACATATCGACGGAAATACTGGCGAAACTGGTGGGTAATCATAAAAACCTCTGATGCTGCCGGGTCAGTCCTAACCGTTGCCGAGTCTCGGGGGTAAACGTGGGGTCAATATCTACAGCTAGACGAAAAAACTGTTCTGCCTGGGCGGGACGATTCAGCGCGGCCTCGATCTCTCCGGCTCGGTAGGCAATTCCTGCGTTGCGTACCCCCTGGTCTAGGGCCTCACCGATGGCCTGCTGCGCCGCAGGCAGCTGGCCTGATTCCACCAGCGCCCAGGCCAATAAATCGAGGGTTCTGGCATCTCGGCGATTGGCTGTTTCGGTTTTCATTAGCGCCAACGCCTCTTTTGCATCGGCGGGGTCACCCCGCTCCAGCAGCAGATGGGCCAGATCGCGCCGGTGCCCTAGAGAATTGCCCTCGATATTGCGCCGCAGCTCGGTTTCAGCCACGGCCCAGGCGTCAGTGGCCGTCCGCCCTTGGAGAGCCTGAACGCGAGCCAGGCCGTGGAGCGCGATTGGCCCGCCGACCTCGCGATAGTGGTATCTGGCGGTGCGGTACCGGGCTTGAACAGTGGCCAACTCAGCCAGCTGGAGATACGCTAGCGGATAGCCAGGGGCAATGTGCAGCGCCTCCCGATAGAGGGCTTGAGCTGCCTTGTGGTCGCCCCGCTGAGCGAAGAACCGGCCCAAAAATACGCGGGTCTGCGCCGAGCCAACCGGGCTGCCGGGCTCTTCGGCGGCGATCGCCCGCTGAAAATCCGCCAGGGCTAGCTGATCTCGCCCCTGGGCCTCGTAGGTCAGCGCCCGCAGCGTCAGGCTCCCCAAAGTCGGATACTGCTCGGCCAAAGCATTAGCCAGGTTGGCGGCATCGTCGAGCTGTCCCATCGCCAGCTTAGACGTGATTACCAGCCCCAAAGCATCGGGGTTGCCGACGCTTTCCGCGAGGCTAACGGCGGTTTCAAAGTCGTGCTGGGCCTCAGCAATCTGAGCCAGGGCCAACACCGCCCCATCGTTGCTAAAGGGCAAATTTGCCAGCGACTGCTGAGCCGTTTTTTCGGCCAGCAGGTACCAGCTCTCAAGGCGAGTGGCGCGGGCCATCTGAATATAGAGATTGGCCAGCGCCGCCTGGTCGAGGCCATCGGTGGAATTTTGATGAATCCGACCCTGGTAAAAGGAAATTGACTGCTCTAGGGTGCGCTCACTCTGGCGCTCTAGGGAGTCTGAAAACGCGTACTCATAGTCTCCCTGGGGCCAGGCTGACTGACCCAGCGGGATCACGCCGAGCGACAGCAACCCCAGGCCTAGAAACCCGGCGATATACGCTCGCCCCAATCGGGGCGTCACTGCTTTGAAGCTCACCATGGCAATTCTTGTGCGTCCCAAACGTTCTCGACTCGCCCACTCGATTCGCCCAATGGGTCGCCCTAGTCAACAGCAACCCGCATTGACCGCCGCCACCCTACAGGGTTTGAGGTATACGGTTCACGGCTTGCCGTGAACCGTATACCGTTAGCCCTACTAACTGGTTGAAAACGGCAGGGCTAGTTGGCAGGAGCCAGGTAGGGGAAGGATTCTACCAGTGGATTATGGCCCTGGGCCGGATTGCCGGGCGTTCCTTCATAGGAGACGTTGTCGCTGGTGATCGCGCCCTCGGTCAACACGGAGAGCGTGATATCGATTACGTCATCCAGCAGCAGTCGCCCCCGAATCGGGCTGCCCTTAGCATTTAGGGCATTGGCGTAGCCGCTAGGCCCGGTTGTATCAATACGCATGACGTCGGGCAAAAACGCCTGGATCAAGGCATCGGCCCTTTCGGGGCTGTTGCCAAGCGCCAGCAGCGTTTGTTTCACTTCTCCGACGATGGGGGCTGCCGCACTGGCCGCCGGTTCTACGCCAGCCAAAGCTGCCGCCTCAAAGGCGGGGTCGACGCTGTTTAAGGTGTTTAAGAAGTCGTTGGTGAACACCAAACCTTCGTTCACCGCAGGGCGGGCCACGCGCTCTACCTGGTTAAACTTGGTGCTGCCCGGCACCGTCACCGTCAGCCATACATCAAAGGTGGTGGCACTGCCTGAGCCCTGCAATAGTTCAACCGGGAGATTAACGGCGATCGCATTGACGTTATACCCCATCGCAAAGTCCACGGCTTCAGTGGGAGGGCGGAACCCAACCGCAGGCCCTTTGCCTAGCGCCCCAGCCCGCACCCGAAAGAACTGTACTACATCAAAAAAGAACGGATCTTCGCGCAGCCCGGCGAATACTTGAACCGGGGAGCCGCCGACGGTGCCTGTATTTAGAATGGGGGTTTCTTTTAGCGCAGTGGTCTGGCCTTCAATCACATCTCTGCTGCCATCTTTTATGACGGTCAGTTTATAGGCTTGCCGCTTGTTGCCGTCCGGCGGACCAAACTCAAACTCTAGGACAACGTCGGGTAACCCAGTCGGCGTAGCATCGTTGTTACTAACCCGGGCAATATTAAACTTGTACTTCGCGCGGGTGCTGAAATAATATTGCTGCCTCGCCACCGAGCGGGGATTGGTATTCATAATCAGCACTAGATCGTCGGGCGAAGCGCTGGCATTTTGATCGCTTTCCCGAAACACATACAAATCGGTCAGGTTGAGGTTGCGGCCTTTGATTTCTGACTCGCCGTCGTCGTGGTCAGAGGCATTGACAAACATAGCGCCAACACCGACGGTGGTCGCTAGTCCTAGCACTAACCCAGCGGCATATAGGGCTTTTTTAAAGGTTTTTTTCATGGTCTTCATGGCAGGAATAATCCTTGATTGTTGACAGGAATTACGAGGCTTGAGCCTAAGCATCTACTCTGTAGATTTCCAGGCTTGTTCAGTTAATTAAGCGACTGTCGGAACGATCGCCTAGGCGATCGCGCTGACCTCAGGGGTGAGCGTCACGATTAGGTCATTAAAGTCAAAGTCGGTTAAATCTTCGAAGAGCAGGGTATTGCCCTCGCGCTTAATCCGCGCTTGACCGAGGGCGGCATCGCCAACCGTAGCCAGATTGTTGATGTTGCCATCAATCAGCAGTGCCGGCGCGTAGTAAGTGCCACCGAGCAGATCCAGCGTCACATCCGTAGTCTGATTGTTGTTAGCCGTTAAGCCGATGCCATCGAGCAGATTGGCGGCGGCGGCGGCCTCATAGCCAGCCTCCCCAGGCAGCAAGCCCCCTACCCGCCCCAGGGCATCGGTCTCGTAAAAGGCCAGCACGTTATTAAACGCCGCCTCACGAAAGAGCTGCTGGATAACGTTGACCGTCACGTTGCTATCAAAGCCCGTCAGGTCAAACAGCTCACGCAAGGGCTCGATGGGTGGCGAGGTCGGCGGAATGGTTTGAGCGCCAGTTAGGGCAATGGTGTAGTTGCCGCTGCTTAGGCTCTCCCCAGCAAACCCAACCAGAGGGAGCTCGCCACCCGGCCCGGTAGGCCGCAAAATGCCGTCAAAAGAGGCCTCAGCAAAGATGTCTCCGCCAGCACTGACAGGGTTGTAACCAAAGCCAGAAATCGCTAGGAAATAAATACCTGGGCTGAGCGGGTTCGCCATTGACGGCAAGGTGGCCTGGATCGTACCAAACAGATCGTCATTGCCAAAGACAGCGGTGCCCGTAGCATCAAACAAAAACAGCTGAGGATCTTCTAGTAGGCCAGTAGGAATCCCCAGCGTGTTGTCGATCGGCAGGTCGAGTAGGGTTTCTGCACTCAGCGTCGTCGCTGAAAAGGGCTGATCGCCAGAAATAAAGATTTGAAAGAGATCGGCATCTCCGAAAAGGCTGCCAGAGATAGAGGTCAATGGCTGAACCAGATCGGCTGCGATGGGGATAGCTCCGTCAAGATCTTCTCCAGCATCATCAGCTTCAACAAATGAAAGGGGGGGCATGCAAACACTCCTACGAGTGATATTTGGACAGGGGCGAGTGGTATCTAGACAGGGCCAAAATAACCCTACTTGGTTAAGGTTTTCATCCCTCTTACGACTAAGCTTTGGAGTGCGGATTTAAATCCGGAAAGACGCAACAAAACTTTACAATTCTTGAATGTCGATCTGCCCATGGGCCTTGCAGCCTATTCAAAAACCCGGTTCGTCACAAAAATCAAGGCTTTGGGGCTGTTCTTGGCCAAGCTCTCAGAGATTACAGCCCCAAAAACCTAGTTCTTGAAATGGCCTACTAAAGGATCAGCCGTTGGCGCTAGATTATGAACACTGCCACCCGTTTCTTTTTGGACATTACCCGCAATGGAGCCTGCAATAAACGATTGGCTGTTGGTTGGGGCCATGGCTCTAGTCACATTTCTGATTCGCTACTCGCTGCTGGCCTTCAGCGGTCGCATTCAGCTGTCGCCAACCCTGGTGCGGGCGCTGGGCTATGTGCCCCCGGTGGTGCTGACGGCGATCGTCGTGCCTGCGGTGGTCTTTCCCGATGGCGAGACGCTATGGCTGGGGTGGCAGAATGCCAGGCTGGTGGGGGCGATCGCCTCCGTCATCCTCGCCCTATGGCGCAAGAACCTGCTGCTCACCATCGCGGGCGGCATGGCCACCTTCTGGGGCTGGCAGTGGCTGGTAAGCTAAAATGAAATGAACTACGACCGCGATCAGCGCCTTGATAAGGAACGTCGGCTATGGCAATTCGGCAGATCGTCATTGACATTCCCGAGACAGTTTTCCTGTCTGACGACGGCATTGATGAGGCGACCTTTGCCAAAGAGCTAAAGGTTTTAGCGGCGGTCAGGCTTTATGGGCAAGGACGTTTGTCGTCTGGTCGGGCAGCCGAGCTAGCCGATATGTCGCGGGTCGAGTTTTTGTTAAATCTTAAGGACTACAGGGTTTTTCCGCTCGAATCTGAGCTGTTGGATCTAGAGAAAAATCTTGCCTAAAGCCATTTCCAATACCATGCTGGCATGTGGCTCTCCGCAGACATCCTACAGCGGGTACTCACCCTGGCTGATGAGAGTTAGGTGGCTATCTGATAGGAGCAAGCGCAAGCCCTTGATTGCGTAATATCCAACACCAACACCCTGGCGCGATCGCCCTATAGTGCTACTCGACTTTCGAGTCGGGTTGTTCCAGAGAGAAATCAGCATGAGTGGACTTGGTGGCCTAAACAAATCGCCCAACGGCGTGGTGCTGGGCATGGTGCAGCTGCATCTGCCCAACGTCGTCACCCCCGACGACCTCGCCGCCCAGACTGATCGCATCTGCGCCATGGTCGCCAAAGCCCGCCGCAACCTGCCCTCAATGGATCTGGTGGTGTTCCCCGAATACTCGCTCCACGGGCTGTCGATGGATACGAACCCCGCCATCATGTGCAGCCTCGATGGCCCCGAGGTCGCCGCCTTTCGCCAGGCCTGCATCGACAACGATATCTGGGGCTGCTTCTCGATCATGGAGTACAACCCCGAGGGCTACCCCTACAACAGCGGCCTGATTATCGACAACCAGGGCGAACTCAAGCTCTACTACCGCAAGCTGCACCCCTGGGTGCCGGTTGAGCCGTGGGAACCCGGCAATGTGGGCATTCCCGTCTGCGACGGCCCCAACGGCAGCAAGCTGGCGCTAATTATCTGCCACGACGGCATGTTCCCTGAAATGGCCCGCGAGTGCGCCTACAAGGGGGCCGAGATCATGATTCGCACGGCGGGCTACACGGCCCCCATTCGCCACTCGTGGCAGATCACCAACCAGGCCAACGCCTTTTGCAACCTGATGGTGACAGCCTCAGTGTGCATGTGCGGCAGCGACGGCAGCTTCGACTCCATGGGCGAGGGCATGATCGTCAACTTCGACGGCATACCCATCGTTATGGGCAGCCACCGCCCCGACGAGATCATCACCGCCGAGGTGCGCCCCGACCTGGTGCGCGAGGCCCGCATTCACTGGGGCGTCGAGAATAACATCTACCAGTTTGGCCATCGCGCCTATGTGGCGGTCAAAGGCGGTGCCCAAGACTGCCCCTACACCTACATGAAAGACATGGTGAAAGAGCGATACCGTCTGCCCTGGGAGGATGAGGTGATTCACCAAGACGGCACCTCCTGCGGCTTTCCGGTGCCGACCCGCGACTACAAAGGCGAAGAACTGCCGCCGGTCTTGGGCTAGAGCGAGAGATATTTGTCGCCTATTGCAGGCCATAAGCGTTTTAGAGCAAGGGTTTGAGGGGCAGGGTTTACCTCAAACTCTGTACTTGAAACCCTCTGCTAAAGACTGCGATCGCACTGCTAGCTGCTCTGCCTTTATAGCAATCGCTACTGCCTTTAGAACATAGTCGCTGCCCCCAGATTAAGCCCTTCTATAGACGTCGGCAGGGGTGTCAGCTGGCTAAGGTGTAGGGATAGAAAACAGTGGAGAAAGTAGTATGTCTTTGACATTTCAAGTGCCGACCTTATCCGATCAAAAAGCCGCGCAAGACCTCAAGCAGCTCATTCTCGTCTCTGTACCCGATGCCAACGTAGACATTGACTCTCAGGCAAAGACTGTCACCATTGATGATTCGCAGGCTTCAGAAGAAACTTTCAATCAACTGATCGTGGCTGCTGGTCACCACGTCACCTCTGCCCAGTAGCCTCCTTCCAGCTTGGGTGAGGAGTTTTTTGCGAAAGCAACGCTGCGAATGCCTCACTCTGCGGTGGCTGTGTCCTGGGATGCCGAGATTTTAGGCTGGTTTCAAGCCCAAGGGGAAGGTGCAGAACGACACATGGCAAGGTTGCAGCAGAAATCAACTTCTGCACCTGGCTCAGAACGCAAATTAAACAAACTTAGGACAATTCTGGTGACGAAAATACCCAAGGATTTTGCAGCCTTCTAAGGGCGCAGGCTTTGCGCCCTTAGAAGGCTGGTGGGTATTTTCTTTTCTGGAGACCACCTTACTGGGCGGTTAGCTGACCCCGAATGGCTCCATCAGGAAATTGGGGGTTGTGGACATTGATATAAAAATCAGCAGGATTGTTGAGAATCCGCTGGACAATGCCAGCCTCACCTGTGGGAAACTTCCCTTCTTCGCCTTCTGTCAGGCAGTCAGCCGTATTGCCGTCTTCTGGGCCAGCCATAGCGGCCACCACAGGGCCATTTTCTCCCATGGCACCTTCATGGATGTGGGCCGCCATGCCACTCCCCACCGGCACTAGCTGAATGCTAGAGACTTCGAGGACATAGCAGAGGGTTGTATCATCACCGTCGGTGCCGAACACGTAGGCGCTGCCGGTACCGGTGGCGTCGCCCACCATCTGGCTCATATCACCACTGCTGGGTACTTCGGCGCTGCCGTCTAGCGTTGTAGTCAGCACGGCATTGGTGTGGCCAGCGTTGGCAGCCTGGGGTGCTAACAGGCCAATTCCTAAGGCAAGAACCCCGACGGTTGCACCGAGGCCGTAAATTCGATTTCTCATGACTGTATGTTTCTCTGTTGAATTGCTGTCGTCGAACAGACGCAGAATGGTGGAGCCAAACAGCGACGATGTATCCGACGCATCTGTAACTATTACGACTAAACCCTGGTATTGGATGCAGCAGGGTTGACTTCGGTGCGTCACGCAGGGCGATGACGCACCCTCCGGCAGCAATCAGGCTGATACGACTGGATACAGAGGTTCTTGGCCATTCAAGCGCCAGAGGCTGATGCAGAGGGCCGTGGCGATCGCCAGCCACACCAGCGACGGCAAAATTACCCACCCCGCCAGCGGCACCACCCGAAAGTAGCCGACCGTCACCACCACCACCGAGAGCAGCGGCCCCACCATCACCATCGGCACCGCTGCGCCCAAACGACCTTCCACGGTGAAAATCGTATTCCAAGTGTCGCCCAGGCTGAGGTGGGCCACGTAGAGAATCAGCGGCCAGCTCAAAAACGTTTGCCCCATCGCCGACCACACCAGGTAGGCCGAGACCACCCGCAGCACGGCAATACTCATCCACACAATGGGGAAGGCCAGCGGCGGCGGTGCCCAACCGGGCCGCTGGAGCGACTTGTAGCGACCGCTGTTGCGAGTGTTGTCGAGCAGAGAAAACAAGCGCGATCGCAACGTCACAAAGGCAAAAAACGCACAGGCGATCGCGGTCACAACTCCCTGGGGTAGCGCGGCGGTGTCAAAGCGCCCCAGGGCAAAATCCATCGCCCACAGTAGCCCAGTCATCGCCGCCACCTGGGCGATCGTCGCCCCCACGTAGGCCAGAGTGGCCGATTTGTCCCATTGAGGGTTGGCTAAATTAGGGCGAATGGTGGTGTCGCGGGTGGCTTCGTTGACCCCCATCACCGTATTGACGCCGCTTTTCACAATTTTTTTACGGTTCATCGGGCTGCAAATAGTGGTTTAAAACGATGGACTGGCCGTTGGGCAGGTGTCTTGGTCTGACCTTGATCCTAAACTGTTGAGACGGTTTAACCAGCGGGAGGTCAGCATTTTTCAGCAGATTTGGCGATCGCGGGCAGGGGGCGTACTCCTGGTGGTCATCCTGCTGCTTCCGGCGGCGGGGCTACCGGCGCAGGAGGAGGAGGCCAGCCCCGCAGAACCCGCTCCAGCACCAGCGCTACCTGGCCCCGCCCCATCCCTGCCGGAGCCGGCCGAAGACGGCATATTCTTTGCCGATGTGTTGGTGCGCGGCCAGCCGGTATTTCAGGTGGGCAGCTTGACGGGGCTGAGTGCCCGCGATCGCGCCCAAATCATCAACCGCCGCATTGGTGGGCTGCTGAGCCAGGCTCAGGAACTCGATGCCGTCACCGTGCAGGTAGACGAAGGCCGCCAGATTGCCCTGCTAACGGTGAATAACCGGGTGCTGATGACCGTCACCCAGCAGGATGCAACAGATTTTGGCCTGACCGTTGAAGAACTGGCCCAGCAGTGGGCCGACCGGCTCAACCAGGTGCTGGCCCAGCCCAACTTAGTAATTGATGTGCTGCAACGGCTAGACGGTACGGCACGTCAGCTGGTAGACGACACGATTGTGCTGTTGCCGTCGCTGATGGGGGCAATCGTGCTGGTGGGCCTGACCTGGATTGTGGCCCTGGGGGTGCGGCGGGTGGGGCGACTGTGGGCTGAGCAGACCGAGGGCGATCGCAGCACCGAAATTTTGATTGGGCGGCTGTGCTACGGCGGCGTTTGGGTTATAGGCAGCATTGTGGCCCTGGGGGTTTTGGGTCTCGACTTTACCACCCTGCTCGGCACCCTGGGGCTGACCAGCGTGGCCATTGGTTTTAGCCTCAAAGACGTGCTCAGCAACTACATTTCTGGGGTCATTTTGCTGGCGGCTCGCCCCTTTCGCATTAGCGACCAGGTGGTGATTGGCAACTACGAAGGCACCGTCGTGCAGATTCAGCTGCGGGCGACCACCATGCGCACCTACGACGGGCGACTGGTGTATATCCCCAACCAAAGGGTGTTTCAGAGCAGCATTGTCAACAATACCGACTCCCCCGTGCGGCGCAGCGATGTGATCGTGGGCATTGACTACGATGACAACATCACCACCGCCCGGCAGGTGATTGCCAAGGCCGTTACCCAGATCGAGGGGGTAGAGAAAACCCCGCCGCCGCTGATTTTGGTGCAAGAACTGGCGGCCAGCACCGTCAATTTGGAGGTACGGTTTTGGGTCAACTCTCGCCGTCAGTCGTTTTTGCAGGTGACCTCGGCGGCATCCCAGGCGATTAAAGAAGCGCTGCAAGCAGCGGGAATCGATATGCCCACCGAGATTTATACGCTGGCGTTTCGCGATCGCGCCATCGCCGACATCGTCATTGCCAATGCCGAAGCGATCGCAGAGAAGTCAGAAGCCCGGCCTGAGTGAGCTAAGTCCCTTAGAGTAAAAGAGCAGGTCTAGGCGACGGAGCTACCATGACAACAGAACGTACAGAGCGCAAGCAGGTTGTTGTCGTTGGTGCAGGCTGGGCCGGATTAGGAGCCGCCTACCACCTGGCCCGCCAGGGTTACGCCGTCACGCTCCTAGAGGCCGGAGCCTATCCCGGTGGCCTGGTGGCGGGCTGGCAAACCCCCCAGGGCCGCGCCGTCGAGGCGGGTATTCACGGGTTTTGGTACCCCTACCGCAATATCTTTGCCCTCACCGACCATCTCGGCATTCAACCCTTTACCGAATGGACGCGATCGGCCCAGTATTCGCCCCACGGCCTAGAGGTCGAGTCACCACTGTTTCAGGCCCAGCCCTACCTGCCGACGCCCCTGGGCACCTTTCTCTATACAGATTTCAAACGGCTGCCGCTGATCGACCGGCTCTCGGCCCTGCCGCTGCTGCAAGCGCTGATCGACTTCGACAACTCTGACGAGGCCTGGCAAAAGTACGATCGCATCACCGCCCGCGAGCTGTTTCGCCAGTACGGGGTGTCGGCCCGGCTCTACCACGAATCTTTCGAGCCGATGCTGCTGGTGGGGTTGTTTGCCCCCGGTGAGCAGTGCTCGGCGGCGGCGGCGCTGGGCATGCTCTACTACTTTATTCTCGCCCACCAGCCCGATTTCGACGTGCGCTGGTGCCGGGGCACGGTGGGGGCGCAGATCTTTCGCCCCTGGACGGAGGCGATCGCGCGGGCCGGGGGCAAGATTCTCGCCAACCACCGAGTGTCGGATGTGCAGGTGGAGAATAACCGGGTGACGGCGGTGGTCTGCGGTGACGAAGTGTTTGAGGCCGATGCGGTGGTGTTTGCCGTGGGCATTAGCGGGCTGAAGAAAATTGTGCAGCAGTCGGCCCAGCTCAGAGAACGCCAAGAGTTTCGCGATATTCGTAATTTGGGGGCCGTTGACGTTCTCGCTACTCGGCTGTGGTGCGATCGCAAAGTCAATATTCCCCTGCCCTCCAACGCCTGCTTTGGCTTCCACCCCACCACCGGCTGGACGTTCTTTGACCTCAACGCAATCCACGACGAGTACCGCAATGAACCAGGCACCGTGGTCGAGGCCGACTACTACCACGCCAACCAGCTGCTGGCGCTAGACGATGACCAGGTGCTCAGGCAGGTACAGCAGGATTTGGCGGGGTGCATTCCGGCCTTTGGCGAGGCCAAGATTCTCGATCACAGCGTGGTGCGCATTCCCCAGGGGGTGACCCACTTTGCCCCCGGCAGCTACCGCTACCTGCTGCCCGCCACCACCAGCTTCAATAATCTCTTCATGGCGGGCGATTGGATTGTCACCCGCCACGGCTCGTGGTCGCAGGAAAAAGCCTACGTGACCGGGCTAGAGGCGGCGAACCATGTGATTGCAGCGCTGGGTCAGGGACAGCCCGCCGAGATTTTGCCCGTGATTCCTGACGAGCCACACATTCAGGCGCTGCGATCGGTCAACCGCTGGGTGCGGCAAGGGTTGCAGGGGTTGCCGAGTTTTTGGTTGCCGTAGTGGGTGGGAGGAATTGTATAAATGTTAGATCAGCCGTTTGATGTTTTCTTGTGCCACAACAACGAAGACAAACCTGCCGTCATCAAAATTGCTCAGCAGCTTCAGAGAAATAACATCAAGCCTTGGTTAGACAGCTGGGAACTCAGACCTGGGTTTCCCTGGCAAAGAGCTTTGGAAGAGCAAATCAGTCAAATTAGATCAGCAGCAATTTTTATAGGTCCAAATGGTATTGGCCCTTGGCAAAATCAAGAAATTGATGCTTTTTTGAGAGAATTTGTGAGGAGGAAATGCCCTGTGATTCCAATCATGCTCTCGAATGCTCCTTCTCGCCCCACCTTGCCTGTTTTTTTGAACGCGATGATGTGGGTGGACTTTCGGCAATTAGATCCTGATCCTTTGCATCAACTCATATGGGGGATAACTGGGGAAAATAAATCGACCAAATCTCAGCCTATTGCCAAGCAAAGCCGCAGCAAAGAAACCAGAGAAACTCTTAGCACACTTTCTTTAGAATCACAATTAGAAACGTTTAAATTTCAATATACGCAGCTTAAATCGTCCAAAAGAAAGCTTTTCCCTTTTGGGACGAATCTAGAATTTTACAAAACTCAAAGACAGGCGAGGTATTTTCTAGAAGATCTTGGAGGAGGGATCGATCTGGAAATGGTTTTGATTCCTAGCCCAGCAGAAAATGCTTCAGAAGTTGAATCTCAATTCAGTTCCATCAAGCCAGACTCGCCAATTGCTTCTGAAATCTTCATGAGTAAATATCCAATTACGCAGAGTCAATGGAAAGCCGTTTCTCGCTTCCCAGAAATCGATCATCAATTATTAGAATCACCATCTAAATTCACTGGGAAAGATTTACCTGTCGAGAGCATTTCATTGTTTGATGCTATTGAATTTTGCAGAAGACTAGCAAAAAAATTTAACTGCAATTATCGCCTGCCCACTGAAGCAGAGTGGGAGTACGCTTGTCGGGGCGGTACTAAAACCAAGTTCAATTTTGGTGATGCCATAGATACTAGCTGTGCAAACTTCCTTGACGAAAGGTCGGGTTCTGGGGCAAAATCGACAACATTAGTAGGACACTTTGCATATCCCAATTGCTTTGGTTTGTACGACATGCACGGCAATGTTTACGAGTGGTGCCTCAATCAAGGCAAAGAATCTCTAGGCGTAATTCGAGGTGGGTCATGGAGAGATTTGGCAAATGGATGCTCTTCATCTCATAGAAGGAAAAGGGATGGAAGAGAGAAGTCAGACTTTATTGGATTTAGGATTTTTTGTTCTGACTGAATGACTTGTTTCTTTAACTAACTGGATTTTAAAAATATGAATCTCCTTACTCTGATTTTTATTGTTTTGATAGGACTCTTTGTTTTCAATGCAGTTCGCAACGAGACTAAGAGGCTGAGAAATAGAATAAAGAGGTTTTTCAAAAGCCTCAGTGGCGGAAGAAAAGTCTATGTTTCACCTCACAAGAAGACTGTTGTAGTGCCAGGACATTATAGAAGTAGTAGGAAAGGAAAGAAGAAGAAGAGATAGAATCCAAAATTCCTTTTGAAATTCATTACTGATTCTGCAAGCGGTGCGTCACACTACGCGATGAACCATACGAATTAGGAACTGGGTGTCTGCCGGTATTTTGTAATATCTACCTTGGTTTTGCTCAAGGCACTTGATCGGGCGTATGCAACGGTTGGGGAATCCCCCCTGCCCCCTTAAAAAGGGGGGTCTGAGTCCGATTCAAAGTCCCCCTTTTTAAGGGGGATTTGGGGAGATCACTAGATTTAGTCGGCAGTCCCCCAACCTCTAGATGCGCCCCACTCGATCCCTTGTGGATCAGCTCACCTGCCGATGTCGAAGCAGGTGGCTAAACACTTCTCCTTGCTCTGGGGTGATCAAAATTCCCGACTCGGGTATCGTGACCTGGCGACTCCACTCTAGCCGCTCAGCGTACTGCACCAGATGCAGGTGGTTAATCGCCCCACGCACCCCGCCCGGTGAGCCAATCACCAGGTGACGCAGTCGCTTGCGCCCTGGCTGGGGATTGGGAGTAGCCAGGCGCAAGGGTTCTTGACGAGTCAAACACAACATGAGGAATTCCTCCAAAAAAATGGATGGGTAGGAAATTCCCAAAAACTTGGCCGCCCCAGACATGTGCAGTTCAGGGCGACCAATGTCTCGACATGGGTCGAAATGCGCCCCATGCGCAGGGCAAAACGAGGCCAAAGTTTCATCACCAGGGCAGGTCTAACCCTACCCCGCCTGAGTTGTGGTTATCTAGGCCGGTATGGGGGCGAGCTGCCCGATCCAACGTCGTTGTCCGTGGCGCTGGAGCAGCTTCTTGCGCCGCCGCTGTTTGGGTGGCCCGGTCAAGATCGCCAGGCTGTAGGCCACCAGGTAAACCCCAGCCCAAATGCTGTAGGCATGGACAGAGACGCTCAGCTCGGGGCCGCCGTAGTAGCGCATCAGCGTCGTCGACAGATCGACAAAGTAAATGCCAAAGATGGCCCAGCGGACAAACGGAAAGCACTTTCTGGCCAAGGGATATCGCGCCGAGCCAATAAACAAGACCGGATATTGCAGATACATCATCAAGAAGAACGCCATGGCGAACAAAATACCGATCGCCGCCAAAAGCCTATAGTTTTCTCCCAGAGAGTCTAGTGTTATGCCAATAGCTAGCAAGGCAGCCGCAGTAACATTAATCATCGCTATCCCTTAAACAGTCGCTGGTTTAATTTAGAAAGTTTTCTAGTGGTTAGGTAAAGGTTCACTCCCCCCCCCGGCAGACAACCTTGCTTAAGCGGCCTGAGATAGGGGCGTAGGAACCGGAGGAGCCGGTAGTCCTTTGCGTCTGAGCGCAATGACCTCGGCTAAGTAAGGCCAGGGGGATAGGTTCCGGCGGCGACAGGTTTCAATCACGCTGAGCAGAGCCGCATAGGCTTCACT
>QBMN01000121.1 GCA_003241845.1 Shackletoniella antarctica | reverse complement strand
CCCTATCTCCCCGTCCCATGGCACAGTCCCCCACCTCGATCTCCACCACAATGACCGGCGCAGAGATTCGCCAGACGTTTCTGGAGTTTTACGCGGCGCGGGGCCACGCCATCAAACCCAGCGCCTCGCTAGTGCCCGAAGACCCCACGGTGCTGCTGACGATCGCGGGCATGCTGCCCTTCAAGCCGATTTTCTTGGGCCAGCGTCCGGCGGATGTAGACCGGGCCACCACCTCGCAAAAGTGCATTCGCACCAACGACATTGAGAACGTGGGCCGCACGGCGCGCCACCACACATTTTTTGAGATGCTGGGGAATTTTAGCTTTGGGGACTATTTTAAAGAGCAGGCGATCGCCTGGGCCTGGGAGCTTTCCACGGAGGTCTTTAAGCTGCCCGCCGATCGCCTGGTGGTGAGCGTCTTTCGCGAAGACGACGACGCCTTTGCCATCTGGCGCGACCAGGTCGGCATCCCCGCCCACCGCATTCAGCGTATGGATGAGGCCGACAACTTCTGGACCTCTGGCCCCACCGGCCCCTGCGGCCCCTGCTCGGAGATCTACTACGACTTTCACCCTGAATTGGGCGACGACAAGATTGACCTAGAAGACGACTCGCGCTTCATTGAGTTCTACAACCTGGTGTTTATGCAGTACAACCGGGATGCCGAGGGCACCCTCACCCCGCTGAAAAACCAAAACATCGATACCGGCCTGGGTCTAGAGCGTATGGCCCAGATTTTGCAGCAGGTGCCCAACAACTACGAAACCGACCTAATCTTGCCGATTATCGAGGCGGCGGCGGGGCTGGCCGGGCTGACCTACGGCAAATCTGACGAGAAAACCCAGGTCTCCCTCAAGGTAATTGGCGACCACGTGCGGGCTGTGGTGCATATGATCGCCGACGGCATCACCGCTTCTAACGTGGGCCGGGGCTATATTCTGCGGCGGCTGATTCGCCGGGTGGTGCGCCACGGGCGGCTGATCGGCATTGAGGGCGCGTTCATTGGCAAAGTGGCCGAGGCGGCGATCGCCCTGGCAGAAACCCCCTTCCCTAACACGCGGCAGCGCGAAACGGTGATCAAAGCCGAACTTGACCGCGAAGAAGCCCGCTTTCTCGAAACTCTGGAGCGGGGCGAAAAACTGCTGGCCGACCTGCTCCAGCGCGAGAGCGGCTCGAAGACCCAGCAGATCGCGGGCACCGATGCCTTTGTGCTCTACGACACCTACGGATTCCCGTTAGAGCTGACCCAGGAGATCGCCGAAGAGCAGGGGCTGTCGGTGGACGTAGCCGGGTTTGAGACCGCCATGGAAGAACAGCGCCAGCGCTCTAAGGACGCCCACGAAACCATTGACCTGACCGTGCAGGGCAGCCTCGACAGCCTGGCCGAGCAGATTCACTCGACCGAGTTTTTGGGCTACAAAGACACCAGCAGCACCAGCCAAGTCGAGGCGCTGCTGCTGGGCGGCAAGTCGGTGGAGCGCATTGAGGCGGGCCAAGAGGCCCAGGTGGTGCTCAACCAGACCCCCTTCTACGCCGAGTCGGGCGGTCAGGTGGGCGATCGCGGCTACCTCTCCGGCGATGAGGTGCTGATTCGGATTCACGATGTCAAAAAAGACGGCGATTTCTTCGTTCACTTTGGCCGAGTCGAGCGGGGAGCGCTGGCCGTTGGCGATCAGGTGACGGCGCAGATCGACCGCGCCTGCCGCCGCCGCGCCCAGGCCAACCACACCGCCACCCACCTGCTGCAAGCGGCGCTGAAAAAGCTGGTCGACCCCGATATTTCCCAGGCGGGTTCGCTGGTGGCCTTTGATCGCCTGCGGTTTGACTTTAACTGCCCCCGCGCCCTCACCGCCGCCGAAGTGCAGCAGGTCGAAGCACAGGTGAATAACTGGATCGCCGAGGGCCACCAGGGCAATATCACCGTGATGGCCTTAGAAGAGGCCAAGGCTAAGGGGGCGATCGCCATGTTTGGCGAAAAATATAGCGCCGAGGTGCGGGTGATCGACTTCCCCGGCGTGTCGATGGAGCTGTGCGGCGGCACCCACGTTAGCAACACGGCAGAGATCGGCTTGTTTAAGATCATCTCTGAGGCCGGGGTGGCCTCGGGCACCCGCCGCATTGAGGCGGTGGCTGGCCCCGCCGTACTGGAATATCTCAACGTGCGCGATGCGGTGGTGCGCGATCTGAGCGATCGCTTTAAGGTTAGGCCTGAAGAACTGAGAGATCGGGTCACCACCCTGCAAACCGACCTCAAAACCGCCCAAAAAGAGCTGGAGGCGCTGAAGTCTGAGCTGGCGGTGCTCAAGTCTGATCAGTTGCTAGAGCAGGCTGAAGTCGTCGGCGACCTCAAGATCATTGTGGCTGAGCTAGAAGGGGTCAGCGCCGAAGCCCTCAAGACTGCCGCCGAGCGCCTGCTGCAAAAGCTGGGGGCCGGGGCGGTCGTTCTGGGCTCCGTTCCTGAACCCGAAAAAGTCAGTCTGGTAGCGGCCTTTAGCCCCGAGGTGATTGAGCAAAAGCTGCAAGCGGGCAAGTTTATCGGCGGCATTGCCAAGATAACGGGCGGCGGCGGCGGCGGGCGGCCCCACCTGGCCCAGGCGGGCGGGCGCGACGCGGCTAAGCTGCCCGAGGCGCTGGCCAGCGCCCAGCAGCAGTTGCTAGAGGCGCTGGGGTAGAGGGATGGGCGTAGCCCTATTCTTGCAGCAGGGGCCGCAGCAGGGCGCTTACCCGCAGCACCTCGGCCACTGACCAGGCCTGGGCAAAGGCCCCGCGCGGCACCATCGGGGCGTCGCCGTCAAAGATTTCGCTCAGGGTGCCCAGGCAGCCGCCCTGCAGGTGGTGAATCAGCGGGTCGAGAAAGCTGTGGGCCAGGTCGGCATCTTGATAGACCCGCCAGTGGGCCTGTACAAAGGGGCCGATCAGCCAGCTCCAGACAGTGCCCTGGTGGTAGGCCCCGTCGCGCTGCACCAGGTCGCCGCCGTAGTGGCCTCGGTAGCTGGGGTGGGCCGGGTCGAGCGATCGCAGCCCGTGGGAGGTCAGCAGCCGCTGGGCTACGGCATCTACCACTGCCCGCTGCTGGTCGGTGGTTAGGCAGGGTTCGCCCAGCGTGGTGTGGGGCAGAGAAACCGCAAAAATTTGGTTGGGCCGCAGGGAGGAGTCAGCCCCGTCGGGGCCGTCGATCAGGTCGTAGCAGTGGCCCAGATCGTCGCTCCAAAATCGCTGAAAGCCCTGGCGAGTCTGGGCGGCCAAGGCTTGAAACTGCCCCTCGGGCTGCCCCAGCAGCCGGGCAAAATCGGCCATCACCAGCAGGGCATTGTACCACAGGGCGTTGACTTCTACGGGTTTGCCCGTGCGCGGGGTGACGACCCAGTCGCCAACTTTGGCGTCCATCCAGGTGAGCTGCACCGCCTGCTCCCCGGCGTAGAGCAGGCCATCGGTGGGGTCTACCTGAATGCGGTGGCGGGTGCCGTTGCAGTGCCAGGTGACGATCTCCTGTAGCTGAGGGTATAGCTCTTCTATCAGCGCCGTGTCGCCCGTGGCGGCGTGGTAGGCGCGCAGGGCCTCAAAGTACCAGAGGGTGGCGTCTACGGTGTTGTAGTGGGGGGCTTCGCCACTTTCGGGGAAGTTGTTGGGCAGCATGCCCTGGTCAAGGTAGCGGGCAAAGGTCTGCAAGATTAGCCGGGCCAGGGCGGGTCGCCCGGTGGCCAGGGTCAGCCCCGGTAGGGCAATCATGGTGTCGCGGCCCCAGTCGCCAAACCAGGGGTAGCCCGCAATGATGCTTTTGCCCATGCCCACAGGCGCAGGGGGGGCGGTTGTGCTGGCAAAGTCGCCGCCCAGCCCAGAGCCAGGCCCAGACTCAAGCCCAGGATCTTGGCCGCCAATGGCTGTAACGGCAGGATTCACCACCGCCCGATTGACCACAAACTGATCTGCCGCCAGCACCAGCTGGCTCACCCAGGCGGGCGCTGGGTCGTCGGGCTGGGCGGCTTGGCCCTGGGCGATCAGGTGCTGCTCGTAGGCGCGGCGGCGCAGCAGGGCGCTTTGGCCCGAGCGATCGGCCTCGGCCTCGGTGGTGGCCACCAGGGTAAACGACTGGCCCAGGCCCAGGGTGGCGGCAAAGGTGGCGGCGTGCAGGTGGTCGTCGTAGGGGTGAATGCCCCGGTAGGCTTCGACCGCCAGGGCGTAGCCGTGGTGCCAGGTGTGGGCAGGCTGGGCCGGGGCGGCGGCGCTGAGTATATAGAAGGGCTGTACGTCGGCTTTGGCCTGAATGCGTAGCCCCTGGGGGCAGTCTGTCAGAGACATCTGCCAGCCCTGGCCCTGGGTGCTGTGGTGGTGGCTGCGGTGGTTGATCAGCACCTTGAGATTGAGCGCGATTGGGGCGCTGGCCCGGCTGAGGGTGTAGCGAATGTAGGTGGTGTTGGCCCCTGGCTCCATCCAGACGCGCTTTTCGAGGCGGGCGTCGGCGATCGCATAGACCCAGATCGGGATGGTGCCCTCTAGCCGAAAGGATTCTAAGTGCAAATAGCCCAGGGGATGCTGCGCCCCATCGGCCCAGCGATCGCAGTAAAGTTCGTAGGATTCACCCAGATAGCTGGCCGTTTCATTGATCTTTGTCACCAGCAGGGTGCGCTCTAGGGGAGGTTTGAGGGCCGCCACCAGCAGCCCGTGGTAGTGGCGGGTGAGCACCCCCGCCACGGTGCCACAGCCGTAGCCGCCAATGCCGTTGGTGACTAGCCATTCTTGCTGGGTGGCCATGGCCTCGTCGCCGCACAGATGACGGCCAAGGGAGATAGTCATACGGTCAAACTCGTGGGATAACGCCGCCGCCCAGGTGGCGGACTAGACCGATATCTGTGCTGGGGGAGCAATGGGATGTTCGCTCGCCCGCAAATATAGCGAAAATGCAGCGCGGCGAACCGCTGACCGATTGCGATCGCGCCCCCTCGCCCCTAAAACTGCCCCTGCCACGAGATCCCCTGCTCAGCGCTGTTCTCGCCGAGCGATCGCACCGCCGTCACCTCTAGCTGGGCATAGGTGCCGCGACTAAACGGCCCCCGATCTATGGGCAGTCGGCCCAGCGCCAGCTCAAAGCGATTGCCCGCCAGGTTCACCAACTCCGCTGGCACCACATCGTCGTAGACCGTGACGTAGCGGGGGCGGCGGTTGCCTCTGGGGTCGTCAGCGGTGGTGCGCAGGGTGACGCGAAACTGGGTGTTTAGGTAGGCCGACTCGGCCGCCAGATCGAGCACCGCTGCCGTCAGGTTCGCGCCGCTGCCCTGCACCCCGCCCCAGGCCAGGCGGGTAACATCGCTGGCCCGCACCGCATTGGTGACGGTAATGGTGAGCTGGTCGCCCTCGCGGCTGGTGGTGTAGTCGGCCCAGAGGTTGTCTGGAAACACCGCCGTCAGCGACCCGTCGGGCTGAATGGCGGTGCTGATATTGCCCCCGGCAAAGACGCCCAGGGGGCGCGGCGCCTGCCAGTCGAGGCTGACGTCGCCTTCGACCCGGCCGCTGTATTCGCGGTAGATGTCGCTGACCCGCGCGCCTGGGGCCACCAGGGCGTTGGCCCCGGCGCGCTCAGTCCACAGGTTGCGGGAGAGTCGCACCGGCTGGTTGTCCAGGGTTTGCAGCCCCACAGACAGCATTGGAGTCTCGGGCAGCAGTGGCTCTAGCTGGTTCACCAGCGACAGCTGCCCGTCGGCGCCGGGGGTGCCGTCGTGCCCAAAGGCACCATTCTCGCCGCTGCGGCCATCGCGGCAGGTGTAGCGGGTGTTTTGGCAGCTGTGGTCGGCCTGTCCGGGGGTGCCTGTGCAGGTCTGCACCGTCCACTGGCGAAGGTCGCAGCGACAGCCTAGGGCACCGCCGCCGCCGCGCCCGCCTCGGCCCGATCGCCCGCCCTGGGCCTCGACCGATAGCTGTTGGAGGGCGGCGCGATCGCCGTAGTACACCAGTAGATTGCCGCCGCTGCCGCCGCTGCCGCCGCTGCCACCGCTGCCGCCGCTGCCACCATCGGGGGCGCGCAGGTCGTAGGCCACGTCGCGCGGCTGCCCGTCGCAGCGAGCCCGGTAGCCGCTTTCGCCATTCTCGCCGTTTTCGCCATCGCTGCCCGAGAGCGAAAAGCGGGCCGGGGTGCCGTCAGCCACTACGCTCTGGCTCTGCCCCGCCGTGCCGTCGCGCCCCGATCTGCCGGTGCGGCCCTGGCTACCCTGGCTGCCGTAGACGCGGGTAGACTGCGCCCAGGCCAGCATCGAGCAGCCCTCTAGCCCCGGCAGCGGCAGGGTGGTGATCAGGCCAAAGCAAAGGGGAGCAAGGGCAAGGGCAAGGGCACGTTTCACAGCAAATTACCTCGGTGTGCAAAGCTAACCCCAGATTATCCACAGACTTAGCTACGTAGAAAACCCCTGTGACAGATTTTGCACTGACGAACCACGCCATCAAGCTGCTGGCCGCAGCAACCATGCTGATCGACCACATCGGCGTGGTCTTTTTTCCTGATGCGATCGGGTGGCGCATCGTGGGGCGGCTGAGCTTTCCGCTGTTTATTTGGCTGCTGGTGCAGGGCGAAGCTCACACCCGCGACATTTGGCGCTACGTCCTGCGGCTGGTGGCCCTGGGTGCAGTGACGCAGCCCATCTATCAGCTCACCTTTGGCACGGCCCGGCCCAACATTTTATTTGTGCTGCTGCTGGGCCTGGTTTGTCTGCGGCTAGCCCGCAATTTTCCTCGGTTTGAGATTCCCGTTTGGTTCGGCGCGGTGGGGCTGAGCGTAGGGCTTGATCTAGGCTATGGCAGCTACGGCATTGGCCTACTTATTCTCACCCGCTACTTTCGCCGCGATTGGCTATGGGCAGTGCTGTGGGTCGGGTTTCATTGGCTTTGGGCCTGGGTCGATGGGCCATTTCAACTGCCCGCGATCGCAGTGCTGCTGATATTTTGGTTTGCCAATGGCGATCGGGGGCCAAAGGCGCGGTGGTTCTACTCCTTTTACCCCGCCCATTTGGCCCTGCTGTGGCTAATTCGATCCGTAGGATAAGTTGCCCACAGCAGAAACCCGGTTTCTAAACCTCGATTTTTGCCGAAGCGTTACCGAAATCTTAGCCGGAAAGTTGGTGAGGTTGAGGAGGCTATTCTTCCTCCCCAGACTCATCGTCTTCAGAGTAGTCTTCGTCTTCAGACTCTTCTTCCTCTTCCTCAGAGTCTTCCTCTTCCTCAGAGTCTTCCTCTTCCTCAGAGTCTTCCTCTTCTTCAGAGTCTTCCTCTTCTTCAGAGTCTTCCTCTTCTTCAGAGTCTTCCTCTTCCTCAGAGTCCTCTTCTTCCTCAGAGTCTTCCTCTTCTTCAGAGTCCTCCTCTTCTTCAGAGTCCTCCTCTTCCTCGCTGCCGTAGCCAAAGCCGTAGGCTTCATCTACCGCATATTCGAGACAGAGGGCATCTAGCGCTTCTACAAATTCGGTGCCGTCTTCAATGCTCAAATCAAAGTTGAGAATGTTCAGCAGGTAGGGGCTGCCCTCATCTTCGTCATAGCCGTAGTCAAAGTAGTAGTCGTCTTCGCTTTCGACGTAGTTGAGACAGAGGGCTTCGAGCGCCTCGGTAAACCCTTCTGGGTCTTCGGTGTGGAGATAAAAGTCATAGAGCAAGAGTGAGTCATCGTTGGCAAAGAATGACTCATCCTCTTCCCAAACTTCGGCGCTAAAGTCTAGCTCGCTCAGGGATTTGATGATCCAAGAGTCGTGGCCGTTGTAGTCGTCGTGGATGACGTAGTCGTAGGGAATGTAGCAGTAGCCGCGATCGCCCCACTCTGCCCCCCAGGAGTTGCGCACGATAAACAGGCGGTCTTTGTCGGAGTAGCCGACGCAGAGCATGGCGTGCCAGCCGTGGGTTTCGCGCACGTTGTCTGAGCGCTTGGGCTTGGGCACTCGGCCTTTGTTGCGGGTGGCGGCGTCAAACGACTCAAAGGTGTTGAGGGCAAAGGCGATTGGGTAGCCCTCCGCCAGCGTGTGCCGCCACAGGTCGAGGTCGGTGTCGATGGTCTCGGCTTCAATGATTTTGAAGTTGGCGGCGTGGTCGTAGGCACCGGTATCTGGCTCGGTGAAGATCAGTTCTTCATCGTTGGGCCAAAGGTCTTCGGAGCAAGCGCCTTGCTGCATCAGACTTTCGATCGCGCAGTACATCTGGGTGCCACCATCTTCGTTGTGGCTGCCGGTCTGCGATCGCGCGTTGTAGTAGACAAACAACCGGCTAACATCGGCGGCATCGCCCAGGTCACGCTTGGCCAGATACTCGTAGGCCCCTACAAAAGCATTGGCTACGCAGCTATTGCCAACCTGCGACTCTACCTCGGTCATGTGGTGGCGCAAATCGACCCGGCCCGGCAGCTGGTCTTTGTCAAACCGCCCAACCCGGTGATGCTTAACGTGGTCGGGCTTTGGCCCTGCCTGGTAACCGCCAATGCGAAATTTACGGCTCTGCGTAAACATATTTGCCTTAAGGGATAGCCTGTTAAGCATGCCCATCGCCAACAGAGCAAACGCGGCTTTAGGGAAAGATTCACCAGGGAGAGTGGGATGGCGAGTTGTGATCGTTGTGATCAGCGGGTAGAGCTTTGAGATCGCCTCCGCAGCTCAGGCTACGCGACATCAAAGAACCGGTCAGGCTAGCGCCGCAGGCTCAGCAGCCGGGCTGCTGGCCGCCCCACCCTGAGATTTTAAATGAGCACCTTAAAGACTTGTCAAAGCTAGCCAAAAAACTGTTCTCTCTCAGAATTAAGGTGATATAAACAAAAATAATGGCGAGAATCCTCGGCATCTTGACCGGAAAACCGTAGATTAGGCATGTGGTCAATCTCTGGCATCGCTAGCCCGCTGCTGTTTGCAGCCGCCTTTTACCAACTCCCCTCCTGGGAGGGGCAGGGGTGGGTTAACCCAATCCCTGATTGCTCTCAACCCTGCTCTCAATCTCAATGACGACCTATGGATAGCCCCCTCAGCAGCCCTGGAGTCGACTCCAGCGATCGCTTCTACTACTTTGCCTACGGCTCCTGCATGTGCCCCGTAGATCTAAAGCGATCGCTGGGCGAAAGTACCCACGCCTACGTGGTGGGACCAGCGACGCTAGCCGAGTATCGGCTGGGGTTCTTTCGGCGATCGCGGCTGCGCAACTGCGGCGTGCTCGACGTAGTGCCCGAGGCTAGCTCCACGGTGCAGGGGGTGCTCTACCACCTGCCCTGGCGGCTTAGCCCCGCCCTCGACCGGCGCGAAGAAGGCTACTGCCACGAAAGGGTGACCGTTACGGCCAACGGGCAAGCCTACGCCAAAACCCGCACCTACTCAGTCATCAGCAAAACCCACGAAGAAATTGCCCCCAACGAGTGGTACTCCAGCGTCGTCATGCGAGGGGCCGCCACCTGCGGCTTGCCAGAGCAATACTGCTGGGAACTGTTTCATCACATGCACTCGCTGCAACGGCGACAGGCCCCGGCGTCGCTGCGGCGCACCGCCTGATCGGCTAGCGGTGCGCCAGGGCATTCCCTATAATGGGGGCACATTCTAACCTTTCACCCCAGCCAACCCCGTGACCCAAACGCCGCTCTCGCCTCGCCCCAACGCTGTCAATCCTGTGACTGATGCTCGTCCCGATGCCCTGGGCCGCTTTGGCCAGTTTGGCGGCAAGTACGTGCCCGAAACCCTAATGCCTGCGCTCTTTGAGCTAGAAAAGGCGTTTTACCAGTATCGCGACGAGCCAGACTTTAAGGCCGAGCTCAACGGTCTGCTCAAAGACTACGTGGGCCGGGCCACCCCTCTCTACTTTGCCGAGCGGCTCACCGCCCACTACCGCCGCCCCGACGGCAGCGGCCCCGACATTTATCTCAAGCGCGAAGACCTCAACCACACCGGGGCGCACAAGATCAACAACGCCCTGGGTCAGGTGCTCTTGGCCAGACGTATGGGCAAGCAGCGCATCATCGCCGAAACTGGGGCAGGCCAGCACGGGGTCGCCACGGCCACGGTGTGTGCCCGCTTTGGCCTGCAGTGCGTGATTTACATGGGCGTCCAAGACATGGAGCGCCAGTCGCTCAACGTGTTTCGCATGCGGCTGATGGGGGCCGAGGTGCGGGGCGTCACGGCGGGCACGGGCACCCTCAAAGACGCCACCTCCGAGGCTATCCGCGACTGGGTGACGAATGTGGAAAATACCCACTACATCCTCGGCTCGGTGGCCGGGCCGCACCCCTACCCGATGATGGTGCGCGACTTCCACGCCATTATTGGGGTTGAGACCCGCGCCCAGTGCCTAGAGAAATTTGGCGGTCTGCCCGACATTTTAATGGCCTGCGTTGGCGGCGGCTCTAACGCCATGGGGCTGTTCCACGAGTTTGTAAATGATGCCAGCGTGCGGATGATTGGCATTGAGGCGGCGGGCAGCGGCGTGGCCAGCGGCAAGCACGCGGCGACGCTGACGGCGGGCCGGGTCGGCGTGCTCCACGGGGCCATGAGCTATCTGCTGCAAGATGGCGACGGCCAGGTGATCGAGGCCCACTCCATTAGCGCGGGGCTTGACTACCCTGGCGTTGGCCCCGAGCACAGCTTCTTAAAAGATGCGGGCCGGGCCGAGTACTACAGCGTCACCGACCAAGAGGCGCTCGACGCCTTCCAGCGGGTGTCGCGCCTGGAGGGGATTATCCCCGCGCTGGAGACCGCCCACGCTTTTGCATACCTCGAAACGCTCTGCCCGCAGCTGGCGGGCAACCCCCGCCTTGTGATCAACTCCTCGGGCCGGGGCGACAAGGATGTAAACACCGTGGCCAAGGCGTTGGGCGGACTGGAGTAGTCCTGGATTGTCCAAAGCTAGGGTAGGGATTGCAGATGAGTGCAGAAATCGACGTCAGGCCAAAGTCGTTGTACGACCAGGATTACCAACTCTGGTTGGAAGACACGGTCGCTCAGCTGCAATCCCAAAACTTTAGCGCCCTTGATTTGGAAAACCTGATTGAGGAAATTGAAAGCTTGGGCAGAAGTGATAGGCGATCGCTGGCTAGCTATCTGAGACGGCTCTATGAGCACTTTCTCAAGCTGAGTTACTGGGAATCTGAGCGGGATCGGTGCTTTCGAGGCTGGGATTTAGAAATCACCAACTTTCGTCTAGAAATTCAGGCCATTCTAGAAGACAGCCCCAGTTTGAGGAGCTACTTGAAAGAACGGTTCGACATTGAGTATGGCAAAGCCAGAAAAGCGTTTCTGAAGGCGAGTAGACTAGAACCTGACCTTATTCCTAAAGAACCGGAGTTCACCTTGGATCAGGTTCTAGACGAAGATTGGCTGCCTTGGCAGCCCCATGAATTAGGGAAATAGGGCGATCTAATGATTTATAACAAGTTGACTGGTGGTTTTGAAATCTGCGATCGCGATCTCACCCCCGATCTGCTGGCCCGCTATAAGCAGGCCAGCGCGATCGCCTGCGACACCGAGACCATGGGGTTGCTGCCCCAGCGCGATCGCCTCTGTCTGGTGCAGCTTTCTGACCCCGACGGCTACGTTTCAGTGGTGCGCATTGAGCTGGGCCAAACCGAGGCCCCCCGGCTCCAAGAACTGCTCGAAGCCCCCGGCATTCTCAAGCTGTTTCACTTTGCCCGCTTTGATTTGGCCACCCTCAAGCACAACCTGGGCATTGCCGTCGCCCCGGTGTTTTGCAGCAAAATTGCCAGCAAGCTGAGCCGCACCTACAGCCCCCGCCACGGGCTAAAGGAGTTGGTCAAAGAGCTAGAGGGTATCGAGCTTGACAAAACCTTCCAAAGCTCCGACTGGGGCAACGCCATCAATCTCTCCGACGAGCAGCTCAGCTACGCCGCCAACGACGTCCGCTACCTGCACAGCATTCAGCAAACCCTCGCCGCCATGCTCAAGCGCGAGGGCCGCTGGGAGCTGGCCCAAGATTGTTTTAGCTGCCTGCCCACCTTTGTTGCCCTAGACCTGCTCCAGTACCAGGGCGTGTTTGAGCATTGACGTTTCGACGCCGCCCTCAGAGAGGGGGGACGATGGGTTAGGCCGCTGCCCTGATTGATCTAATACAGGATCAATCTACCCATTGATCTACTAGAGGAGAATCACTATGAGTGTTGACAGCAAGGACTTTCAATACGAGCTGCAAAAGGCGATCGCCTACGCCCACCAGGTCACTGCCGAGAAGGGGGCAACTTCTCCTGAAGCCGCCGTTGCCTGGGATGCGGTGGAAGAAATGCGGGCCGAGGTGTCGCACCAGCACCAGCAGCCAAAGAAAACCAACTTTGATAAATACCTCGAAGAAAACCCCGAAGCGCCCGAAGGCTTAATGTACGACACCTAGAAAACACTAGCTTCTAGAAAGCGCTAGCTCAAACGACCTTAGGAGATTTCCAGGAAAGAAGATACCAGCTTTAATTGAGCGAATATAGCCGCTGTAGCCGCTGTAGGGTAGGCACTGCCCACCATTTTGGAAACTATCTTCCAGAAGTCGCCCTAGGTGGCATCAGCCGAAGAATTTAAACCTCATCCAAGTCCAAGGGTAGGCCGCAGTGGCCTACCCTTTTTTGCGTCAGCCTAGAACTGCTCGCGCTCGGCCACCACCGGGGAGCGATCAACCTCTATCTGGGGTCTACCGCTGGCATCGAGATAGCCCAAATCCTGCAAAAAGCTGTAGAGCGCGGTGGGGAAGTCTGGATAGGTCTGCACGGCCTCGCCGTCGTCGGTGTAGGTATAGAGGCCCCAGTCATCGGTGCGATCGTAGTGGGCCAGCATAAACAGCCAGGCCTCTCGATAGCGCCCCAGGCGAATATTTTGGGCCACATAGCCCGCTAGCACGCCGTTTTTGTCACCGCGATCGCTAAATTCTGGATCTTCTACCGTGAAGCGCATGCCAGCGGCGATGTCATCGGTGTAGTTGGTGAACTGGGGAGTGGTATCGAGATAGGCACCATTGTCGTAGGTGAGAATGACGCTGGGCGGGTACGACCCAGCGTAGGAGCTAAAACTGTAGAAAAAAGCATTGTCGAGGGTGACAAACTCCATTTTTCCGTCGTCGTCGATGTCTTTAAACTCGCCGCCGCCGCCGTCGAGATAGCTAAAGTAAGTGGGGTTAAACTGCCCGTCTTGCCAACTGTAGGTGGTATAAGCCATGCAGCAGTGGGCACCGCCAGTAAAGGTTTGCACCACCACCTCAGCGGTGCCATTGCCGTCTAAATCCATCAGTTCAACGCCCGCAAACATAGCGGCGGTGTCATTGACCGACCGCTGTAGCTGATCGTTGTAAAACAGCTGAAGGCTAAGGTTGTTGCCGATTTCCTCAGCTTCGTAGTCGATGGGGGTGTAGTTGACCACTACCCGAATTGGCCCCTGCTCGATCTGCTGATCGGTAAGTTCTCCAGTGTCGTAGTCGATCTCTAGGCGCGGGTTTTCGGCCAGGGCAGGCATCCCCAGGGTCACTAGGCTACCGATGAGCAGGCTGGGCAAAATGGCTTTCATGAACTGTTCTATGTCTCAATGAGATTACTTACATCGCTGGCCCAGCTTGCCCCGGAGAGTCTTGGCGCTACCAGCGTCGCCAGTGGCGCTTGCCCACCACAAAAATGCCCAGCAGCATTCCTACCACTAGCGGGTAAGCCATCGATACCAAAAAGGTCGGAATCGGCAAAAACCCTTTGACAAAAATCACCAGCGCCAGGCAGGCCACCAGCGCCCACAGCACCCCAGTTTCAATATATACGCTGGTAAACCAGCGCTCTAAAATCGTCAGGCCTAGGGCACCAATGCCAAAGCCAGCGGCGACGGGCAGCACCAAAAACAAAAGCTGCATCAGGGGCAAGAGGCCGCTGCCCACGCCGCCCAGCAGCAGGGCTAGCCCCTGGGCGAGCAGCAGGTCGGCGGCGGTGGCGATCGCCACCGCCGCCAGCGCCACCTGAAGCAAAATCGCCCAGGGCAAAGACTTGAGCCGCGAAAAGGGGTTGCGCATGGCGATGGTGAGAGGTGGCGATAGAAGTCATGCCTATTATTGCGTTGAATCCTCGCTTTAGTATGTTGCTAAGTCGGTTTACGGCTGCGCCAGGGCAGTATTTTGCTAAAGAGAAGCAGCGGTGATAGCTCCAATAAGCAAATCTTTGCCGTGCCAGCGCCATAGATATGAGATAACAATAGGTGCGGGTGCAGGCGGTGGCCTGAGCCTGCCCTGATGTTTTGCCCTGGTTTCGATCTGTCCTATGGAAAAGCTGCTGCAAGGTCTGCGTGAGTTTCAGGAAAACTACATTCCCGACCACCAGGAGCTGATCCGCAAGCTGGCCAAGGGGCAGTACCCCAGGGTGCTGTTTATCGGCTGCTCTGACTCGCGGGTAGACCCCACCATCATCACCCAGGCCGAGATTGGTGACCTGTTCATCATCCGCAACGCGGGCAATATTATCCCGCCCTACGAGGCCACCAACGGCGGCGAAGGGGCCACCATCGAGTACGCCATGGAAGCCCTCGATATTCACCAGGTGATTGTCTGCGGCCACACCCAGTGCGGTGCCATGAAGGGGCTGCTACAAATTGGCGAACTCGAAGAAAAAATGCCCCTGGTCTACCACTGGCTGCGCCACACCGAGGCCACTCGCAAGCTGGTCGAAGACCACTACAGCCACCTCGGCAAGAAAGAAAAGCTCGACATGCTGGTGGCTCAAAACGTGCTCACCCAGATCGACAACCTGCAAACCTATCCTTCGGTGCGCTCTAAGCTGCACGCGGGCACCCTCGACATCCACGGCTGGATCTACCAGCTCGAAACCGCCCAGCTGCTGGCCTACGATGAAGAAACCGAAACCTTTGTGCCGCCCCACAGCAAAATCTACGCCGACCTTGAAGACGCCAAAGCGCTCAAACCCGGCGGGCTTTCCATCAAGTTTGACAACGATGCCCAGTCTGGTGCCGCTGCTGTCGCCCGGCCCCAATTTTCTGAGCCGGTGCAGCCCTACTGGCCGGGGGCCAATCGCCTCAGCCCAGAGCAGTCTGCACGCATTTACCGAGGGGCCGGGGTGTAGGAGACGGGGAT
>QBMN01000120.1 GCA_003241845.1 Shackletoniella antarctica | reverse complement strand
GAGGAGTTTTTGGGCTGTCATGGGGTGGGGGAGTAGATGGGTGGGTGGATGGAGAAATAGAAAGATGGGTAATAGGGAGATGGGTAATAGGGAGATGGGTTGGCGTAGAACTCTGCTCTGCTAATGCACTGCACCATGGGGATTTAGGACGTTCCCCCACCCTGCCAGCGCCCCTTGCTGAGAGTCTTGTTCTGCAACACTCTGTGCAGCTCCTCGCCCATGGCGGCGATGCTGTAGTGGGTCAGACAGAGATCGCGCGCCTGTTGCCCCCGTGCTAGCGCCTGGCTATAGTCGGCAAATATCGCTGTAATTTGGGCCGCCAGCTGATCTGGCGCGTCGGGCTCAGCCAGGTAGCCGCAGCCAGCCAAAATCTCAGGTATATCCCCCACCCGCGTCGCCAAAATGGGTTTGGCCATCGCCATGCCGTCGGTCAGCTTGAGCGGGAACTGGGCCGCCGCCGCCGGGGTCTGGCGCTGGGGCACCACCACGACGTGGGCAGCGGCGATCACCCTGGGCATCGCCTCGTAGGGCTGCTTACCCAGGTGAATGAGGTGCTGGGGCCAGCGCTCCAGCAGGGTGCGATCGTAGTCGTCGTAGGGGCTGCCCCCCACAATCACCAGCTTTAGGTCGGGCTGATCTAGCAGATCCATCGCCGTCAGCAGATCTTCCACCCCCTTGTAGGGGCGCGGCGCACCGGGGAACATTAGCACCCGGTAGTCGGCCAAATTATAGGCGGCGCGGCTGGCCTCGGGAGAGTAGCGATCGGGGTCAAATAGCTCGGTATCTTTGCCGTTGGGGATAATTACCCCACCAAAGCGCCGCTGCAAAAAGCCGTTGTGGGTGGTCACCAGGTCTGCCTGAGCTACCCAGTTTTCCATCCACTGTAGATAGAGGGGATGGTCGAGATTGCGTAGGGCACCCCTGGGCTTCAGCAGATCTCGCAACCGCTGCTTGGGAGAGGGTCGGTAGCGGTAGTTTTCACCCCCGTGCCAGCTCATCTCCCAGTCGTCAATGTCGAGAATTACCGGACGGCGGTGGCGCGATCGCGAGATTTGACGATGCACCAGGGCCAGTCCAAAGCTGCTGGGCTTGAGCTTGTAGGCGTAGATAATGTCGCCGCTGAGGTGGTGAAACAGCTCCCTCGCAGCGCGGGGGCCAATAGCGGCGGCGGGCAGGGGAATCGTGTGGAGCGGAATGTTAGTTGGGGTGGGGCGATCGCCCTCGTCGACAGGCTCAGTCGAAAACCCCACGATCTCCACCGGGTAGCCCACGCTTTGTAGCGCCTGGGCCAGCAAAAACGGACGCACCGCGCCACCCCAGCGCCCGGCCCCTCGGCGGGACAGGTCGCTGACCACAATCGATACCCTGGGTCGTGCTGCCGAGGTGTGATTCATCGGCTTAGCCGCGCTCACCGGGGGCTGAGGGCGATAGTCGAGCATGGGTTCCACAGAGTCAGAGGGGGCAAAGGCGTAGATCCGGGACGCACCCCTATAGCTTGCCCACCTTTGCCGCTGAGGTTAAGGTCAGCACTGCGATCGCATTTGCATCTAGGCTCAGTGGCATCACCTACTGTGTCCTTGCTGCCTATGGTATTTGAGGTCTTCTGGGGGAGCAATATCGGTCTTAAACTGCGCGATCACTGCGCGAAAGTCTCGCCCCTCGGGGCGTTCGGATTAATTATCCCTGTTCGAGAATGTCCAAGAGTTCTAGAAAGACGCCGTTGGTCCAGCCGAAGCCGACTTCGTTGCTGCTGTAGCCAAACTCGATCGCCCCCGACACATCGCCCGTACATTTCTCAATGTCGTACTTTTCGAGCAAGACCCCGCAGCGCTCAAAGTCTTTGACCAGCATGGCAACAAATTTTTCGGCCAGGCGCAGGGCTTCGGTTTTGTAGCCGTAGCGCAGCAGCCCCTTGACCGCAAAATATTGCAGCGGTGCCCAGCCAAAGGGGGCATCCCACTGGTTGCCTGAGACGAAGTTGCTGGTGCGCAGGCCGCCGGGGGCCTCGAAGCGGTGTAGGTTATCGACCACGCGCTGGGCCTGCTCTGGCGAGGCCAGCCCGCCCCAGAGGGGGTAGAAGGCGGTGGCGTATTCGTAGCGGCGGTGGCAGCTAGATCGAAAGTTGTAGTCGAGGTAAAAACCGCTGTCTTCATCCCACAGGTATTGATCGACTAAGCACTGGCGGCGATCAGCGCGATCGCGCCACTGGTGGGCCAACTCCGGAATTTCGATAATGTCGTAGATATGAGCGATGTCGTGCTCCATCTGGTAGAGCAGCACGTTGAGGCAGACTGGCGCGTAGTGGATCACATCGACGCTGAAGGGGCCAAAGCGGTTGGTGGGGTCGAGGCCCGACTCGCGCATGGCGCGATCGCCCTTATAAAACAGATCCGTTAGCTCGTCGGCCTCGCGATCGTAGTAGAGAGAGGCATCGTAGTCGGTGACGGTGTTGGTGCGGTAAAACTCGCGCACCCGGTCAAAGTGGCTGCGGCCGGCCTCGTCGCGCTCGGAGTAGAGCACCTCGGGAGCTGGCCCATCGGCCACGGCGTAGTAGCGCGACAGCCCGGTGGCCTGGTTGAGGTGGGGGGGCACGGCCCAGTAGTAGTAGTAGCTTTCGAGCTGGGGTAGGGTGTCGGTTAGCCAGTCTTTGTCGTGGCAGCGATCAAACCATTCGAGCACCATGCGCGACAGCACGGGCGGCTGGGAACGGTTGAGGTAGTAGGTGCGGTTGGCGTTGAGCACGGTGCCATAGTGTTTGACCTCGTAGAGCAGCTGCTCAATCAGGCTTTTGGCCAGGGCAAATTCTTGGTCGTGCAGCAGGCCGAGCACAATAAAGTAGCTATCCCAGCCGTATAGCTCGTTGAAGCGACCGCCGGGGACGACGTATTCGCCCGGTAGATAGAGCAGGCCGTGGCCTGAGATCTGGTCGCTTTCTAGGGGCAGGGGCTTAACGGCGATGTTGGCCATCTCCTCTGGGGTGACAAACTGGCTGAGATGGGCGGCGATCTGTTCGGCGTCTTCTTGGCCGGAGACGTAAATCAGCCAGGGGCCATTTTTTTCGTGGGCAATTTTTTCGTCGTAGGCAGCGTCGAGAATGTGGTCGTGGGAGCGGGTCAGCTCGTGCCACTGGTCTCGAATGTAGGCTTTGACGGCGGCTAGGGTAGGCGATTCGAGGACAGTGGGTTTGGCTAAGGTCATGGTTGATGGGTAGAGATTTGTTTGTAGTTTGTCAGCTGTCCCGGAGGATTTTCCCTGCTACCGACCAGCACTATCGGGGAGAAAGGCTTTCAGAAATCACCCCAGAAATCACCCCAGAAATAATCTCAGCTGCCCCTCTTACCGATCAAGATAGCGACGGGAAACGTCGCCAGCAAATCAGCTAGTCTGGCGTCTTTGGCAGCGGTGAAGGATGTACCTGTAATCCAGTTGTGCCAGGGGCCGGGGCTAGGTAGGGCCAGGGTGGTGTCGCCCCACACCGCGCCAATGGGCAGCTCGCCGGGGGCAATGCGGCCAGTCAGAAATCGGGGGGCGATCGCCACCACCTGCTGCCCCTGCCACTGTCGGCCAAAGGCGACAACGCTCTCTTCGGCCTCGCCACGGGCAAACAGCGGCTCGTAGTCGCCCAGCTGAAACAGCTCGGGGTGGGCCTGGCGGGCCGATAGCCCGCAGTGGGTGAGCCACAGCTTGATGCGGCCATCGTGGCGAAACTCTAGCAGGTTTTGCAGCAGGGCGGGGCGATCATCCTCGGCCCACTGCTTCAGCTCGGTGAGCCACTGACGGCGTCGGTCGTAGTTGACCGGGCGGCGGTTGTCGGGGTCAACCAGGCTAAAATCCCACAGGTCTTGACCCTGGTAAATGTCGGGCACCCCCGGCAGCATCAGCTTGAGCAGCACCTGGGAGAGCGAATTGTAGATGCCGTAGTCGGCGATGCGCTGCTGAAACTCGCGAAACTCGGTGAGAAAGCGGTTGTCGTCGCCGGGGGTGAGCAGGGCACGGGCAAAGTCGACAAAGCCATCTTCGTAGTCGGCGTCGGGGCGCAGCCAGGCGGTGTGGACTTTGGCCTCGCGCACGGCTTTGACCACGTAGTCGGCGATGCGATCGCTAAAGCTAGCCAGCCTACTCTCATCCAATGGCTCATCCAAGGACTCGTCAAAGGGCCCGTCAAAGGGGAACGCCCCCACCAGGGTTTGGTAGAGAAAATATTCGTCGTTGGCGTCGGGCACCACCTGGTCGCGCACCACCTTCTTATAGCTGCCGTTGAGGCTGCGCCAGCTGTTTACCGCCGCCTCCCACTGGGTGGGCAGCTCTGAGAGCACGTTGAGCCGGGCGCGCACATCTTCACTGCGCTTGGTGTCGTGGGTAGAGGTGGCGACCATGGCGTGGGGCCACTGCCGCTGGCGCTCTTGCTGAAGCTGGTGAAACTGCCGCAGCGATAGGCCAAACTGCCCCGGCGACCCGCCCACCTCGTTGAGGCTAATGAAGCGGTTGTAGCCGTAGAACAGGGTGTCTTCTAGCCCCTTGGCCATCAGCGGGCCAGTAAACTGCTGGAGCCGCATGACAAAGTGCAGCCACTGGGCCTTTTCGGCCTCGGGCAGGGAGCCTTCAAAGTTCAGCGAGAGAAACCGCTCGATTAAATTTAGCTCGTTAATCAGCTGGGGAATGCGCTTGCGGGCGGCCTCGATCGCCTCCTGCACGTAGGCCAGATCGCGCTGGGAAATCCCCCCTTGGTTGGCGTAGGTGCAGTAGATCGGAAAGGCGATCAGCACTTCTTCAATGGCGGTGCGCAGACCGTAGAGGGTGAGGTCGCGGCCATAGCGATACTGCTGACAGACGCGCTTGAGAAAGCGGGCCAGGTTGTTGATGTCGCCCACCAGGTTGGTGTCGGCAATCAGCCGTTTTTTGGCCGCCACCAGCTCGTCGTAGGGGGTGGTTTCTCCGGTCAGCTGTTGGTAGATGCGAGTCAGGGCATCTTGGTTGTCTTGCTGGCAAAAAATGCCGTTGAGCTGCACCAGCGCCTCATAGCCAGAGGTGCCCTCAATCGGCCATGAGCTGGGCAGGGTTTCCTCGGCTTCAAGAATTTTTTCGATCACGATGTAGGTGTCGCCTAGGCGATCGCGCAGCCGTTCGAGATAGGTGGTGGGGTCGTACAGCCCGTCGATGTGATCGATGCGCACGCCGTTAAACTGGCCTGTTTTTACCATTTGATCAATCAGGCTGTGGGTTTGCTCAAACACCTGCGGGTCATCGACCTTGAGGCAGATCAGCTCGTTGACGGTGAAGAATCGGCGGTAGTTAAGTTCTTCTGCGCCCACCTTCCAAAACGACAGGCGGTAGAGCTGTTCAGAAAGCAGCTCATCTAGCAAATCAAAGCTGCTGGGCTGGTCGGGGGTGCCGTTAAAAATCACCAGGTTTTGGTCAATAAACTCGCGCACCTCGTCGCTGTCTTGGTACACGTCCCACAGCAGGCTTTTGGCAAACTGGGCCTGGTCGCGGTACTCGCGCCCGGTGAGATCGACGATCGCATTTTTGACCAGGTAGAGAATGCCGGAGATTTTCACAAAGGTGCGATCGCGCCGGTCTAAATGCTGCGCCAGCCGCCCCGACTGATAGCTCAAAAACCGCCCGTAGGACTCAATCCGCACCGGGAACCTGAGTCCGTAGTAGTTGACGCTCAGCCCGGTTTCGTCGTAGCTGAGCTGAATTTCGCCCCGCTCTAGACAGCGATCATAAAAGTCGCCCAGCATCGGAGCCAGCACCCGCCCGCCCAGTTCCTCTGGCCCTTCCCACTCGATGTCAAAAAAGTTGAAATATTCGGAGTCGGAGCCGTACTCCATCACATCCATTAAATAGCGGTTTTGGCCGTCGTAGGCCATGTGGTTGGGCACAATGTCTTGCAGCCAGCCCAGGCCCTGGTGGTGCACGGTGTCAATCAGCGGCTGAAAGGCTTCCGCGCCGCCCAGCTCGGGGTTCAGCTGCGTGGGGTCAACCACGTCGTAGCCGTGGGTGCTGCCCTTGCGCGCCTTAAAGATTGGGGAGGCGTAGATATCTGAAACGCCCAGGCTTTTGAGGTAGTCGACAATGCCCTGGGCGGCGGCAAAGCCAAACTCAGGGTTGAACTGAAGGCGGTAGGTGGCGGTGGGAATGCGCATGGGCGGACGTTGGGATTTGGGATTTTGGATTGGTAGCTGAGGCTGCCGGTGGGGCAACCTCCCCAAAGGAAACACCCAAATTTTGTCTGGGCGACTTGAAGCAGAGCGTATCTGAATCGCTCCTAGCGTAGCTAGGTAGCTAAATACAAAACAAAACTTTGGGGTGCCAGAGTGACGCTCTGGGGGTCGGCGATGGTCTTGGGCAGCGATGACCCCGGCCCGCCCCAGGCGGCATGGGCAGAATCTAGCTGGAGCACCCAGGGCTTGACCGGGGGCGAAAAATCGACCGGGCTGGCCGAGGTGCTAAAGTTCATGCCGCACCACAGTGCCCCGTCGGGCAAGGTGCGTTTGTAGCAGACGACCCGATGTTCTTCGTCAGCAGAGGCATAGATGTCTTGGCTGGTGGAGGGCATGCCCAGCTGGAGCTGTCGCCGCAGCTTTAGGAGACGTTGATAGTAGTGCCAGAGGGTTTTGTGCTGGCCCTGGTGGCGCAGATCCCAGCTCAGTTTGGCGGCGTTGAAGGTGGCAACCTCGTGGGCGGGGGCCGGTTCGCCAAAGCCGTGGGCGGCTTTGAACTCGCGCTTGCGGCCCTCGTAGATCGCCTGAATTAGCTCTGGGTCGCTGTGGTCAATGAAGTAGTTGAAGGGCGCGGTTTCGCCGTATTCTTCGCCCATGAAGATCAGCGGTATGTAGGGGGAGGTGAGCACCGCCCCGGCGGCCAGCTTCAGGGCCTCAAAGGAGGCGGTTTTAGTGGTGCGATCGCCGCCCGTGGCGTTGCCCACCTGGTCATGGTTTTGGGCACAGACAATAAACTGGCTCGACGGCAGGTCGCTGGCCGAGTTGCCGTGGCTGCGCCGCCGAAAGGGGGAGTACTGGCCGCTGTAGACAAAGCGATCGCCGAACGATCTGGCCAGCGCCTCACAGGTGCCAAAGTCTTCGTAGTAGCCGTAGTCTTCGCCTGTCACCAGGCTGTGCAGGGCGTGGTGAAAATCGTCGCTCCACTGGGCGGTGAGGCCGTAGCCCCCCTGGTCGGCGGGGCGCAGAATGCGGCTGTCGTTGAGGTCGCTCTCGGCAGCGAGATATAGGGGTTTGCCCAACTGCTGCCCTAGGGCAGAGACCGCCTCGGCCAGCTCGGCCAGCAGGTGTTTGGCCCCAAAGTCGTAGATGGCGTGGATGGCGTCGAGGCGCAGCCCGTCAATGTGAAACTCGCGCAGCCAGTAGAGGGCGTTATCAATGCAGTACTGGCGCACGTCGTCGCTCCAGGCATCGTCAAAGTTGATCGCCCCGCCCCAGGGAGTGCTGTATTTCTCAGTGGTGTAGGGGCCAAAGCAGCCGCTATAGTTGCCCTCGGGGCCAAAGTGGTTGTAGACCACATCTAAAATCACCGCCAAACCCTGCTGATGGCAGGCATCTACCAGGCGTTTAAGGCCATCAGGCCCACCGTAGGAATTTTGGGTGGCGTAGGGAAATACACCGTCGTAGCCCCAGTTGCGATCGCCCGGAAACTGGGCCACCGGCATAATCTCCACGGCGGTGATACCCAGGTCAACTAGATCGGGGAGACGGGCGATCGCCGCTTCAAACGTGCCCGCCGCCGTAAACGTGCCGATGTGCAGCTCATAGATTACATAGTCAGCCCAGGGAATATTGAGCCAGGCTGCGTCGCCCCACTCGTAGCGGCTGAGATCAACCACCGCCGACGGCCCGTGCACCCCCTTGGGCTGGTAAAACGAGGCCGGGTCAGGGCGCAGCGCCGACTCATCGCCATTGATGCAGTACCAATAGTGCGCCCCAGCGGTAACCTCGCCTAGGGTTGCGGTCCAGTAGCCGCGCTGATCGCGCTCCATGGGCACCGCCACCGCCTGAGGCGACACCAGCCGCAGCTCAACGGAGTCTAGCTCAGGCCCCCAAACCGTAAACTGGCATTGCCCATCGCTCTGTAGAAAGGCTCCAAGGTTGGTGTTTGCTGTCATGGGGGATCTCAAACTAACGCAGTCAGCGCCGCTGCAAAGCAAAAGCGCCCAAGGCAACCTTACCAGGGCTACTTGAGCCAGCAATCTGCTCTTTGGTAGAGCTTCTAGGGGCCAGCTCCACCCCATAAGGCTAAGAGCTACCCCTGTTAAGGTGGCCCAGACCGCAGGTCGGGATCGCCAGATTGGCCGCTGAGCCTAGGACTGAAAGTCCCAGGCTCCAAGCAGAAATCCTCTGAAGAGGATTGTGAACCGACTCCCCCAGTCTGCTTTAGCAGACTTGAGCGAGGAGCCAGGGAGTTCACTCTCTGGTGGTCGTAGCCGAACACTCATCCACCCACCTACTCACCTACCCACCTACTCACCTACCCACCTACTCATCCACCCTGTCGCGCGACAAAGGCCCGATTTCGCTGAAGATTCAGCTCTAGCTCCACCAGCTCACTGAGCTGGACGGTAAGGGTTTTGATCTGCTTGCTGGCGGCGACCTTGCGGTGCAGGGCGGCTCGGGCCAGGTCTTCACGGCTCATGGCCAGGGCTTTTTGGGCAACGCGGTGCCACTGGTCAGCCGCTTTGTAGGCAGCCTGCTGGTCGGCTAGGGTGGTGTTGTAGGCGGTGGCAATGTCGCCCAGGGCTTTTTGAAAGTTGGCGCGGGCCTGCTCGGGGGTGGTGGTGCGGCGATCGCCCTCGGCCAGTCGCCGCAGCTCGGGCAGGTTGAGCTGATCGGTGCGCAGGCCAAAGCTGCCCAGCTGGCGGCTCTCATTGCGGTCGGTGGTACACCAGGTAGCGAAGTGCTCACAGTTGTTTTGCAGCAGGTCGTACTGACGCTCGCCCAGGCGGCTGGTGGCCCGCTCGATGACAACCTCCGGGCTGTAGATCAGCGACTGCCGCACGGGGTACACCGCATTGCCCCAAGCAAACGTCTCGTAGCTGGTGCGCAAAATTTCGGCCTCGGCGCTGGCCTTGCTGTAGTGGATGACGGTGCGATCGCCGCAGTCGATACCGTGGTGTTGGTACAGCCCCGGCACCCCCGCCAGATCGCGCAGCACGTAGATTTGATCCCCCTTGGTCATAGCGGTTGCCGTCCTCTCATCCCCACGTCATTTGCCCAGATATTTTCACTTTATACCTCTTTTCTCTATGTCTCTTTTAAGTGAGGGCAGCTCTTTTAAGAAGGGCCGGGGAGATCGCCACCCAGCGCTTTCTCAACGGGACTGGGCTGCGCTCGGTTTTTAGCTGCCCCAGGGTTTGCTCTGCGAAAATCAGATTGCGGCCAGATTGCGGCACAGCGATCGCGCCATCTCCTGCAAACAACGCAGGGGTATAGAGCAAACCCGCCCAGCAAGCCAGGTGATAGGATAGAAAAGCACTTTTGGTCGCTCTCAAACTCACCTTTGACCCGCCCCAGGTGTGGACATCGCCCCTTGCCGAGCGGTCTCCCGCTACGATTGACTTAAGTGCAACCCCCTACGCTGACCTAGGCTGCCTGAATTCATGCTGAAGAACCTCCTCGGTGACCCCAACGCGCGCAAGCTCAAGAAATATCGCCCCGACGTGGTCGAGATCAACCTGCTGGAGGAAGAGATTCAGCAGCTCTCCGACGAGGCCCTGTCGGGCAAGACAGCAGAGTTCAAACAGCGGCTAGAAAAGGGCGAATCGCTTGACGACCTGCTGCCCGAGGCCTTCGCCGTCGTGCGCGAAGCCTCAAAACGGGTGCTGGGCATGCGTCACTTTGACGTGCAGCTGATCGGTGCCATGGTGCTCCACGACGGCCAAATCGCCGAAATGAAAACCGGGGAAGGCAAAACCCTGGTGGCCACCCTGCCCTCCTACCTCAACGCGCTGTCGGGCAAGGGTGCCCACGTGGTCACCGTTAACGACTATCTGGCCCGCCGCGACGCTGAGTGGATGGGGCAAATTCACCGCTTTCTCGGCCTCAGCGTGGGCCTAATTCAGCAGGGCATGTCGCCCGCCGAGCGCCGCCAAAACTACGGCTGCGATATCACCTACGGCACCAACAGCGAGTTTGGCTTCGACTACCTGCGCGACAACATGGCCACCGCCATGGAAGACGTGGTGCAGCGCCCCTTTAACTACTGCGTGATCGACGAAGTTGACTCCATTCTGGTCGACGAAGCCCGCACGCCGCTGATCATCTCTGGTCAGGTCGAGCGCCCCAGCGAAAAGTACACCCGCGCCTCTGAGGTGGGCCGCGATCTCAACGCCGACGAGCACTACGAAGTCGACGAAAAAGCCCGCAACGTGCTGCTCACTGACGAAGGCTTTATCAAATCTGAAGAACTCCTGGGCGTGCAGGATCTCTTTGACCCCCAAGATCCCTGGGCACACTACATCTTTAACGCCATCAAGGGCAAAGAGCTGTTCACCAAAGACGTCAACTACATCGTTCGCAACGACGAGATTGTGATCGTTGACGAGTTTACCGGACGGGTGATGCCCGGTCGCCGCTGGAGCGACGGTCTGCACCAGGCGATCGAAGCCAAAGAGCATGTGGAAATTCAGCCCGAAACCCAGACCCTGGCCAGTATTACCTACCAAAACTTCTTTTTGCTCTACCCTAAGCTGTCGGGCATGACGGGCACGGCGAAAACCGAGGAGGCAGAGTTCGAGCGCATCTACAAGCTCGAAGTCACCATCATTCCCACCAACCAGCCCGCCGCCCGCCGCGACCTCTCCGACGTGGTCTATAAAAACGAAGAGGCCAAGTGGAAGGCCGTGGCTGAAGAATGTGCCGAGATGCACGAGGGCGGTCGCCCCGTTCTCGTCGGCACCACCAGCGTAGAAAAGTCTGAGGTGCTCTCGGCCCTGCTGGGCGAGCGGGGCGTGCCCCACAACCTGCTCAACGCCAAGCCCGAAAACGTAGAGCGCGAGTCGGAGATCGTTGCCCAGGCGGGGCGCAGCGGCTCGGTCACCATCGCCACCAACATGGCCGGGCGCGGCACCGACATTATTCTCGGCGGCAACGCTGAATATATGGCCCGCCTCAAGGTGCGCGAGTACCTGATGCCCCGCCTAGTCAAACCCGAAGACGAGGACGAGTTTTCGGTCACCGCCGTCCCCGGCACCAAGGGGCGTGCCCCGGCCCAGGGCTTTGCCCCCGGCAAAAAAGTCAAAACCTGGAAGGCCTCGCCCGATATCTTTCCCATTGACCTGTCGTCTACCGCCATTGACGAACTTAAGGCCACCGTAGATTTTGCCGTGGTTACCTACGGCGATCGCAGCCTACCCGAGCTGCAAGCCGAAGACAAGCTGGCCGTCGCCGCCGAAAAAGCTCCCACCGACGACCCGGTGATTCAAAAGCTGCGTGACGTATACAACCGCATTCGCCACGAGTACGAAGACTTTACCCACACCGAGCACGACAAAGTGATCGAGCGGGGCGGTCTCCACGTGATTGGCACCGAGCGCCACGAGTCGCGCCGGGTTGACAACCAGCTGCGGGGGCGGGCCGGTCGCCAGGGCGACCCCGGCTCTACCAAGTTTTTCTTGAGCCTGCAAGACAACCTGCTGCGGATCTTTGGCGGCGATCGCGTCGCTGGTCTGATGAACGCCTTTCGGGTTGAAGAAGACATGCCCATCGAGTCGGGGATGCTGACGCGATCGCTCGAAGGTGCCCAGAAAAAGGTCGAAACCTACTACTACGACATCCGCAAGCAGGTGTTTGAGTACGACGAGGTGATGAACAACCAGCGCCGCGCCATCTACGCCGAGCGCCGCCGGGTGCTCGAAGGCGACGCCCTCAAGGAAATGGTGATCGGCTACGCCGAGCAAACCATGGACGACATCGTCACCGCCTACATCAACCCTGAGCTGCCCCCCGAAGAGTGGAAGCTGCCCGAGATGGTCGATAAGGTCAAAGAATTTGTCTATCTGCTGGCCGACCTCACCCCCGATCAGCTCGAAGATCTGTCCGTGGGCGAGATTCGCACCTTCCTCCACGAGCAGGCCCGCATTGCCTACGACAACAAAGAGGCCCAGGTCGATCAGATCAAGCCAGGGCTGATGCGCGAAGCCGAGCGCTTCTTTATCCTTCAGCAGATCGACGGCCTCTGGCGCGACCACCTCCAGCAGATGGATGCCCTGCGGGAAACCGTGGGTCTGCGCGGCTACGGCCAAAAAGACCCGCTGATCGAGTACAAGAGCGAAGGCTACGAGGTCTTCCTCGACATGATGACGGGCATTCGCCGCAACGTCGTCTACACCCTATTCCAGTTTCAGCCCCAGCCGCAGACCCAGGTGAAGGCGTCACAGCAGGTAGGGTAGCGTGGGCCTCACAAACTAACTGGGTATGCAACGGCCCGATGCCTGGGTTGTGGGTCACGCTACCTCAAAGCTCTTGCAGGTTTGCGATATTTCCAAGAAAGATGGTGTATTAGTTGACTAAGCTCTGATATCGCTTTCCTGGCCGCCTGCATGAAGTTCGAGCGTGACATATTCATTAGCTACACTCATGTCGACAATAAGTCACTAGCCGAGGGCCAGGATGGCTGGATTTCTACCTTTCACCGGGGGTTAAAAATTCGCCTCGAGCAGCTGCGGGGCACCCCTATCGACATCTGGCGCGACATTAAGCTCCAGGGCAACGACGCGCTGGATGAGAGCATTTTTAAGCAGTTCCCTAACCTGGCGCTGTTGGTGTCGGTGCTGTCGCCGCGCTACATTCAGTCAGATTGGTGTACGCGAGAGCTGGCCTGCTTTTTAGACTCTGCCGAGGCCAGAGGTGGGGTCAATATCTGCGGCACCACCCGCATTTTTAAGGTGGTCAAAACCTTCCTAGAATCCGAAAGGCATCCCAAAGGGCTGCAAGACCTGCTAGGCTACCAGTTTTTTGACGCCGATGCCGCTGGTCGCCCTCGCGAATTCAACAAAATCTATGGTCCTGAGGCGGAGCGCAAGTTTTGGGCCAAGCTCGAAGATCTGGCCTACGATATTCACCAAACTCTGAGGGTGCTAGAGCCCCTACCCGATGGCGATGCTCCGGTGGTGCTGCCCGAATCTTTTGCTCCTACCGTGGAGAGCACCCCGATAGGCACACCAGCGGGCAAGGTGATCTACCTGGCGGAAACCACCCCCGACTTGAGCGCCGAACGAGAAAAAATACGGCGCGAGCTGGAGCAGGCTGGGCACCGGGTGCTGCCCGACCAGCCCCTACCCACTCCCCCGGCCTTTGAGTCTACGGTGTGCGACCATCTGGCCCAGTCGGCCCTCTCGGTGCACCTGTTCATGCCCTATCCACCCAACCAAACTGCGGTTCAGGATCAAACCCAGGAGCAAATTTATCAGCAGCTGGCGAGAGCACGCACCCGCGACCAAATTGAACTAGCTAACCAGTGCGGCCAAGAGCGCCACGATTTTTCACGCATTTTGTGGATGCCCACCGATGCTGCCCAGCGGGAGTTCGATGAGTTTGTGCAGGGGTTGCAAAACGAGCCTGACTTTATTAGCACCAACCTGGAGTCGCTGAAAGATATTATTCGCGATCGCCTCACCCAGCCCCCGGCCCCAGTGCTCGACCTGCCCCTCAACGGCACTGTGCAGGTCTACCTCGACTGCGACGAGCGTGACCTAGAAGCCCCCGAAATTGAACCCCTCTACGAGTGGCTAGAGCAGAACTTTCGCGTGGTGCTGCCCGACTACGCAGACAGCAGCCTCACCCGCTCAGAGACACTGATTAAGCAGTGCGAAGCGGTGCTGATTTTCTATGGACAGGCTAGCGGACTGTGGCTCAAGCGGCGCTTACTGGCACTGCAAAAGACCATCTATGAACGCCCCAGACCTCTTCGAGCCAAGGCCATCTATCTTGCCGACTCCACCAAGCAGCCTCTATCCGATTCCGATGTACCGATCATCAAGGGTTTTAATGGCTTCCAGCCTGAACTTCTCAACGCCTTTTTAGAACAGCTGACCTGATATGGTGCAATCTTCTGGTAAAACCAACCCCTTTCCCGGTCTACGGTCCTTCGAGCTAGACGAAGAGCATCTGTTCTTTGGCCGCGAGGGCCAAGCCGATGACCTGCTCACCCGGCTCAACCGCACTCGATTTCTGGCGGTGGTAGGCACCTCCGGCAGTGGTAAGTCTTCCCTGGTGCAGGCGGGGTTGCTGCCCAGTCTCTACAGTGGCTTTTTGCAAGATGCTAGCTCGGGCTGGCGAGTGGCGATTATGCGCCCAGGTAGTGCCCCTATAGCTAACCTATCCACAGCCCTGAACACACCAGAGGTGTTTGGGGTAGACGCCAGCAACGACGACGCTACCATTCGTACCGCCCTGACCGAAAGCACCCTGCGGCGCGGTGCCCTGGGCTTGGTGGAAGTGACCCAGCAGGCCCGTATGGAGTCCTACGAAAATCTGCTGGTAGTGGTTGACCAGTTTGAGGAATTATTTCGTTTTAAGGCCCAGGCTCAAGGTTCAGATCGCAAGTTAGCAGCCAAAGACGAGGCAGCAGCCTTTGTCAAACTCCTACTAGGAGCGGTGAACCAGCGAGAAACACCAATTTTTGTGGTGCTGACCATGCGGTCAGATTTTTTGGGCGATTGTGCCCAGTTTCGCGATCTACCGGAGAAGCTGAATGATAGCCAGTATTTAGTTCCACGATTAGCCCGTGAGCAGCTCAAAACAGCCATCGCAGGGCCAGTAGCAGTGGGTGGGGCCACTATCACGCCGCGGTTGGCGAATCGACTCTTGAATGATGCAGGTGAAAACCCCGATCAGCTGCCGACTTTGCAACATGCCTTGATGCGAACCTGGGACTATTGGGAGGAGCAGGGCACTCCTCAAGCCCCCATAGATTTAGAGCACTATGAGGCAATTGGCAGTATGGCCAGAGCGCTATCGCTTGTAAAGGTTCACTCCCCCCCCGGCAGACAACCTTGCTTAAGCGGCCTGAGATAGGGGCGTAGGAACCGGAGGAGCCGGTAGTCCTTTGCGTCTGAGCGCAATGACCTCGGCTAAGTAAGGCCAGGGGGATAGGTTCCGGCGGCGACAGGTTTCAATCACGCTGAGCAGAGCCGCATAGGCTTCACT
>QBMN01000011.1 GCA_003241845.1 Shackletoniella antarctica | reverse complement strand
CGGTGAGCCAGTGAGCCGAGATCGCCAGAATGGCGGTGGGGCTTTGGGGCAGGGTAGCCAGGAGCTGGCGCAAAAAGTCTTGGGTGGGGCCAGTGCGAATGGGCAGATCTGGCACTCCGTGGGAGATGAAGAAGGTGGGGAGGGTCATGGGCGAGTGGATGGGTGGATGAGCAGGATTGGCCTGGAACAGATAGTTCTAAATAGAACAAATGAGCAGAAAGCTAGGGGTGAGGTTGCAGGGGCCTGCGCGGGCTGGCTGGTCAGCGGAGGCGGCACCGGGGGGTTCACGGTAGGGGTTCGTAATTGCTAGGAGCGTTGGCTACGGGGAGGGTGGCGGCGATCGCCAACGGGAAGGTGAGCAATGTGAGCAAAAGGCAAGTCATCGGATACCTCCCGTTTGTCTCGCCTCAAATAGTCTGCATTAGGACTTTATGGGCTTAAGCTAACACCTCTGGGGTGCGATCGCACCCCCCTGCCTAAACTTTTTTTCAGGAGCTACGCCACCGACCTGAATCGCTCAGCTTTGGCGACGTAGGCTCCTAGCTCAATTGGGTCTGCATACAGAAACCCGGTTTCGGTAGTGTTCTAGACCTGGTGAAGGTTGGTTAAGGTATTTTTGAGAATCGGAAAGCCACGACCAGCCTTTTGGTTACTCTGTTGCAGATAGCTGTCCTGATTCGCGGCGGGATCACTCATCAGCACCGTCGTGGCATCAAAGGCCTCTACTGTACGACCACATCACCGCTGCGACGGCTTGACCGGCGCTTGCAAGGCCGCGGCGGTACGTTTCAACAGCGGGGGGAACGCGATTCGGGCAACTGCTTGCGAGCTTTGCTATAGCCTCCGGTATCCCCAGGCGGAGGGCCTAAACCCGCCACCGTCATCCAGGTCACCACGCGCTTCACCCCATAAACGCATCTAGGGTGTGCCCCAGTTTGTCGGCGACGCCCTCGATCCAGGCCTCGTCTTGGCGGGTGTAGCTGCGGGGGGCGTTGGCCGCCAGAATTAGCGCGCCATCTTTGCCCATGGGTTGGCAGATCACGCCCTGGGTGTTTTCCGGTAGATAGTCAAACTCCACCCGGCCTGGATAAATGCTGAGCTTGACTAAATAAACCGCTTTGCCCGTTTCCAGCACCCGCTTGAGAATAGGGCCGGGAGTGATCTCGGCCTTGGGTGCCAGCACGCCACGCCGCAGCAGGGTTTTGCCCTGGCGGTAGGCGACAACGGAGCAGGTGACGGTGTTGGTCAGCAGCAGATGCGAGGCCCAGGCCAGCTCGGTCTGGGCGGCATCGGGCAGGGTGTTGTCTAGCTCAAGCCCTTCGTCACCAATCAGCGCCACCGCTTCGGGAGAAATGGACTGCACCCGCTGCCACAGCAGACCCGTCAAAATCAGCAAAGCGCTGAGAATTACCCCCATAACGTCCGATCGCGCCTGAGATTCTGTCAGGGCTGGAGTCAGCACTCGATTTAGCATCAACAGCGTACCGCCGATGCCTCCGGTGACTAGAGGCAGCAGCCGCAGCACCCGATTTGGGTCATTTTGCGCCATCTTCTAAAATCTGCCCCTTTGCTTCGGTTGATCTATGTCGGGTGCTCTGTGTCAATTTTAAGGGGTGTTGATTTTAAGGGGTTAATTACAACCAAAGGCTAGACGCGACAGAGCGACTGTACGACCACACGTAGGGGCCGCTATGGGGTGGCACCCCTACAGCGGCCAGTACAGCAGGCTATGTGGCGGACGCACAAGAAAATAAGGTACCAATTACCATCTTTCCTATTGATGCATTGCTCCGCGTTGGCGGAGCCTCGCCTTAGCGTTATGCAACTTACAGCGATCAACGCTTCCGGTACTTTATTTGGACGCCTATTCCTAGGCGCTAGTTGTGGCAGCCGCAGCCCGTGTGGCCGCAGCCGGTGGATCCTTCAGGATGCTCGTTGGCGCAGGCGTCGCTGCAAAAGTACTGGTTGTCTTTTGCGATGGCCTGGCTAGTGTCGACAACGCACAGGCACGACTCACAGGCACATTTCATTTGGGTAACGGTAGTCATGGCAATTTTTCTCTCAGGCTAGGTGAACTAAACTGGTGCTGAAATACTTGAACACCTGTTCATGGATTAACTATAACATATGAACAAATGTTCAGATTTCGTATGGCAGATGTTGGGCGCTGCAATTTCTGGACTGCCCTGGCTAGGGTCGCGGCTGTTCTTTCGAAAAGGCTTTTATGGTTGGCGATCGCCCCTCGATTGATAAACCCCATCTTGACGCAGCTGATCAACCCACCTGTGGCCACTCTGCTGCATCGCCCGTGGCGGAGATTTTGAGCCTGGAGAAGGCCCAGCGGATGGCGGAGTTTTTTGGCGTGCTGGGTGACCCCAACCGCTGGCGCATTCTCTCGGCCCTGGCCCTGGGCGAAATGCGGGTGGGGGATCTGGCGGCGGCGGTGGAGATGAGCGAGTCGGCGGTGTCGCACCAGCTGCGAATTTTGCGGACGACGCGCCTGGTTAGCTACCGCAAGCGAGGGCGCAACGTGCTGTACTGCCTCAAGGATGACCACGTGTTTAACCTCTACCGGGAGGCGTCGGAGCATTTGGATGAGCCGGGGGAGGAGTAGGTGAGTGGTGAGTCATACCAAATCCGAATCACATAACCCCGATTCCCAAAACGCCAAACCGTAGGGGCGCATTGCATGCGCCCAGTTGAATCGGAGATGAACAAGCAGGATTTGGTATGAGTGGGTGCTGGCTGAGGGCTTTGGGGAATTGCCTCAGCTTTGGAACCTTCAGGGCGTTCTCGCTGAGGCGGTAGACTGGGGTATTGTCGGGTTTCTTGTATTGCTATGACTGTTTCCCCCATGGCTCAGGACGCTCAGCCACTGCTGGCGATCGCCCAAGCTACGCGCCAGGCGGCCCAGACGCTAGCTGGTCTGTCTGCCGATGCGAAGAACCGCGCCATTGAGGCGGTGGCGGCGGCGCTGGAGGCTCACGCCGATGAGATTGTGGCGGCCAACCAGGCCGACTGCGAGGCGGCGATCGCTGACCACCTGGCCAAGCCCCTCTACGGCAGGCTAAAGCTCGATGGGGTGAAGCTGGCGGGGGCGATCGCCGGGGTGCGCGACGTGGCTCGGCTGCCTGACCCGGTGGGCACGGTGCAGATTCACCGCGAGCTAGATGACGGCCTGGTGCTGAAGCGGGTAGCGGTGCCCCTGGGGGTATTGGGGGTGATTTTTGAATCGCGCCCCGATGCGGTGATGCAGATTGCGGCCCTGGCGATCAAGTCGGGCAACGGGGTGATTCTCAAGGGCGGCAGGGAGGCGGTGGGCTCTTGTACGGCCCTGGTGCAGGCGATTAAGCAGGGGCTGAGAAAGGCGGGGATAGACCCGGCGGCAGTGCAGCTGCTGACCACCCGCGAAGAGACCCGCGCCCTGCTAGATCTAGAAGGCTACGTGGATCTGATCATTCCCCGTGGGTCAAATGCCTTTGTGCGGTTTGTGCAGGAGAATACGCGCATTCCGGTGCTGGGCCACGCCGACGGCATTTGCCATCTGTATGTGGATAGCGAGGCAGATTTGGAGCAGGCGATCGCGATCGCCCTCGATGCCAAGACTGCCTACCCTTCGGCCTGCAACGCCATTGAAACCCTGCTGATTCACCGAGACATGGCTGTGGTCGGGCTGCCCGCTCTAGCTGAGGCCCTACACCAGGCCAGAGTCGAGCTGCGGGGCGATGAGACCGCCTGCCAGATTGTGCCCTACCTGGTGCCTACTACCGAGGAAGACTGGGCCACGGAGTACAGCGATTTAATTTTGTCGATCAAGGTGGTGGATTCGGTAGATGAGGCGATCGCCCACATCAGCACCTATGGCTCGCGCCATACCGAGGCGATCGCCACCCGCAACCCCGTCACCGCCGCCCAGTTTATGGATCGCGTCGATGCCGCTGGGGTGTTTCACAACTGCTCGACTCGCTTTGCCGATGGGTTTCGCTACGGCTTTGGGGCCGAGGTGGGCATCAGCACCCAAAAAATGCCCCCCCGTGGCCCGGTGGGGCTAGAGGGGTTAGTCACCTATAAGTACCGGCTGGTGGGCGATGGGCATATTTCAGCCCCCTACAGCGGCAGCGAGGCCAGGCCCTTTACCCACAGAGACTTGCCTCTATAGGCTGAGGCCCTAGATAAACTTCTGAGCAACTTCTGAGAAACCTATGGAACGCATTGCCATTGTTGGCCTGGGCCTGATCGGCGGCTCCCTGGGGCTAGATTTGACTCGCCAGGGCCACCCCGTCATCGGCATTGCTCGACGGCCAGAAACCATCCAGGCGGCGCTGGCGATGGGGGCGATCGCTGAGGGGGGGACTGATTTGGCTCTGGTGGCCGGGGCCGATGTGGTGTTTATCTGCACTCCTATTGACGTCACCGTGTCTACGGTAGCGGCGATTGTCCCACACCTGTCGCCAACGACGGTGGTGACGGATGTGGCTTCGGTTAAGGGCGAGATTGTGCCGGCGATCGAAGCGCTGTGGCCGGGGTTTGTGGGCGGTCACCCGATGGCGGGCAAGGCCGAAGCGGGGCTGGGGGTAGCGGAGGCGGGGCTGGTTTTCGATCGCCCCTACGTGCTCACCCCCACCGAGGCGACGCCGCCTGAGGCGCTGGGGCGGGTGCGGGCGATCGCCGCCACCCTCGGGGCTACCCTCTGCCAGTGCCACCCCAGCCAGCATGACCGCGCCGTGGCCTGGATCTCGCACCTGCCAGTGATGGTGAGCGGCGGCCTGATTCTCGCCTGCCAGCAGGAGGCTGACCCAGCCATTCTCGCCCTAGCCCAGGCCCTGGCTAGCTCTGGCTTTAAAGACACCAGCCGGGTGGGCGGCGGCGTGCCCGAGCTAGGCACCCTGATGGCCCGCCACAATCGGGCGGCTCTGCTAGATGCCCTCACCCAATATCAGCGGCAGATCGACCACCTCAAAGCCCAGATCGCTGGCGAAGATTGGGACGCTTTGCACAACACCCTGGCCCAAGCCCAGGCCGCTCGCCCTGCCTATCTCAAACCGAAATAGCAATGGCTCTGTCGGCCTCAGGGCAAACAATGCTCTCCATCGCTGGTGTAGGCGAGGGGATAGTCAGGGCTGAGCGGATACCCCTCTGGCCCAGCCCTGAAGCCGTAGCCCCTGACAATTTCGTAGGTTTGTAGCACCTGGCCAAAGCGGCGTACCTCAACAGTTTCGGGTGGGTCTACTCGGTCAAACATAGCCCGGTGGGCAGGGCAAATAGGGTGCCAGGTTTCGCCCAGCAGCACGGTGTCGCGGCCCTCTAGGGCGGGGGCGTCGTACCAAAAGTCGAACTGGTCAAGGCGGCCTGAGATCGCCAGTACGTCGGGATTGTCGAGGGTGTAGGCCAGGGCCGAGGCTGAGCGATAGTCGGTGGTGAGCAGCAGCGGATTGTCCAAGCCTTCAGTCTGGGCCGTCACCGCCTGGGCCACCTGGGGCCAGCCGAAGAGGGCGGCTCCGTCGGGGTCAACGGCACCAAAGAACGTGCCGAGGGGCATGACCGTGTAATAGGTCACCAGGGCCGCTGAGACAAAGAGACCCAGGCCTTGGGCGATCGCCAGCTGCCCAACCCGCGCAGGCGGTGGCAATTGGGGTCGATAAAACTGGTCGCTCAGCAGCGGCAGCAGCAGCGGGTAGGCCAAGATATTCCAGTAAAACAGGGCAACTGACACTGTGGACAGGGCGGTAAAGGCGACGGTGGAGAGGCCAAATACCCACAGGCCTAGGGCTGGGTAACAGGAGGATCGAGTCAGCCCCGTCTGCCCCCGTGTCTTCAGCCAGCGGCCAATGCTCCACGACTGGATTGGCCCAAGGGTGAGGCCACACAGGGCCAAAAACACCACGGGCTGAAGCAGGTTGATCGTGAGACCGTCGCCGGAGGTACGATCGCGGTAAAACCGAAACGAAAAAAAGTCGTGCTGAACATTCCAAATCAGAATTGGTGAGAGCACTAGCGCTAGCAGACCCAGGGCCAGGTAGAGGCGGCGATCGCCCAGCACCTGCCGCCTGCGTTTGTCTGCCAAAACCAGCGCCAGGCAACCCAGACCCACAAACACCGCGTTGTACTTACACAGCCCCGCCAGCCCGAGAAAAAGCGCCGCGCCGTAGAGATCGCGGCCGCTGCCCTGGCCGGGATGCTCAACGCTGCGATCGACGTAGCGCACAAACAAAAAGCTGCTGACCACCGCAAAGGTCACCAGCCAGTGGTCGTGCCAGGCCAAGCCCAGATACCAAAAGTACAGGGGCGACGAGGCGACGATCAGCATGACTAGCCAGAAGCGATCTCTGGCCTGATCGCCATAGAGGTAGCGGCAGATGTGGTAAAAGGTGAACCCCAAAAGCCCGCTGCTGAGGAGGTTAGGCAGCCGCAGCACCAGAGCAGATCGCCCCAGCGCTGCCCCAAACATTCCCTGCACCCAGGCGTGCAGGGGCGGGTGGTCGTAGTAAGAAAAGCCTGGCTTTTGCCCCCAAAGCCAGTAGTAGGCCTCGTCGGGGTTGGGGAAAGCCGTGAGCCAAAACCCCAGCCGCAGGGCCAAAAACCCCAGCAAAAACCACCGCCCCCAGCGCCAAACGGGCGACTCAAACAAGCCCCAGCGCTTACTCATCGGGCAGTTCTAGGGCGCTGGTGTCAATGTCGTCTAGCCCTGGAATATCGCCAATCTCAAGGGTGCTCTCTGGCTCCACGGGGTCTGACTCTTCAGCCTCTGAGGTCAGCACCACCGTGGGCAACCCCGCCCCCCGCAGCCCCTGGAGAATGTGGCTCGGCGTCTCTGGAAACACCACAAATAGCGGATGGCCTTTGTCGGTGCCGTCGCTGAGCAGGTGCTCATATTTGTGCGGCAGCAGCCACTCATAGCCGCGATCGGTCAAAATCTGCGTGTGCCGCCAGCGCAGCAGCAGGTCTGAAAAATCTTCCTGGGGGCGGTGAATGTAGACAAAAATTTCGATGCCGGTCTTGATCTTCCACTCGGGGTCGCACATTAGCAGCGCCACATCGCAGGGCAGGGTAATCACCGCGCCGGGGGCAATGCTGGGGCTATGGGTGTTGAGGTGTACGGCATCGCGCAGGCGAATGTTGGGCAGAGGCAGGGTGATGACGCTGTCTTCGGGTCGCCGCATGCTGGGCACCGCCTCTAGGTAGGGGCGGTGGTGCTTGAGCAGCTCTAGCGCCCCTTCGTGGTCGGTGCAGACCGAGAGCAGCGTTTCATACTGAATGGGTTTTATCGCCATGCCGTCTACTGAATGTGCGGGCCAAGTTCATTGTTCCCTGAATTGTAACGAGAGCCAAGAACCGCAGTCACGCCCCCCAGATTTCGGAGTAGGCTAGCTCTGGAGATACTAGCTTGTAGCTATGGCCAAACTCAGCAATCAGCCAGTCTATCAGCTCAAAATTACCTTAAGAAATGCGCGCCCGCCCATCTGGCGACGGGTGCAGGTGCCCAGCGATATTACCCTGGCGAAGCTCCACAAGATTATTCAGCTGGCCATGGGTTGGTATGACTGTCACCTGCACGAGTTTGAGGTGGGTGGGCAAACCTACGGTCAGCCCATGCCAGAGTACGATTTAGACCTGCTCAACGAACAACGTATCCGCCTCAATCAGTTTGTCACCAAAGAAAAGTTTAAGTTCGTCTATGTCTACGACATGGGCGACGGCTGGGATCACGAAATTTTGGTGGAGAAAATTTTGCCTCCCGACCCAGAAACTCGCTACCCGGTCTGCATTAAGGGCAAACGGGCGTGCCCCCCAGAAGACTGCGGCGGCGTGTGGGGTTATGCCGATTTTCTAGAGATCATTCGAGATCCCAAACACCCTGAACATGACGAAATGCTGGAGTGGGTCGGTGGTCAGTTTGACTCGGAGCTGTTTGACCTAGAAGAAGCCAACTACCAGCTTAAGCGGGTGCGTTAGTGCCCAGGGATAGGTTGCCCAGGGATAGGTTATGGGGTGGCGTTCCAATGTCTCGTGGTAAATGCGGGTAACGTTGGCGACGTATTCCGGCGCTTTAAGGCGGCCTCCAATTTTGAGGCGGCTTACCCCGATCCCGATGAGTTCGGGCAGTACATCCAAGCCCGAGAGGTCTTGGGGGCTGAGCAGGTAGCCGCGATCCGCAGAGCGATCCGTCCCGGAATTGCCCAAATCCAACTTTTTCCCATCGGCGATCAGGTCGTAGGGCATGCAGCAGGCCTGGGCACGCTCCCCTCGGTTGGCCGACCTCGCCCGCCCAGCGCCTCACTCGTTAAGCACTGGCCCGAGTAGGCCACTTTGGTGCAGTCCCAGTTGCCTGCCGGGGCCAGCAACTCTGGCAGGTCAGGCGAGGTCGCTGGACTATTCAAGGCAGCAGATGAGTTGAGGAAATCCATGGGCTGAGGAGGGCGGTGCTAAACAGGTGCCCCTCGGGGTGGCCAGCGGAGCAGCCTATTTTGACAAATTTCAGCGGTTTAGGCGGCCTGCAAAAAGCATGCAACTCTACCGACTGTCTCTCCCAGGTTCAATGCTTTGCTCAGGATTTTTCTAGAGTCACCGTAAGCAGGGTAAGAAATATTTTGGTGATGATCCTACTGGTTCCTACAATGGTGTAATTAACTGTCGATTGTAAAATCTCGGAGAAATCTATGAGTCGTCCGATTATCCTCGGCATTGTGGGTGATAGCGCAGCAGGTAAGACCACCCTGACGCGAGGCATTGCGCAGATTTTAGGTGAAGACCAGGTCACCACCATCTGCACGGACGACTATCACCGCTACGATCGCAAACAGCGCAAAGAAATGGGCATCTCGGCCCTGCACCCCGACTGCAATTACGTCGATATCATTCAGCAGCACCTGGGCCTGCTGCGCACCGGGCAGCCCATTCTCAAGCCCATCTACAACCACACCACCGGCGAGTTTGATGCCCCCGAATACATCGAGCCCAGGCGGTTTGTGATTGCAGAGGGGCTGCTGGGCTACTCAACCCGCGCCTGCCGCGACGCCTACGATATCAAAGTCTACCTGGCCCCGCCCGAAGACCTGCGCGCCAACTGGAAGATCAAGCGCGACACCCGCAAGCGGGGCTACACCCCCGAAGAGGTGATCAAGCAGATCGAAGCGCGAGAACCAGACTCTGAAGCATTTATTCGCCCCCAGCGCCAGTGGGCCGACGTGGTGGTGAGCTTTTACCCCCCCGACAACGAAAAGACTGAAGACGAGCTATTGCTCAACGTGCGCCTAGTGATGCGGCCCACTATTCCCCACCCCGACTTTACCCACCTGCTGGGCGATAAAAACGGCGGCTCCCTCAGCGATGCGGTGCGCCTCGGCCTCGATCGCGACATGGGCAAACCCGTTGACGTGCTCGAAATCGACGGCCACGCCACCGAGAAGCCCGTCCAGGAGCTAGAGCGCACCCTGTGCAGCGAAGTTCCTTACCTGGGCAAATTTTGCAGCATTGAGGGCAACACCGACATCGGCAAGGTGGTGGGCACCACGGGCGAGACCCTGCAAAGCTATCCCCTAGCCCTGACCCAGCTGCTGATTACTTTCCACATGCTTAAGGCCGCCAATATCTACGATTAGGGGATCACAGGAGTAGGGGAAAACAGTAGTTTGACCTCTGAGGGAGGCTGACCTGGTTCCTCACACCTGCATTAAACAAAACAGGGGCTTAACTAGGTTAAGCCCCTGTTTTGTTGGTCAATCACCGGTCAGTCGCCAAAGGGCCTACTGTTGCGAGACCGACTCGCTGCGCGACAGCTCGGTCAACATCATTTGAATAAAGCTAGAAGCCACGTCTGCCGACTGATCGTGGGTCGCAAACACGATCGCCAGGCTGCTATCATCTCCGGCTCCGTAGCAAAGAATGCGAAAGGTGCCGTCTTCGAAGTAGCCAGTGCGATCAATGCTGCCCTGGTCAGACTGCACGCCCAGGTCGGCAATCAGCCGGTCAGCCCGCGACAGGCAGCCCTCTACAGTTGTGGTCAAAAGCTGGTCGCCGCTGGCGATTTCGGGGCGAGCGCTGGCGGGTTGTGAGATAGAAATTAAGCCCAGGCTGGCCAGGGCGATCGCGCATAGATGCCGTTTCATAGTAGTTAAGTCAATGTCAGGACAGATGCCATGGCCCCCCTAGGTCCATGGTCCTAAGACCACGACCAGAGGCGGGCCAGACGGCCTATTTAATTAATACAGATTGCCCCTGGGCTTTCCGGATGCCCCAGCTAAAAAACTGCGTCCCCCCCAAGCCGACAAAAAAAGACGACAAAAAAGCGCCGGAGCTAGCTCCGGCGCTTGGGGTGTTGAGGAGTGAACGATTGATTACTAATGTAGGGGCCGAGTATGTCACTGAGGTAGCCTGGATATGTCAACCTTGTGACATTTTCAACTACTCTGCGAGTCTCATTCCGTGACCCAGCCCGATGCTCTGCGCGTTTTGCTCAACGCCGTTTCCCAAGGGCAGCTCAGCCCCGAAGCGGCCCTTGACCAGCTCAAATACCTCGACTTCGAACCCATCGACGATTTTGCCAAGGTTGATCACCACCGTACCCTGAGAACCGGGTTCCCTGAAGTGATCTGGGGGCCGGGCAAAACAGTGCACCAGATTGTGCAGATCATGCGCAGCCTGCACCAGCAAAACCCCGTAGTCATGGCCACCCGCATCGAGCCAGAGGTGTTTGCTCAGATTCAGCAGCAAATCCCGGCGGCGCTGTACTACGACATGGCCCGCATCTGCGCCCTGGTGCCCCTAAACTTGTCAGCTCACCGCCCCGGCAGCATTGGTGTGCTGACCGCAGGCACCGCCGATTTGCCAGTAGCCGAAGAAGCCGCCGTTACTGCCGAACTGTCTGGCTTTGCGGTCAAGCGCCTGTGGGATGTGGGGGTGGCGGGTCTGCATCGCCTGCTGCGCCACCGCCAGCTCATTCGCGATGTGGACGTGCTGATTGTGGTAGCGGGCATGGAGGGGGCATTGCCCAGCGTGGTGGCGGGCCTGTCCGACTGCCCAATTGTGGCGGTGCCCACCAGCATTGGCTATGGGGCCAGCTTCAACGGTCTCTCAGCCCTGCTCACCATGCTCAACTCCTGCGCGACGGGCATTGGCGTGGTCAACATCGACAATGGCTTTGGGGCAGCGGTGCTGGCCGGGCAGATTTTGCGCACTGGGGCAAAGCTGAGGGCAAGAGAGTAGATGGGTGGAGAGTTTTGAATTACCCCTGTCGAGGTGGGGCAGATAAAGGGGGAATCCCTTGGATTTGCTGCTGAGCCTAGGACTAGAAGTCCAAGGCTCAAAGCGGAAATCCTCTCAAGAGGATTAAGGACTGGCTACCCCAGTCTGCTTTAGCAGACTTTCGCGGTGAGCCAGGGAGTTCACTCCCTGGTGGTTGTGGCTACCGCAAATCAGGGGGCATGGCCGCAGGTTTGACTGCGACAGTTTGATCGCGGCCATCGCGGTGAATTTCGAGGTTTAGGGTATCGCCAATGGCGGTAGTTTCTACCCTGGCCTGGACGTCGGGGGGGCTGTCTACGGGCGCACCCTCAATGGCGCGAATTACATCCCCCACCTGTAGCCCAGCGGCCTGGGCCGGGCTGTTGGGCACTATGCCAACAATCAGCACGCCCGGCTCGTCGTCATCTTCAATCTGGAGGTTGAGCTGCTGATCTTGGTTGATGCGATCCACCATTTCTGCCGACAGCTCCACCATTTGAATGCCCAAGAAGGGATGCTGCACGACCCCGTTGGTAAACAACTCATCGGCAATGCGTTTGGCGGTTTCGATCGGAATGGCAAACCCCAGCCCCTGGGCATTGGCGCGAATGGCGGTGTTCATGCCGATGACTTCACCCCGGTCGTTGAGCAGGGGGCCGCCGGAGTTGCCGGGGTTAATGGCGGCATCGGTCTGAATGAACTGCACCCGCTTGTCGGGAATGCCCACCTGGTTGCTGCTGCGCCCCAGGGCGCTGATGATGCCAGCGGTGACGGTGTTGTCGAGACCGAGGGGGTTGCCGATGGCGATCGCCCACTGACCCGGCGCTAGGTTTTGGGTGCTGCCAAGCTGTACAGCGGGCAGATCATCGGCCTCGATTTTGACCACGGCCACGTCGGTGACCGAGTCAACCCCCACCACCTCGCCCTCAAACTTGCGCCCGTCGCGGAGGGTGACCTGTACGGTTTTAGCTCCCTCGACCACGTGGGCGTTGGTGAGAATTTGGCCGCTGGCGGTGAGAATAAACCCTGAGCCAGTGCCCTGCTCTAGGCGATCGGGCAGGTTGGAGGGGGGCATTTCTTCTTCAAAAAAGCGGCGAAAGAAGGGATTGTTGAGGGCATCAGGGCCAAGATCTGGCACTGACCGCTCGGCATCAATACGCACCACGGCTGGCCCAACTCGCTCTACGGCCAGGGCAATAAAGTTTTGGTTGCTCCCCTCGATCTGGCCTGGGACTAGGGCCTGTAGGGGCGGCTCAGCGGCCTGGCTGAGCGAAGCTTTGAGCACGGAAGATGCCTCTGCAACTACCTCTGGGGCGGTTTCAGCCTCTGCCGACAACAGGCCCGCTTGAGATACGTAGTGATGGCTTGCCCAACCCGCGCTGCCCCCCACCATTAAGGCTGCTGCCACCCACGCAACCTGTGGGGGAAACTGCTTTAGCAACGAGTTCATGATCTACGCCCTCTGCTACTTTGCCTGCGCTGGCCCGGCCTGGGTGGCCTGTCTAAATGGCCTATCTAATCGGCCTGTCCAATCTAACGCCTGTAGGCCGTTCAATGCTGCATGGCCCTAGACCTAGCCCTGGCAGCCTCACCTTAGAGAATAGTCTCTCGGGAGAATAATGCGTGAATTTCTGACATCGACCAGAGGAACCCTAGGCAACCCCTGAGCAAGTGCGTCTGTTCTGCCTATTATAGGGGTATACCCCTGAGGGAGCACAGGGGCAGCTATGCACCCTTAGTAGGCAGCCCAATCAAGGCGGGTTGAGAAACAGATCTCTATGGTATTTCACTCTTTTTTAAGCCGCTCCTTTCGAGTTTCGGCAGCCCGTCAGCCAACATTTTTGACAAAAACGCCGGGTTGCCAGCGACGGTCTGGTGCGACTCATTGCCCTCAAAACTGTCTCAGGCTGGGGGCGGTGCTGACAGGCCTGACCACGGCCTTGACTCTAGGTGTTGCTATGCCCCAGGCGATCGCCCAGAGCGGCACAGCGACCTGCCCTCAGCCGGCGCTGTCGCGGCTGACCCGCCACCGGGTCGCCCAGGGCGAAAGCCTCGACACCATTGCCCAGCAGTATGGCCTGCTGTCTGCCACCCTGATGGGCTTTAACCCCGCCACCCAGGGGGGCACGGTTAGCCCCGGTCAAGAGCTGCTGATTCCGCCCTTTAACGGTATCCGGGTCAGCGTCACCCCTGGGCAAACCTGGCCGCAGGTGGCGGAGGCCTACAACAGCCGGGCCGATGTGCTATTTGAGGTCAATGGCTGTGTCAGCACCGTACCTGTCAGCGTTTTTGTGCCGGGTGTGAACTGGTTTCAAGGGGTGCGGACGACGACGGCGGCCAGCGCAGCCCCCAGCGCCAGCCCGCTGCAGGGCTACCCACTGCCGAGGCGATCGCAGGTGATAGTCAACTACGGCTGGCAGCCCGACTCGGCCCAGGGGAGACTGGTTTTTAACACTGGCGTCGCTCTGGCCAGCCAGCCCCGCACCCCGGTCTTGGCGGTAGGGCCAGGCACCGTGGCCTTTGCGGGCACCGACGCCACCTACGGCAACCTGGTGGTGATTAACCATGCCCAGGGGCTGCAAACGCGCTATGCCAACCTCGACGCCCTAGAGGTAAGGGCTGGGCAGATGGTGCGCCAGGGCGATCGCCTTGGCCCGGTGGCACCCCAGCCCGTGGCACCCCAGCCCGTGATATCCCAGACAGGCGCAGACAATTCATTTTTGTTTTTTGAAGTCAGGCTTAACTCAGCCATGGGGTGGGTGGCACAAAACCCCCAAGATTTTGTGCCCGCCATGGTGCTGCGATAGGCCACCGCTCCCAGCGGGCAGTATGACTCTACTAGCTCAGCCTCAATAGCTCAGCCCCAGGGCACCGTGCTGGCTCTAGCGCCGGGAAGCAAGACCGCCTACAATTGGCCCCAGGAGGCGCATCGGCAAGGCAAAATTTTGTTCATCAACGGCCCCGAATGACCCTATGGCGCAGCATTCTTCGAGACCGCCCACCGCTCCACCGCCCTTTTCTGAAGCCCAAGACCCGGCTTTGACATCGGGGTTGTTTTGGGTGCGCCTGTTGGCCTATCGGCCTCTGTTTTTGCTGGGCGGGCTGTGGCTAACCCTGGTGTGCGTGTCGGCGATCGCCTACCACGGCCTGATGGCTAACGAACCAGCGCCAGATGTCGCCCACCGAGACGCGCCCATCGCCATCGCCGCGCCCTTGCCCCAAGATTTAGAACCTGCCACTGCGCCCGATGCCGGTGATAAAGAACCTCCTAATGTAGAACTCGCTAGTGCTGAGACACCTCAGTTGGGCACCGTCACCCTGTGGGGCTTGCTGAGCCTGGTGGGGCTGTGCGCCTTTGGCTGCTTTGCGCTGACCCAGCAAATTAAGGCGTCAAGCCGCCCCAAGCGCAAAAAGCCGCGTCCGGTAGCTAAGGCTGCTCCGGCCCGACCGTCCCATCCCAAGCGCCTTACCCCCTATTTGCCCGAGCGCGATGGCGTCCTGGTGCTGGGAGCCAGAGCCGTAGATGCGGCGGCCATTCCCCAGTCGGCAACGCCCGCCGCCTTTCGACCAGTAAAGTCAGCATCCCACCCTGCCGCTGCACAGCGCCTGGTGCCGGCGGCGGTGGCCCAGACTTGGCCTCAGCCGATACCTGCTAGGCTGGCTACCTCTCAGGCCCAGTCTCGCACCCCAGCAGTGGTGCCTGAGAGCGCCGACCTGCCCCTCGACTGGTCTGAGGGCAGCGTGGCCCACGCCCTAGATATGCGGCAGCGGCGATCGCTGTCATCACTCATGTAGAAATGTAACTCTCAGCCATGTAACTATAAAGACAGCGTTTTACCTAGGGGCGTTGAGTCAGCTTCCAGTTATCTATCACCCCGACTATGTGGTTCCTCTGCCCGAGGGGCATCGGTTTCCGATGCCAAAGTTTCGGCTGCTGCGCGATCGCCTGCTGCAAGACGGCGTCATCACCCCCGACCAGATCTACCAGCCCGGCGAACCGCCCCAGACCTGGCTAGAGTTTGTTCACCACCGTGAGTATGTGAATGCCTACCGCTTGGGCACCCTCGATGCCAAGGCCCAGCGCCGCATTGGGTTGCCCTGGAGCGCCGCCCTGGTGAAGCGCACCTGCACGGCGGTGGGGGGCACCATTCTCACCGCCAAGCTAGCCCTAGAGCGGGGGCTGGCCTGCAACACCGCCGGGGGCACTCACCACGCCTTTCCCGACTACGGGTCAGGGTTCTGCATTTTTAATGATTTGGCGATCGCCACCCGCGTCCTGCAAAAGCAGGGCCGCGTCCAGCGCGTGCTGATTCTCGACCTGGATGTCCACCAGGGGGACGGCACCGCCTGGATCTTTCGCGACGACCCCAATGTATTCACCTTCTCCATGCACTGCCAGGAGAACTTTCCGGCCCGCAAGCAGTCCAGCGATCTCGATGTGCCCCTGGCTTTGGGCATGGAAGATCAGGATTATCTGGACTGTTTGGCCCAGTACGTGCCCGATCTGCTGGCTCAGGTGCGGCCCGACCTGGTGCTCTACGACGCCGGGGCCGACCCCCACCGCGATGACCTGCTGGGCAAGCTGGCGCTGAGCAATACGGGGATCTACGGGCGCGATCGCTACGTGCTCGACACCTGCGTCAGAGCAGGCTACCCCGTCGCCTGCGTCATCGGCGGCGGCTACGGCAAGTCAATGGATGACCTGATCTTTCGCCACTCGCTGCTGCATCGGGCGGCGGCAGAGGTGTACTCGGCCCATCGGTTGTAGGGACGGATCCGCTAGATTTGGGCCTGAATGAGCAATCGCTCGATGGAAATTTTGATATTGGGGAACGCCAGCGGTGCGATTGCACCCATCTGGAGGCTCTGTTCTTCGGTATAGCGGCCCGCCTGGGGAGTTCTAAAAACGGTCAGGCACTGGCCGACCAGGTCGAGCAGCCAATACTCTGGTATGCCTGCGATTGCATAGATATCGGCCTTGATATCGCGATCAGTTTTGAGGCTGCTCTTGGCGACTTCCACAATCCAGTAAATATCTGCCGCCAGGGGATGGCGCTCAAAATAGGCTGACTCAGGAAGCCGAACGACGGCAATGTCAGGCTCTGGTTCTGAATCGGCTAGGGTGATCGGCCCATTGAAGCGGACATCGGCGCGACCCGCCAGCAGGGTTTCTAGATATTTGCTGCCGTGCTTGGCGGTGGCATAGTGAATGGGCGACTCTGGGCTGATTTCGACAATATCTCCCCGCAGCAGCTCAACGCGGCGATCGCGCAGCAGCCCGCACTCCACCATGCGGTGATAATCACTGATTGACCATTTAGCAAGAGCTTTCACAGCAGACCAGGCCCATGACAAAATCAAGCTACCCCTATGATAAACCCCTCAGCAATGCCCCGAACTCAGACCAGGGCAAACAGGCTGAGCACCAGGGGCAGGAGTTTGGTGCAGGCGTCGGCCAGCTTGGAGGCATCGGTGAGAGTTTCGGTCATGCCTTTGAGGGTGGCAGTGGCAGGTTGGCGACCTCAAACCTGGGGGGACGATCAGGGTGAGGATGGCGCTGACAGCGCTCACGCTTGGCCGTCGCCCGAGCTAACTCCGCGTGACGGTGTTGCTGGGCTAAGGGCCAGGCCATCAGCAAAAATAAATTCGGAACGAGTTTAGGGCGTTCTAGCCGATCAATGTCCATCAATGGAGGTTGATCTAAACGAGTCATCAAGGGTTTCAGCCCCTAGAATTTTTGAATTTACAATTGCTGGCGCACGATTATCTCTGGCGGCCTTGCCTTGCAGCATTGTGCGATCGCGGGCATGGGCCTAGCGCTGCTGCCCCACTGGCTAGTGGGCCAAGATCTGCGAACGGGTGCCCTCGTTGAGTTACTGCCCGACTATGAGGTGACCGGCACAGACTTCGGCACCGCCGCCTGGCTGGTGTATCCTTCCGGCCGCTATATGCCGTCAAAAGCGAGGGTATGGATTGATTTTCTCCAGGGTCAAGAGCAATTTAACGATGCTTTCGCCCATGGATGACCGGCTTTGTCGCCCAGCGCTGCCCAGCGCTCGATATCCCCTAGGGCAATTCTGGCAACGAAAATACCCAAGAATTTTGCTGCCTCCTAATTTTGCCACCCCATTAATGACGCAGAGGACGCAGGCTCTGCGCCTCTACCTGGTGGTATTTTCTTTCCTGGAGACCACCTTATATCTACAGCTGCATTGGCCCCGTTGTAAAAAAGAATTCGCCTTTTCCTAGGCTGGTGCTCCACCGTCGGCGAATGATGGGTTTTCACCACTCATTCCCGCCCCGCTGACCGCTATTCTGGAATCAAGAGCCTAAGTAGTAAGCTGCCCCCTGTCACGGATGCGCCTGGGGGTTTTACAATAGTTCATAATTAGGTGTTGTTTGCCACGGCCTCAGCTCAGACTCCCCGTCATGGTCTCGTGATAGAGTTTTCTGTTGTCAAGGCTACCAACGACAGCCCCCAGACCCCGTCTGAGTACCCCATGAAGATGGGCACCAGCGGCCCATCGCACAGAATCCGGAGAAGCAGTTATGGCTAAAGACATCACCCGTTATCGCAATATTGGCATCTTTGCCCACGTAGACGCGGGCAAAACCACCACCACCGAGCGTATCCTCTCTCTCACTGGCCGCATTCACAAAATGGGTGAGGTGCACGACGGTGCCGCCACCACCGACTTTATGGAGCAAGAGCAAGAACGGGGGATCACGATTCAGTCGGCGGCCACCACCTGCTTCTGGAAAGAGCACCAGCTCAACATTATTGACACTCCCGGCCACGTTGACTTCACCATTGAGGTGTACCGATCTCTCAAGGTGCTCGACGGTGGCATCGGCGTATTCTGCGGTTCTGGCGGCGTCGAGCCTCAGTCGGAGACCAACTGGCGCTACGCCAACGACTCCAAGGTGTCTCGCATCATCTACGTCAACAAGCTCGACCGGATTGGGGCCGACTACTATCGCGTGATCAAGCAGGTCGAAAAGGTGCTGGCCGCTAAGCCTCTGGTCATGGTGCTGCCAGTCGGCACCGAGAACGACTTTATCGGTGTAGTTGACCTGCTCACCCGCAAAGCATGGGTATGGGATGAGTCAGGGCTACCTGAGAACTACGATATCCAAGATGTCCCCGAGGACATGAAAGACCAGGTCGAAGAGTATCGCGAGGCGATGATCGAGCTGGCTGTCGAGCAGGACGACGAAATTCTCAGTAAGTACCTTGAGGGTGAAGAGATCACCATTGACGAGATCAAGTTCTGCATTCGCAAGGGCACCCGTGACCTGGTCTTCTTCCCCACCTACTGTGGCTCCTCGTTTAAAAACAAGGGCGTGCAGCTGGTGCTAAATGCCGTCGTTGACTACCTGCCCAACCCTCTGGAAGTGCCTCCCCAGCCTGAAATCGACCTGGAAGGCAATCCCACCGGTAAGGTAGCCTATGCCGATGCCGATAAGCCCCTGCGGGCGCTAGCGTTCAAAATTATGGACGACCGGTTTGGGGCGCTTACCTTTACCCGTCTCTACTCGGGACAGCTGAAGAAAGGTGACACCATTCTGGATACCTTTACCGGTAAAACCGAGCGGATTAGCCGCTTGGTGGAAATGCACGCCAACGATCGCCAGGAAGTGGATTCAGCCCAGGCGGGGGATATCGTTGCCCTGATCGGCATGAAAAACGTGCAGACCGGCCACACCCTCTGTGACCCCAAAGACCCCGCCACCCTAGAGCCGATGGTCTTCCCCGACCCGGTGATCTCCATTGCGGTGTCGCCGAAGAAAAAAGGCGACAACGAGAAAATGGGCATGGCGATCAGCAAGATGGTGCAAGAAGACCCCTCCTTCCAGGTGGAAACCGACGAAGAGAGCGGCGAAGTCATCCTCAAGGGCATGGGCGAGCTGCACCTCGACATCAAGGTCGACATTCTCAAGCGCACCCACGGCGTCGAAGTCGAAGTCGGCAAGCCCCAGGTGGCCTACCGCGAGTCGATCACCAAGCGCCTGGTCGACAGCTACACCCACAAAAAGCAGTCGGGTGGTTCGGGTCAGTACGGCAAGATCGACTACGTGATCGAGCCGGGCGAAACCGGCACCGGCTTCCAGTTTGAGTCGGCGGTGACCGGCGGCAACGTGCCCCGCGAATTTTGGCCCGCCGTGCAGAAGGGCTTTGAGACCAGCGTTGGCAAAGGCCCCCTGGCGGGCTACCCGGTGGTTGACCTCAAGGTGACCCTCACCGACGGTGGCTACCACGCGGTTGACTCGTCGGCGATCGCCTTCGAGATTGCCGCCCGCGCCGCCTACCGTCAGTCGCTGCCAAAAGCTGGCCCCCAGCTGCTAGAGCCGATCATGAATGTTGACGTGTTCACCCCCGACGACTACATGGGCGATGTGATCGGCGACCTCAACCGTCGCCGAGGCATGATCAAATCCCAAGATCCCGGTGCTACTGGCGTGCGGGTCAAGGCCGATGTGCCCCTGAGCGAAATGTTTGGCTACATTGGCGACCTGCGCACCATGACCTCCGGTCGCGGCCAGTTCTCCATGGAGTTTTCTCACTACGCTCCCTGCCCCACCAACGTGGCCGAGGAAGTGATCAAGGAAGCCAAGGAGCGCCAGGCTGCCGCCGCCGCCGCTAAGTAGACACCACGTAGGGGCACAGCAGGCTGTGCCCCTAACAATTTCTTCGGATAGTAGAACATCCCGGTCAGCAACTGACCGGGATGTTTTTTGTGTAAGTCATTTGCAGGCTGACCAATGCCCAGCTATGTCAAGAATGGGCTGCTTTGCCCAGCCTACGGGGTTCTTCTAGACCGAACCGGCGGTGGCGGGGACGCTGCGCGCCGTCTCGTCATCGAGGCCCACCAATCGAGCGCTGAGATCCCACAGCTTGCGGGCCTTGGCGTCGTCTTGGGCCTCGTTCGAGACCTCCTGGTCAAAGGAGCGGCGACCCGGCTTCTGGCGGTTGCCCCAGCTCCAGTACATGCCCGAGTCTTTGAGTTCAGCGTCGGTCACGACATCGGCCACCCGCTCCCCGGCCAGCTTCTGGGTGACATAGCCGCCGGTAATATTCTTTTGGAACCAGGGGAAGATGGTCTGAAAGGCCTTGAAGTGGTTGCGGAACAGGGGCGTATCGGCCACGCAGCCCGGATAGAGCGAGCTAAAGGTAATGCCCGTCTCGTCGTGGTAGCGGCGGTGCAGCTCGCGCATGGTGAGCACGTTGCAGAGCTTGCTGTCTTTGTAGGCTTTGCCCGACTTGAACTTCTTGTTGTTGATCATCGAGATCGGGGCCTTGAACCCGGCCTCGAAGCCCTCCAGGTTGCCGAGATCTGGCGGCGCGGGGATGGGGATTTTGCCGCCTAACTCCTTGGGGTTGGCGGTGACGGTGCCGAGAATGATCAGGCGCTTGTCGGCGGCGGGGGAGGCCTTGAGATCGTCGAGCAGCAGGTTGCACAGCAAAAAGTGGCCCAGGTGGTTAGTCGCCACGCTGATTTCGTAGCCGTCTTCGCTGTACATCGGCTCTTTGAGCAGAGGATAGTAGACCGCCGCGTTGCCCACTAGGGCCTCTAGACTGCGCCCCGTGGCCCGAAAGTCGCTGACAAACTGGCGCACGCTGGCCAGAGAGCCGAGGTCGAGGTGAATGATGCTGTAGCGATCGCTCGGGATGCCAATCTCCTGGGCGACCTGCTTGGTTTTATCGAGATTGCGGCAGGCCATCACCACATGCCAACCGCGATCGGCCAGGGCCTTGGCGGCGTTTAGCCCCACCCCAGAGGATGCCCCGGTGACAATAACTGTTTTCTGCTGTTCCATAGCTCTCTTAAGACTGAAAAATCGCTTCTAGTTTTCCAGTGTTAGGGATTACGAGGACAGTGATGCAGAGTCTTAACGTTTTTTGAGGTGCTGTTACATAAGGTATACGGCACACGGTTTGCGGTTCCGCCTTATGCCTTGCACCGTACACCTCGCACCAGACACCCCTACCCAAACGAACTCGCCCAATCCTTAGCCCAGTGCAGATGCTTGTGCACCTCATCGAGGGTTTTGGCCTCGCTGTAGAGGCGCAGCACCGGCTCGGTGCCGCTAAAGCGGATCAGCAGCCAGCTGTCGTCGGCCAGGGTGAGCTTGTAGCCGTCGATGTCGAGGATGTGGGTGACGGCTTTGCCAGCGACCTCGGTGGGCGGGGCGGTGGCGAGGGCATCGAGCAGCTTGGCCTGCACATCCATGCTGGCCAGGGGCAGGTCGATACGATCGTACTCCGAGAAGTAGCCGGTTTGCTCTTGCAGGGTGCGGTAGTAGTCGCTCAGGTCGAGGCCAGAAGCGACCACTGCCTCCAATACATAGAGGGCCGACAGCAGAGCGTCGCGCTCGGGGATGTGGTGGCCGTAGCCGATGCCCCCGGACTCTTCGCCGCCGAGGAGCACCTGGGCCTCCTGCATGCGATCGGCGATGTACTTATAGCCCACGGGGGTCTGGTGTAGCTCTAGCCCGTGGAGCTTGGCCACAGCGGGAATTAGGTTCGATCCGCTGATGGTTTTGACGATTTCGCCGCTGTAGCCCCGCCGCGACTTCAGGTGGTCGATCAGAATGGGGATCAAAATTTGGGAGCTGAGAAAGTTGCCCTGGCCGTCGACGGCGGCGATGCGATCGCTGTCGCCATCAAACACCAGCCCCACCTGCACGTCTTGTTTAGACGGGCACTGTTTGAGGGTTGCCATGATTTCGCCCAGGTACTTGGGCAGCGGCTCGGGGGGGAAGCCACCAAACAGCGGGTCGGCCTCGCTGTGCAGTTCGTGGACGCTGCCTTCGCCCAGCAGCCGGGGCAGCCCGCCGCTGGCGGAGCCGTACATGACATCGGCAAACACCGTCAGCTGGCCGCTCGAAATCGCCTGCTGAATCGCTCCCACATCCACCTGCGCCTGAAGCGCCTCGCAGTAGTCGGGCCAGGGGTCAAAGGTCGAGATGGTGCCGCGATCGCCGATGGGGGCAGGCAGGTTGGGCAGCATCGCCTCCACCTGCTTCGTCACCTCAGGGGAGACCGACCCGCCAAAGGCCCCTTTAATTTTTAGCCCCGAGTAGGCCGCCGGGTTGTGGCTGGCGGTAATCACAATCGCCCCCAGCAGGTTTTGATGCTTGGCGGCATAGCTAAAGGCGGGCGTCGGGGCGTAGTCTTGGGAGAACAGCACATCGAAACCCTGGGCGGCGATCGCCTCAGCTGCCGTACGGGCAAACTCAGCGGCAAGAAAACGGCGATCGTAGCCCACTGCGATCGTGCGGCTGCCGGTTTCGGCCCCAAAGCAGCGGTGCAGCACGTGGGCAGACACCGCCGCCACCTGAGCCACCCGCTCAAAGGTGAAGTCAGCGGCAATGATGCCTCGCCAACCGTCGGTACCAAACTTAATAGGCTTTGGGATAGCTGGAATCGGGCCAGAGGGGGCTGCCATAGCAGAATCCAAACGACAGGACTAGGGGACTGTTTTACCTGAGTTTACTCGCTTACTTCGGTGGCGACACGACCAGACCTAGGGCACTACAGACAATTTACCTAGCCCACCCCCTTTGCAGAAATGTCTTGAAACATTCCCCAATTATCCTGAGGACACGATCGCCGCCCTGCAAACCTTAGACGCACTGATCTTGTATTAGTTCATCTGAAGCAAGTTTTCTGGAAGCTCGAGTCTCCCGTGCTCCCCTGCTCTCGTGTTACCCTAATTGAGTGAATTATGGAAATTACGGGATGTAGCGCAGCTTGGTAGCGCACTTCGTTCGGGACGAAGGGGCCGTGGGTTCGAATCCCGCCATCCCGATTCTTCTAAAATCTATTGCGAAAGCGCCTTGCCGTGAAAATTCAAGGAACCTGGTATCGATCGCTGCGCGAAACCGACGAGGGGGCGATCGCCATCATCGACCAGCGGCGGCTACCCCACGAGCTGCGCTGGGTCGAGCTAGCAACCGCCGCCCAGTGCGCCCAGGCGATTCAGGCCATGTGGACTCGTGGTGCGCCGCTGCTGGCGGCGGTGGGTGCCTACGGTCTGGGTTTTGCGCTGCGGGAAGACTCCAGCGATGCGTCCTTAGCCAATGCCTACGATACCCTGCTAGCCACTCGCCCCACGGCGGTCAACCTGCGCTGGGCGTTAGATCAGGTTTATCAGGGGGTGAAGGCACTACCCGAGGGCGAGAGACCTGGGGCAGCAAGGGCGATCGCCGCCAACCTCTGCGACGAAGAAGTCGAGACCAACCAGGCGATCGGTCGCTACGGGCTGGAGATTATTGAGCAAATTGCCGCCGCCAGGCCCGGCCAGCCCGTCAACCTGCTCACCCACTGCAACGCTGGCTGGCTGGCCACCGTCGACTGGGGCACCGCCCTGGCCCCCATCTATATGGCCCACGACGCGGGCATCCCCGTGCACGTTTACGTCGACGAAACCCGGCCCCGCAACCAGGGGGCTAGCCTCACCGCCTGGGAATTGGCCAACCACGGCGTGCCCTTTACCCTGGTGGTCGACAACGCTGGGGGCCACCTGATGCAGCACGGCCTAGTGGATATGTGCATCGTCGGCACCGATCGCGTCACCGCCCAGGGCGACGTGTGCAACAAAATCGGCACCTACCTCAAGGCCCTCGCCGCCTACGACAACGGCGTCCCCTTTTACGTGGCCCTGCCCTACACCACCATCGACTGGTCTATGCAGGATGGCCTTGCTGAGATCCCCATCGAGCGCCGCAGCGATGAAGAAATCACCCACATCTGGGGCAAGGCCGCCACGGGCGACGTGATCCCTGTGCAGATTACGGTAGATGGGGCCGCCACGGGTAACTACGGCTTTGACGTTACCCCTGGGCGGTTGGTGACCGCCCTGATCACCGAGCGCGGCATCGTCCCCGCCAGTGAGGCAGGGCTGAAGTCTCTATATCAAGCCCCGGCTACGTCCACTGGTACTGCGATTCCCTAGGGTATTGGGAATGGTGCGCCGAGACCAACCCTCCCCATTGCCCTATTTTTTAGCCTGTTTGCTGTACCTTTTTGCCACACCTGTTTGCCATAACACCCGATGACAGCTCTCTACGATCGCTTGCCCAAGAGCTGATCGCGCAGGGATTTGATGCGATCGCGAAATTTAGCCGCTTCCTCAAAGTCGAGGTTCTTGGCGGCTTCTTTCATCTGCTTTTCGATCTGGCCGATCAGTTCGGGAATTTCCTCCAGGGGCAGCTCGTCTTTGTGCTCAAAGACTTCTTCTAGCTCATGGGCGGCGAGGCGGCGTGAGGTCTCTAAGAACGACAGAATCGAGTTGCTGTTGCGGCGAATAATTGAGGTAGGCGTAATGCCATTGGCTTCGTTGTGGGCGGTTTGGATGGCGCGGCGGCGATCGGTTTCGCTAATGGCCCTGGCCATGCTGTTGGTGAGATTGTCGCCGTAGAGAATCGCCTGGCCGCGAATGTGGCGGGCGGCGCGACCGATGGTTTGAATCAGCGATCGCTCGGCCCGCAGGAAGCCTTCCTTATCGGCATCGAGAATCGCCACCAGGGAAACCTCCGGCAGATCCAGCCCCTCCCGCAGCAGGTTTACCCCCACCAGCACGTCGTAGAGCCCCTCCCGCAGGTCTTGGATGATCTCAATGCGCTCGATGGAGTGAATCTCGGAGTGCAGGTATCGCACCCGCACCCCGTGTTCGTCGAAATAGTCGGTCAGGTCTTCGGCCATGCGCTTGGTCAGGGTGGTGATCAGCACCCGCTCTTGGCGGGCCGCCCGCTCTTTGATCTCGCCCAGCAGGTCATCGACCTGCCCTTCGGTGGGGCGCACAAAGATTTCGGGGTCGAGCACCCCGGTGGGGCGAATGATTTGCTCGACTACTTTGTTTTCAGAGATCTCTATTTCCCAGTTGCCGGGGGTGGCGGAGACAAAGATGCACTGGTTCACCTTGTCCCAGAATTCTTCGGCCTTGAGGGGGCGGTTGTCGGCGGCGCTGGGCAGGCGAAAGCCGTGGTCGATCAGCACCATCTTGCGGCTGCGATCGCCGTTGTACATGGCGCGAATCTGGGGAATGGTGACGTGGGACTCGTCGATCACCAGCAGCCAGTCCTTGGGAAAGTAGTCGAGCAAACACTCCGGCGGTGCCCCGGCGGTGCGACCGGCCAGGTGGCGGGCGTAGTTTTCTACCCCATTGCAGTAGCCCACCTCGCGGATCATCTCCAGGTCGTAGCGGGTGCGCTGTTCGAGCCGCTGGGCCTCCAGCAGTTTGCCTTCTTTTTCAAGTTCTTCCAGGCGTTCTTTCAGCTCGTTTTGAATGTCTTGGCAGGCTTCTTCGACTCGATCTTCGGGGGTGACGAAGTGCTTGGCGGGGTAAATGCTCACTCCATCCATACTTTGCAGAGTGGCCCCAGTAATCGGGTCTACGTAGCGGACGGCGTCGATCTCGTCGCCAAAAAACTCAATGCGAATAATGCGGTCTTCGTAGGCGGGGCCGATCTCTAGCACGTCGCCCTTGACCCGAAACTTGCCCCGGCCCAGATCTAAATCATTGCGCTCGTACTGAATGGAAGCCAAGTCGCGCAGCACCTGGCGCTGGTTCACCTCCATCCCAACTTGCAGCGGAATCGACGCCTTCAGGTATTCTGATGGGATGCCCAGGCCGTAGATGCAGCTGATCGAAGCCACCACAATTACGTCCTTGCGCTCAAACAGAGAGCGGGTGGCCGAGTGCCGCAGCATGTCGATCTCGTCGTTGATCGAGGCCGTCTTGGCGATGTAGGTGTCGGTGGTGGGAATGTAGGCCTCGGGCTGGTAGTAGTCGTAGTAGCTGATGAAGTACTCGACGGCGTTGTCGGGGAAAAACTCGCGCAGCTCGTTGCACAGCTGCGCCGCCAGGGTCTTGTTGTGGGCCAGCACCAGGGCAGGCTTGCCAATGTTGTCAATCACGCGGGCGACGGTGTGGGTTTTGCCCGTGCCCGTAGCCCCCAGCAGGGTTTGGTATTTGGTGTTGTCTTGCAGAAACTGGGTCAGGCCGGCGATCGCCTTGGGCTGGTCTCCGGCGGGTTCAAAGGGGGCCTGAATGTTGAAGTCGCCCATGGGTCAAGGATACAAAGAGATCAACGGTACAAAGACACTACTAAACCTCTTCATAATGACTGATTTTCGCTAGGGCGTTGGTTACCCTCGTAGCAAAGTGCAGCTCGGTAAGTTTCTTGGTCAATCACTCTTGGTCAATCATCCTTGGTCAATCAATTAAAAGCCACGGCCAATCACCCCGAAATCGTCGCCGCCCAAGAACAGCGGCAACCCCACCCACAGCAATCCGGCGTGAATTCTGAAAATTCCTAGGGCAGGCGTCTCGCCTGCAAGGGCAAGATGCCCGTTCTACCCATACGACGACTTTATTATTTGCCTACAGCGGCGATTTAGCCGTCATGGACAAATAAAGTGTCACTGTGCAACACCTAAGCGGGTGGGGGGAATCGAACCCCCATCATTAGCTTGGAAGGCTAGGGTTTTACCACTAAACTACACCCGCAAACTGACCTTTAGCTTATCACACCCTCTAGGCTAGGTCGGGCTGAAGCGACCGAGCTGAGTCTTGGCCAAGTGAGTATCCTTTTGATGGTTTCGATACCAGATAGTCAAGGCTAAATCTTTATAATGAAGGGCCAGACCGTTAACCTAAGGGTAAAGAAAGTTAGCCTCTAGGGCGGCGTCACGGTGTAGGAGGGCGATGATTCGCAGCCTAGCTGCTATTGTCTAAACGTTTTGCCGAAAGCTTTGTCTAATTATTGCTTTGTCTAATATCTTAGGGTTTGCCTGTGTCTGCATCTGCGTTGACCGCTTATTTATTGGTGTCTCACGGTAGCCGCGACCCGCGACCGGGCCAGGCCATGGAGCGGTTGGCTCACTTTGTGCGATCGCCCGAAACCGAGCTGCAAGCTGCTCACAATGGCCTCTCTGCGGATATCGAAGACCGCTCGGGCAGTCGTGCAGACCGCAGCGATCGGTCAGCACCAGAACCATTAGCCGGTGGTCAGGCTGCTCCATTGATGCGCCGAGCCTTTACTCTAGACGGTTTGCGCGCTGGCGGTCTGGCCCTGGGGGAACCAGGTATTTTTCGCAGCCGGGTATCGCTGCCTCAGACGATGAGCAGCCCGCTGGTGGGCACCGCCTGCCTAGAGGTCGGGGCGGTGCCGCTGCATCAGCAAATCATTGCCTTTAGCCGTCGCGCGCGGGCCGCAGGTGCCCAGCGGTTGCGGGTGGTGCCGCTGTTTTTGCTGGCCGGGGTTCACGTTATGGACGATATCCCGGCTGAGATCGAGCAGGCTCGCCAGGGGCTGCCCGACCTGATTTTAGAACTGTGCCCCCACCTGGGTAGCCATCCGGGTATTGAGGGGCTGCTGCGTCACCAGCTCAGAGCTAACGCCGCCGAAACGCTGGTGTTGTTAGCCCACGGTAGCCGTCGCCCCGGAGGCAACGCCCCGATCGCGGCTCTGGCTCAATCTCTGGGGGGCAGCGCCGCCTTTTGGGCCGTTGCCCCGAGCCTAGAGTCTGAGGTGATTCGCCATATGCAGTCTGGGGTGCAGCGGGTGGCGATTTTGCCCTACTTTTTGTTTGCGGGCAGTACCACCGACGCCATCACCCACCTCACCGAAGAGCTAGCTGAGCGCTTTCCGCAGCTGGGGTTTCACCTGCTGCCGCCCCTGGGGCCGTCGGTTGAGCTGGCCCGCCTGGTGGTTGAGCTGGCCCTCGATCAGGTGCCCGCCAAGGCCCAGCAGGCACCGCTGCCGATGCAGCGGGTGGCCTTTCGCCATACTATTCACCCGTCGTCGCTGGTGTCTTAGGCAACGGCGCGACCACAATAGAGTCACCACAATAGAGGCCCCACAACAGAGGCCCCTCAACGAATCGAGAAAGGTCTACCCTGAGAAGACAGTTTTTTCTTAGCCTTGCCCTACAGTCTGAGTTTAATGAGCGCTTATGGTGTCGGCAGCTGCTAGGCCCGCAGGGGGCCAACCCTACGGCAAGGTATATCTGGTGGGAGCGGGGCCGGGCGATCCGGGGCTGTTTACCCTGCGGGGTAAGGGGCTGCTAGATTGCGCCGATGTGGTGATTCACGACGCCCTGGTGAGCGCGCCCATTCTGGCCATGATCAATCCCCAGGCCCAGGTGATCGATGTGGGCAAGCGGCGGGGGCGGCATGCTCTCGTGCAGGAAGACACCAACCAGCTGATTATTGACCAGGCCAAGGCCCACGCCGTGGTGGTGCGCCTCAAGGGGGGCGACCCCTTTGTGTTTGGGCGCGGCGGCGAAGAGATGGCGGCCCTAGTAGCGGTGGGCATTGCTGTAGAGGTAGTGCCCGGTATTACCGCTGGCGTGGCGGTGCCCGCCTACGCGGGCATTCCCATCACCCACCGCAGCCAGAGTTCGTCGGTGACCTTTGTGACGGGGCACGAGTCGGCGGGCAAGTATCGCCCCAGGGTCAACTGGCGCGCCCTGGCCCAGGGGTCTGAAACCATTGTGGTGTACATGGGCATTCATAACCTGGGCACCATTGCCGCCGAGCTGCTGGCCGCCGAGCTTAGCCCCGAGACCCCGGTGGCGCTGATTCGCTGGGGCACCTACCCTCAGCAAGAAACCCTGATTGGCACCCTGGCAACGATTGTGGCCCAGGTGGCTGAAAAGGGGTTTGAGGCTCCGGCGATCGCCGTGATTGGCCATGTGGTGAGTTGGCACGAGATATTCCGCCACTCCCAGCCCACCAGCACTATCTGGCCTGCCTGAGACCCTAGAACCTGACCTCGTACTCTACGGTGACGGTCTCGTTGCCCGAGAAATTGGTGGCCCCCCTGGCCCGCAGCTGATTGCTAAACCGGTAGGATACCCCCACCTCCGGCGGGTTGCCGCTGTTGAGAATCTCTAGGGCGTCGATGCCGATGCGATCGCCAATATCAAAGGCTGCCTAAGTCGGGGCGCATGGTGCGGCTAGAGGCGGCGCTGACGGGGTGCGATCGCATTCTCAACGATGACTTTGCCGACTATCCCGAGAGCGCTCTCTACTTTAATCTATGCCGCCTGGGCGGAGTCGGTGTAGTGCCAGGTGGGGGAGGCGATCTCGGGCTGCGGGGATGGTGAGGCCGAACTATTTGATGCGTTCGAGGTTTGCAATAGCGGTCAGATTAGGCTGAAGGCCCAGCCGCTATGCTGCCGACTGAGCCGCGCCAATTTCAACGCTGACGGAATCGAAGCGGGCATCTCCAGGACGGTAGGACAGCAGTTCCATGCCGATCGGTTCGCCGCTGTCGGCATCTTTAATGAGAATGACGCCATCGCCAAGTTCGGTACAGAGCTGATTGGGGCGCGGGCTTTGCCAAAAGACTGTCAGCAATTCCATCTCTGGTTCGTAGAAAACTTTTACTTGGGCCATAGCGCTACTCCTTCTTTAATGGCATCGGTTTGATAAGCCGTGATTAGGAACCCTTCTCCATTTGAGCGTCGAGCAACGGCAACGACCCAACGCTGGGGCTTACGCAGGCCATAAAACAGCAAGATATTGTCATCGCGGCTGCTTTGACGGATCTCATCGGGGTTTCGTAGGGCTTGCTGTATCAGGTCTTCGAGACTGGCGATATCTGGATGTTTGATGATCAGCTTTTGCCAGTAGGCATCGGTGGTTCTAACGCTAAAGCCGAGGGGAGTCGCAATATGAAGCTCTCCCACCTGGCGTAGCCGAGGTGGGAGTGTCCTATGCTAATCTCGAACTATCCAGAGTCCAGAGATCACACAGGCAGGCCCAGCTTCTAGGCTTCCGTCCAGAACTTTGGCTAGAACGGAACTCACGATCCTTTCGGTCAGTGAGTTTTATGATGCCTCTGGCCGCGATATTCTGAGCACCGTTGAGGTCAGCAGAATATCGCTTGCCAGAGGAGAATTTTGCTAGCGCGTAGTTCTTGGAGTCACGCTTTACGACCCCTGAACCGTCATAGGCCAGCTTTGAGGTATAGGCGGCAACGATGTCTATCACCTTGCCGCCCACCTCTCGCCACTTCATTTCGGTGAACTCCCGAATCATGGCCTTGAGCCAGCCGTGAAAGCGTTGGCGCAGGTTAGAACGTCGCCGCCCGCCCGTCGCCTTCCAGCCCTTCAGGTTCTCAAAGACAATCGCTTCTGAGTTAAACTCAGCCGCTATCTGCACGATTCGTTTAGAAACGATGTGGCTAATTTGCTGGTTGATATTGCGGCATTTCCGATAGGTATTGGCGCAAAACCCTTTGTGGAGTTTGCCGCCTTTGCCCATCGTCTTAGAGGCCCGCATTGAAACGGACTTGAGTCGTTTGTCGCGACGGTCTATGTCTCTTCCAGGGTGAATAAATTCACGATGGATTACAGTACCGTCGTGAGTGACGACTGCCACGGTGGCCGTGGTATTGATGCCCAGGTCGATAGCGGTCACGTTGCCATCAGGCTTACGTTTCGCTGGGGTGCAGTGAAAGGGAACCGATAGATGGCATGAGTGACTGTTGAGGATGAGGGACGGCGACAGCATTAGATTGCCCGCCACCTCATGACGGTCACGTAGCCCCGTAATCTGAACCGTAGTCCAAACCCAGTCAGACCCCGTGAACACCTTGATCTCAATTTGGTCGTAGCCATGCAGCTTGTAGCACTGCCCTTTGTACAGTGCGGGGTAACAGCCTGCGCTGGGGTTAAACATGGGCGGCTTCGCATCCCTGCGGTTGCGAGACTGCCCGCATTGCCAATCCCGGTAGCGAGTTAGGTAGCTGCTGACCTGGCCCGCCGCAAACATGATGGCGGCCCGGCGATAGTAGCTCGGGAACTTATGGAACGTCTCATCAATCGGCGCGTACTTCGGGTTAGGGTTCTTCGCCGTTTGATGGATAAGCCGCTCTACAGCAGGGACTAGCTCGTTGTTGGAGAGCGCCCCCAAGTCGGCCCAGTGCGTCATGATAACCCCGACCAAATGCCTACACAGCCGACGATAGACCTCAACCGTCTGGCCAATCAGCACACGCTGAGCAGCAGTCGGGTTAAGCGTCCATTTGTCGGTGCGAATGATTTTGGTCGGCTTTTTCGTTATCATGACTATAGTTTACCTCATGGTGACAGGCACAGTGGCCAAGCTTAGAAGTTTCTCTCATACCGTTGCCCTGATTAAGGTGCATGTTGTTTTCGTCACCAAATATAGGCATCCAGTCATACACGGTGACATAGAGGTAGACATCAAGGCACTGGCCCAGAGTATCTGCCAGAAAAATGACTGCATCCTGGAGGAGGCCAAGGCTGACCTGGGCACCAATGACCACATCCACCTCTTGATAGACTTGGCCCCAAAAGTGTCAGTGTCGAGGCTGTGCAATACGATTAAAACCGTAACCAGTCGTGAGATCAGAAAGCGGTATGCAGAGGAGCTGAAACCCTATTACTGGAAGCCTGTCTTTTGGAAGCGTGGGTTTAGCGCAGTCTCTTGTGGCGGTGCGCCGCTCTCTGTTCTGAAGCAGTACATCGAGAATCAGGGCTATGACGACTAGACCCTGCCGCTCCTTGACCCCCACCTGTTCCGAGGTGGGGGAATGCGTCGCTCTAAAAGTTCAAAACGGATAGCCATAGATTATGCCGCCTGGGCGGAGTCGGTGTAGTGCCAGTAGGTGAGGCCGTCGCGGGCTGCGGCGATGGCGAGGCCAAACCATGGTTAAAGATTTTCGCTGGCTGGTTCTCGCTGATGCTGACGAACGTATGCCTCAGCCGCTTCAAGAGAATCAAAGGCGTCTGAATATCGCTCGACTAAGACCGCAGGGAGCTGCTCGCAGTCTCGATTTGAAGAAATAGAAATGTCAGGGGGCAGCACTGCATTGCAAATTAGGGGAGGAGAGTCTCCCTCCAGTTGCTGTTGAGATAGAGCAGTCGCAGTGCCCAGGGCCGTGTTTAGCAAGATAGCGCTGGAGAGGTCGGCGCTGGAGAGGTCGGCGCTGGAGAGGTCGGCTCTGGAGAGGTCGGCTCTGGAGAGGTCGGCTCTGGAGAGGTCGGCGCTGTAGAGGTTGGCTCTGTAGAGGTCGGCGCTGTAGAGGTTGGCGCTGGAGAGGTTGGCTCTGGAGAGGTTGGCTCTGGAGAGGTCGGCGCTGGAGAGGTCGGCGCTGTAGAGGTGGGCGCTGGAGAGGTCGGCGCTGTAGAGGTCGGCGCTGTCGAGGCGGGCGCTGTAGAGGTTGGCGCTGGAGAGGTTGGCGCTGGAGAGGTCGGCGCTGTAGAGGTCGGCGCTGGAGAGGTCGGCGCTGGAGAGGTTGGCTCTGGAGAGGTTGGCGCTGGAGAGGTTGGCGCTGTCGAGGTTGGCTCTGGAGAGGTCGGCTCTGGAGAGGTGAGGCCCAACGCTGCGAGTAAAGGTTCTTGCCTCTAATGAATCTGCATAGTGAATGATTTTGAGCAGTCGGTCGATCTCAGAGGTGTCGGTGCCTGGCTTGCCACAGGGATAAAATGAGATGGCTGGTTTGGGGGCATCTGCTGGCACAGTGGGGTAGCGGTCGGGCTGGGCGGCGGCGTGCAGCTTAAACAGCACAATCAGCACGTTTAGCCCTGCAAATACATCGACCTGCTTTAGCCCGGTCGGCACCTCCTGGGCTTTGAGCTGAAGCATTTTCTTTTGGGGCAGGTTTTCGTTTGGCCCCTGGTCTAAAAACTCCCCCTCGCACCAGCGCAGATAAAACCCGTGCAGCCGTTCAAACAGGCGCACCGGGTCAACATCACTCTCTTGCAGTAGCTCAAACAAATATTCCACGATTTCAACGCTGAGGCTGTCGTAGCCCAGTAGGTCGTAGATTTGCTCGTTCACCTTGCGGTCATCCATGGCAAGGCGGTGGCGGCTATTTAGCTCTGTCCAGTCTTTAAAAGCTGCAAGCAGGCGCTCGGCAAACAGATATTCGCCAAAGCTCTTATGGGCAAATTCCACCGAGCCGCGTTTATCTCCTTCCCCCGGCTTGAGGTAAAAAGTGGTGAGCAGGTTGTTTAGGGCCTTATCTTCAGACTGGCCCGTGGTCTGTTGAGATTGCTTTAGCAGGGCTGCCACCGGGTTGGCCGTGTCTTGAAACCGCTGCTTTAGCATCTCCAGTCGGGCGGTCTCGTTGCCCGACTGCACCACGCACAGGGCGGCTTCTCTCAGCACTTCTCGCAGGTCTTCTATGTCTTCTAAGCCCGCCAGCCGCAGGTTTTCATCCTGGCGTTGTTCTTCTAGCACCCAGTTCACCGATTCTCGATATATCCGCAGCTTCGCCTGGGTTGAATTGCTAACCTGACTGGGTGCATCGGCAAACATGCTGCGAGTGAGCTGCCCTTCGCGGTGCAGCCTAGCCAGCAAATAGAGCAACAGGGGTTCCCGCGCTAGCGTATTGCCAATTTCGGTCGGGCAGGCTTGAATAAACCCTCGAAACTTCTGAGTCTCTTCCGCCCCAAAGAGGGCTTGCCATTTCTGCAACCACTGTTCTCTTAATGGGTCGCCCATCGGCTCTAGCCGCACCCGCTCCAGGTTTTTGGTTTGGGTAATCAGGCGTTCTACACCCTGTAGGGCCAGGGGTCTGCCCGTTACCAGGCATTGATGGTGGCTGCGTTCCTGAAAGTCGGCCACCTGCTGCAAAAACTCCTTTAGGCCCCCGGTGGCTCGTCCTTCTAGCAGCAGCTCGTCAAAGCCATCCAGAATGATTAAAAACCGGGTGTTGCGGTCGGCCAGCCAGTCAGAATCGCCCCGCACAAATTTGACCTGTTCTAAGTCGGGGCAGTCTTCTAGGGTTTCCGTCAGGTTGTTGGCCAGGTGTCGCAGGTTACGCAGCCGCACCAAAATTGGAATGTACGAAAATGCCATCTCTTGCCGCACCCGATCGGCCAGCATGCGGCAAAACACCGACTTGCCCCGCCCGGCGTCTCCTTCCACAAATATCACCCGCCGAGGCTGCTCGGGCTGCTCTAGCTGCTGCTGCACCCAAGTGTGAATGTTCTCAGGCTCCGCATCCCGCTGCGGTTCACCCGATTGAGTCAACGGCAGCACGTTGAGAGGCACATAAATATCTTGAAAGGTAATCAGCGGGTTGCGTTCATCAAAGACCTGCCCTTTGGGCAGGGGGGCAATTTTTTCGGTTAGGTAGGTTTCGATGCTGTCGTAGCGGTCTTGAATGGCTTGCCCGCCGGTACGGTAGACCTCGGCCAGTGGCTCAACGCGATCGCCCGCCTCGGCAATCGCCTGATGCAGATAGCGGTGGGTGCCCCAGGCCACCTGTTCAACCAGCCGCTGGGTATCTGCTGGGTTCAGTTCAGCCTGCATTAATCCTTCGGTTAGAGCTTGGCTAAACTGTTCGGCTAAGACAGATGTTCGAAACAGACTGGTAACAACTTTGGCGTCTGCTGCATTTAGCTGCGCGGTGTCGAGCCGCGCCAGCTGCCGCTCTATCAGCGACTTCAGCGAGACTTGATTGAGCTTCTCATTAATAGATTCGTCGCTGACCTGACTCAGCACAACTTCTAGACTGTTTAGGTAGGCCAGCTGGGCCACAATAGCTACCGAGCTTTCGTAGGTGGGTTCGGTCTTCGAGTGGTCAAGATAAATTCTCAGCAGCCCAATGCCAATGGAAACAAACGGTAAGCCTGAGACCGCCAGCTGGGTTACAGGGGAGTCTAGGGCGGTTAGAAACGGCTCTACCTGCTGGAGGTAGGGCTTTAGCGGCTTGAGGTTGGGGGCCTGCTCTTGAAAGGTTTCGCCAAAATCTTTAGTGGCGGTAACGACCTCAATGCCTTGCTCTGCCAGTTCTCCCCAGGGGATATCTCGCACATCGGTATTGAGAAACTGCCAAAACCCGTTTAGCGCTTGCATGGCTCACTTACCGCTGAGGAATCTGCTTCAAAGATAGCCAAGCTTTCTGAAGGTGGCGACGCTTCCCTAAATACTCTTAGCCATAGTCTTTGTCACCCGGCATTGTGATTTCGGTAGGATATGCAAAGGGCTTTGCCCGTGCCCATCACCCCATCTTTGCAACCTTGATGGCCACACTGCGCTTTGCCCATCCTACGCCACCCCATGCCAAGGGGCTCGGTTCCTCTCGGTAAGCTGAATGCACCTGGGCACTGGTCTGCTAACAGGAGATAGATGGCTGAAAGTCTTGCCCGGCAAGCACTTTAGAAATTCTAGGACTAATTGGCTACAATCCTTGTGCAGCAAGGGGTGTAGAGCTTCATCCCCTCTTAAGCGAGCAGTGCCCGGAAGTCGCCCTAGAACCTGACCTCGTACTCGACGGTGACGGTCTCATTGCCCGAGAAATTGGTGGCCCCCCTGGCCCGCAGCTGATTGCTAAACCGGTAAGATACCCCCACCTCTGGCGGGTTGCCGCTGTTGAGAATCTCTAGGGCGTCGATGCTGATGCGATCGCCAATATCAAAGGCTGCCTCGACCCCAATGCCAATGCCCACACTGCTGTCAGCGGCCGTATCGGTGGTGGGGAAGACACTGAAAGAGCGCAGGCCTATGGTGTCGGCAATGCGATCGCCAAAACCCGCTAGCGTCCCCGAGCCCAAAAATCCGGCCACCTGCCCGAGGGAGGCTCCGGCGACATTTGACAGCACGCTGCGACCCAGCAGACCGATCAGATATTCCTGGCTGCGGGTCGGGCGGCTGGTGAGGGCAATTAGCTCCGGGGCCTGCCCCGGCGAGTCGGCATTTTGAAGCTCGCTGGCATAGCCGTAGGCGGTGGCAAACAGGTTGACAAACTCCACCTGGCCCGTGGTCAGGCTAGCGGTGTCGGCCACCTCCGCACTGGCAAAGGGGGTGGCGATCGCCTGACGAATTTCTTGATCTCGTAGCCGGGCTCGCAGCCGCACATCTAAGAAGGGATCTAGCCCGTTGGCCGGGGTAAAGGTGGCGGTGTTGGTCTCCCCAGCAATCAGGCGAAACTGGGTGGAGAAGAGGTTTATCCAGCCGCGATCGAGGGTGATGACGCCTTCAGGTTGCAGATCGGCCAGGGTGCCGTTGACCTGAATGCGGCCCGAGGCCGACAGATTGTAGAAGGGCTGCCCGGCAATCAGCAGCTGATCGGCCAAGACCAGGTTGAAATTGTCTAGGTTAACGCGCTCCATCAGCTGGTTGGGCAAGGGCTGGGGCCGGGCTGGCGGCGGATCAAACCCACCCCTCTCGGCCCGGTAGGCCGCCACATAGTCTGGCAGAGGCGCTGGGGTGGCGGGGTCACTGCCCGCTCCAGCCAGGTCGTCAGCGGGCAGTGACCCCATCTGGCCCAGCACATTGTTGGCTCTGATCAGCCCCCGACTCACCTGGATGGCCCCCGAGACAGTCGGGTCTAGCACGGCACCGCCAATCAGCACCTGGCCATCGACCTGGGCCTCCAGCAGGTTGGTGTAGTCGACATTGAGCTGGTTGAGGGCGATCGCAATGCCCCCGGCAGCCTCGGTCGGCGGATCTTGCTTTGCCTGGGCCAGGGTCGCCCCGGCGGTCTGCCGCAGGGGTAACGCTCCATGCACCTCAATGGTGCCGCCGCCAAAGGCCGCCCGAAGCTGGTTGACCCGCACCTGCTCCAGATTGAATAAAACCGTGCCATTCAGGTCGCTCACCGCCTCAGACAGGGCGCTGCTCGACAGCTGAGCATCTTGAAACTGGGCACGACCGGCCACAATTGGCTCTGCCAGGGTGCCCTCCACCCGCACGGTGATGTCGCCCTGCCCCCCATCCCAGCGCAGCTGTTCTTCCGTCAGCAGGTTGAGCACTTGCAGACTCTCGTTTTGCAGCCTGGCCAGCACTTCTATTTGGTCGCTGGCGGGCTGCACCGTCATAAACGGCAGGGCGTAGGGCACCGCGCCCCGCAGGGTGATCTGGGCTGGCTCGGCCAATACCGCCGCCCCGTCAAACCGCAGCAGGGCGTTGTCGTAGGTGAAATCTACGGCGACCGAGTCCAGCGCCTGCTGGTTGAGGCGAGGCTCGACTACAGACACCTGCCCCACCACCAGGGGATTGCCCAGACTGCCCCCCAGATCAGCGGTGGTGGCAATGTCTCCCTCAACCGCCACGGGCAGATCGACAAACAGCTCCGCCAGCCCCGCCGAAATGCCGCTGGCGGTGAGCTGGCCGTCGAGATCGGCGAGGGTGCCGCTGCCCACAAAGCGGATCTCGGTGTCGGCAGAGCGAAACTCTAGGGGGCTGACCGCGAACTCGCCCTGGTCGTAGCGGGCGGCCAGTTGAAACTGATTGCAGGGATTGGGGGCGATCGCTGGGCGGCTGAAGTCTAAAGACTCAGCCATTTCCCTAGGGCCGCAGGGCAGCAGACTACCCCAGCGCCAGTCTTGGCCCTGTACCTCGGCGGTGGCCTGCACGGTGTCGGCAGCCAGCCCTTCCCCCTGCACGGTGATGGAGCCGGTGAACTCACCCCGCAGCTCGTCTAGGGGAGGCAGGGCCAATTGGGTGCCATTGCCCCGTGGCTCGTGGGCGGCGAGAAACTCGGCGAAGGCCTGCACCTGCGCTAAGAACGGGGCCGTGGGCAAGGCGGCTGGAAGAACAGTAGCCACATCGGCGGCGCTGCCGGTGGCCTCTGCCGAAGGGCCAAAGCCAATGTCGGCAAAGTCAGCCCAGCCCAGGGTGGCCAGTAGGTCTTCAAAGTTGCCGGCGACAATGTCGATCTGGCCGCTGTAGGTGAGGGTGGCCAGCTCCGCCTGGCCAGCGAGCCGATACTGGCTGTTGGCAAAGCGCAGATCGCCGTCGGTCAGGGCGACCACACCATTGCTGTAGCTGTACTGCCCCGCAAAGCTTTCAGCCACGATATCGCCCAGGGCCGGGTTGGCGATCGCCGCCAAGCCCTGGGCGGCGGGGTTGGCCAAATCGCTCAGGTCGGCCCTGAGGGTGGCGTCGAGGGTGCCTGCCAGTCTGCCCAGGTCGGCGGCGGGGGCTAGGTTGAGCGCCTCGATCGGAAAGTTTTGCAGGGTGGCGATCAGCTGGCGGTTGACCAGCTGGCCCTCGGCGGTGGTGTCACCCTGACGCAGGGCAAACTGGCTGGGCAGCAGATCGCGATCGAGGGTGACCGTGAGGCGATCGCGCCCACCCCGCAGATCCACCTTACCCCCCTCAGCCAGAGCCAAATTCACCGGCCCAGCCAGGCGCGGCTCAAAGGCAAAGGCGTTGACCGCCAGGTTGTCGAGCTGGGCGTCGCCTCGCAGCCGCAGGTTGGCCAGCGGCCCGCTGACCCGCCCGGCAAAGCTGGTCAGCCCGGCCAGGGTGACCTCAGCGCGGGCGGCCTCGGGGATCAGCGGGGCCAGCCGCTCCAGGTTGTAGGCGCTGAGCTGCACGGCTAAATTTACGGTGTCAATGGGCGGCCTGCCATCTAAATTATTGGCCAGATTGGTGGCGATAAACCCCGCCGCCGCCACCCCCGGCGCAGCAAACCGTTCGACCTCGACTCCGTTGCCCGCCCAGCGAAAGGCGGTGCCCCAGTCGCCCCGCTCCAGCAGCGACGGGGCACCGGGGGCCAGGGCCACCTCGGCATCGACCACCCTGGCGGTGCCGCTGGCCTGAATCGCCGCCAGACTGAGATTTTGCAAACTGCCGGAGGCATTTACCACCGCGCTCAGCAGACCCCGCGCCCGGTCGGTGAAGCGTTCTACCGGCACATTGGCGGTGGTGATATCGGCTGACCAGTCGCCTCGATCAAAGCGGGCTAGGGCGGTGGCATTGACCTGGCCCCCTTCGACCTGAAACTGGGTTTGGTCGACCACCAGGGTGCTGTCGCGAAACCTGGCCTGACCGCCCCCCGGATAGGTGGACTCGGGCAGCTCAAACTGCACCACCGCCTGGGGGTCGGCCAGGGTGCCCCCTAGCTCACACACCGCCTGCACTGGGCCAATCACTGCCTGGTTGGGCAGCGCCACTCCGTAGAGGCCTGCCAGGGCATCGCCGGGCAGGTCGGCCTGGAGGTCAAAGGCAAAGCTGGGGTTGTCTAGCCGGGTGAGATCGACCTCCCCCTGGCCGGTGATGAACCCACCTGCGGCGGGAATCACCCGCAGCGCCTGTAGGGTGAACTGATCGAGGCTGGCGGCAAAGTTGGCCGATAGGCTGTCTACCGTCACCCGGTCGGCCTGCACGGGGCCAAGACTGGCGATCTGACCCACCAGGCTGGGCTGATCTAGTGGGCCAGACACCGCCCCCTCAAACTGAAAGCTGCCAGCGGCCTGGACGGGCAGATCGAAGTCGAGTAGCGCCGTCACCTGGGCCAGGCTGACAGCGGGAACTGCCGCCGTCAGGTCATAGCCGGTCTCAAAGTCAACGGTGCCCGCCGCCGTCAGGGGAATAGTCCCCAGGGATAGGGCTGTTTCTTCAAGTAAGACGCGATCGCCCTGGAACCGCAGGGTAGTATTTAGGTCGCGAATCGGCTCAGGCAGCTGGCTGATCAGCACCTCCCCATCGCGAAACTGGGCGGTTCCCCGAGCCGTCATGGGCTGCACCTCGTCCTGGAGGCGCACCTCGGCGGTGAGCTTGCTGTTCAGGGTGCCGCCCCTCAGACCCAGTTCGGGCGGCAAAAACATGTTCACCCCGACCGTGGGCAAATTGTTGGTTCTTATGCTGAGGTTGAGGGCTTGCTGCTCGATCTGCCCGCTGCCCTCGGCCTGAAAGGTGCCCTCGCCCAGGGTGCCCCCGATATCGAAGACCAGTTCATCGACCTCGGCATCTTCCAGCGGGGTCAAATAGGCATTGCCATTGATCGCTTCCAGCAAAATTGTCTCTGCCACCACGATCGCATCGGGACGAGGCACCAGGCTGGTCACCGACACCTGAGCGTTTTCGACCTGCAACTCACCCAGCTCAAAAGAAATGAACCCGTCATCGTCATCGTCGGGTTCAGGCAGGGTGAGGTCTACCCAGCGACCATCGGCAGCCTGCACAACAATGACATTGGCATCGATCAGGGTGAGGGAGGGGCGCAGGGTGCGCTGAAACAACAGGTCACGCCAGCTAATGCTGACGTTGATCGCCTCGACGGTGGCCTCGGTCTGTACCGCCTCGGTGGGCGGCAGATGGGAGGGGCCAATGCGAAAGCCCGTGGGGGTGAAGTGCTCTAGCTGACCAACTTGAACCGGCCGTTCTAGGGTCTCTGCGAGGGCCACCTCCAGGCGGGGAATCACCTGCTGATTGACTACGGTGCGGCCCCAAATTGCGGTGGCCGCACCGCCGACCAAGACAAGGCCGCCCAAACCAGCTCCCACCTTCAGGGCCAGCGGCCAGCGGTAACCATCGTCCTGATTGGGGGGCAGATCGCTGGGCTGCGTCATGGTCTTGCCAGGGTAGGTGCCAGTGGAATGCGCCAGAATGCGCCAGTGGAATGCGCCAGTGGAATGCGCCAGCGCAGTCAAAAGCCTAGGGCAACTCTACAAACAATCTGTTGCCCAGGCAAGGGGCCATGGCCCAGGGCAAAAAGCCTAGGGGCTGGTGTCGTGTTGTTACCTGGGCTGCGTCACTGGCGCTAGAGCCGGGAGATTTTGGTGGAGTTGCCCTACAGGCGTTCCTCTGTTTTCAGAAAAGTCAGCACTTCGTCGATCCAGTCGATCCAGTCTTGCTCATAGCGCATACCCCGGCGCAGGGTGAGGTAGCGAAACTGCTCGATGCGGGGGGGATGGGCGATCGCTCTGTACAGCGCTTCCATGGTCTGGTAATTGGCCAGTCTTTCGCAGTGCAGCTGGCGGCGGCGGTGCAGCTCTTGCAGCAGCAGCTCGTCGGCCACGTAGGGGGCGACCAGCACCTTCACCAGCAGGTCTTCGCGAATGGGGGTGGGTTCGGTGGGCTCGGCGTACCAGCGGGTGAGCTCGCCTTTGCCCGCCTCGGTGATGCTGTAGATCTTTTTGTCGGGCTTGCCCGCCTGGGGCACGGTTTCGTAGGTGACCCAGCCCTGGTGCTCCATTCTGCTCAGCTCGCGGTAGATCTGCTGCTGGCTGGCCTGCCAGTAGCAGCTGACGCTCTCTTCAAAGCGCTTGCTGATGTCGTAGCCGCTGTAGGGCTGCTGCGACAGTACCGCCAAAATTGTGTGGGACAGGGCCATAGGGGTAAGGGCGAATAAATCGGTTGACATACTCAACTATTTGAGTATACTCTTTGAACAAGATACACAACAAATTTGATACCTACTTGTTGGATACCTACTTGTTGGATGCCTACTTGTTGGATACCTGCTAGTTGGATATCGACTGCTTGCAACGTGTTTTGTTGTCTATCCAGTTCACTTGTGTTTCCGCTTTTTGCTCTCCTCTCCTCGCTAAAGGTGCCGTCATGACCGACGCTCCCGTTTCTGTCCATCTGATTTCTACCCAAACTCGACCTGCTGACTCGGCGCAGGAGCCGAAAAAGCCCCGTCGGTGGCGGTGGCGGCTGCGGCGCTGGTGGCTGCTGCCGCTGGCGACGATTCCTTTGGCGGTGGCGGTAGGGCTGCGCCAGATTAGCCAGCCTGCCGAGGCCCCGGCGGCGGCACTGCTGCCGGTGGAGGTGGTTTCTCTATCGCCGGTGGAGTCTTATGCTGTGGAGCGGCAGTACACGGGCGAAATTGTGGCCCAGCGCCGCAGCGCCCTGGGGTTTGAGTCGGGGGGCACGGTGGTGGCGCTGCTGGTGCAGGAGGGCGATCGCGTCTCTGCCGGGCAACCCCTGGCCCGCCTCGACACCCGCAGTTTAGAAACCCAGCGCCAGCAGCTGGTGGCCCAGCGCGATCAGGCTGTGGCCACGCTGACTGAGCTACAGAATGGCCCGCGCCAGCAGTCGATCACCGCTGCCCAGGCTGCCGTGGGCGATCTAGAGCAGCAGGTGGCGCTGTCGGTGGCCCAGCGCGATCGCCGCGCCGACCTCTACGAGCGCGGTGCCATCTCCCTCGAAGAACTCGACCAGCAAACCTTCGGCACGGGGGCGCTAGAAAACCGCCTGGCCCAGGCCCAAAGCGAGCTAGATGAGTTGCTAGCCGGTACTCGTCCTGAGCAGATCGCCGCCCAGAATGCCAGGGTGCGCCAGCTTGACGCCAGCATTGAGGCGGTGGCGGTGGACTTGTCGAAGGCGGTGATTACCGCGCCGTTTGGTGGACGCATTGGCGATCGCCTAGTTGACGAAGGCGTGGTCGTCAGCGGTGGCCAGACCGTTCTACAGCTGACCGAAGGCGGCGCTACCGAAGCCCGCATTGGGGTACCGGCTGAGGTGGCTGACCGCCTAGCCCTTGGCAGTGCTCAGACCGTTGAGGTGAGAGATCGCACCTTTTCCGCCACCGTTACCGCCCTGCTGCCAGAGCTGGAATCGACCAGCCGCACCGTCACAGCCGTGCTGACGCTGGCTACCAGCGAGGATTTGACCCTGGGCCAAACCGCTCGGTTAGTTCTAAAGGACATCCAGCCCACTGCCGGGTTCTGGCTACCCGCTACCGCCCTGGTGCAGGGGGATCAGGGGCTGTGGTCGGTGTACGTGGCGGCGGCCGGGGAGAATGTAGCTGGCAGTTTGTCTGCCGAGGCCACGGTGGCCCGCCAGCCGGTGGAAATTGTGCACACCGAAGGAGACCAAGTGCTGGTGCAGGGGCTGGTGCAGGGGGGCGATCGCGTCATCACCGCTGGCACCCATCGGGTGGTGCCCGGTCAGTCTGTTAGCGTCTCTGTCCCCTAATTCTCTGCCCCCTAATTCTCTGCCCCCTAATTCTCTGCCCCCTAATTC
>QBMN01000119.1 GCA_003241845.1 Shackletoniella antarctica | reverse complement strand
GAGTAGGTGGGTGGATGGGTGGGGGCAAACACCGTTTGCCCTGCTCACGGGATTACCCCACTAGGGTTTCTAGACGGCTGACGGCGCGATCGACGATATCTAAACTGGCCTGCCAAAATTCGGCTTGGCGAATGTCCTGCTGGAGGTGGTGCTGCACCAAATCTTCTGCGGTCATGGTGCCGGTATCGCGCAGCAGGTTGGTGTACAGATCTTTGAACCCATCGCCGTAGTGGTCTTTTTGGGCGTAGATGCCCAGGCTAAACAAATAGCCAAACAGGTAGGGGTAGTTGTAAAAGCCCAGTCCGGAGATGGAGAAGTGCAGCTTGCTGGCCCAAAACATTTCGTCGTAGCTGCCCAGGCTGTCTTCGTACCAGTGCTGCCAGCTGTCGCCCATCATGGTCTTGAGGGTGTCGGCGAGCACAAAGCCCTGCTTGCGGGCCTCTACTAGCTTTTGCTCAAAGGTAAACCGAGCTGGAATGTTGAGCAAAAATGTCATGGCAGCAGCCCCCTCTTCCCAGGCAATTTTGAGCTTTTGCTCAGGGGTGCTGGCCTGCTCAAACAGGGCGTCGCGCACCAGGGTTTCGCCGAAAATACTGGCCGTTTCGGCCAGGGTCATGGGGTAGTAGGTTTTGTAGCGGGGCAGATCGGCCATCACCCAGTTGTGCCAGGCGTGGCCCAGCTCGTGGGCCAGGGTCAGCACGTTGTTCATGCTGCCTTCGAAGGTCAGAAAAATTCGCGGCTGCTTGGGTTCGGCAAAGCTGGTGCAATAGGCCCCGGTGGCCCGGTGCGGGGTGGGCTGGGCATCGATCCAGCCCTTTTCGGCCATCATCACCACAAAGTCTCCCATCGCCGGGGTGAACTGCCCAAAGGCGTTGGCGACCACATCAATCGCCTGGTCAAAGGAAACCCCCTCGCCCTGGCCCGCTGCCGGGGGCGGCGCAAACAGGTCCCACGGCTCCATAGTTGAGATTTCGAGCACCTTGCCCATGGCGGTCAAGGCCCGCTGGCCAAGGCGGCGGCGCTGGTAGGTGGCCGTCATCATGGCGTTGAGGGTGGCGCGATCAATCCGGCTTTGGTGGCAGCTTTTGTCGAGGTAGTGCAGGCTGCGGTGGTGCGATCGCTGCCTCGTTTCTTCCAGTCGCCAGCCGTTGATGGCATTGAGCACCGCCGCCACCGTTTCGGCCCGGCTTTCCCAGGCCCCGTTGATGCCGTGCCAGGATTCAGAGCGAATAGCGCGATCAGGGGAACTCAGTAAATTAGCGGCTTTGGCCAACCCCACCGAGCTGCCGTCAACGGTGCATTGCAGGGTGCCCGACAGCTCGGTGTAGAGGTTGCCCCAGCCCTGGAGACCGTTCACCGACAGGCCGGTGATCAGCTTTTCTTCGGCCAGGCCGAGCAGCTGGTCGTTGAGCTGGCGCTGGTGCCACAGCGAAAACTTTAGCTCTTCAAGCACCGGATCGGCCACCAGGGCAGCCATAAAGTCGTCGTTTACCCGCAGCAGAAAAATATCTAAGGCCTTCGTGGCCTGGCTGATCTCTGCGCCCAGCTGCTGGAGGGTGGGCTTCCACTCGCTGGCCTTGGCATCGCGGGAGTTAACGCTGAGAATGGAGGCGATGAAGGTGCGCAGGTTACCCAATAGCTTAGCGGTGTCGGTGCGCTGCTGGTGAGCGGCTCTAACCTGGGCCAGCAGACCCTCAAACTGGCTTTTAGCCAGAGGCTCAGCAGTCTCAATGGGCTTGACAAAGGGGGCGCAGAGGTCTGCAAGGGTTTTAATCTCAGCCTTGAGGCGGTCAACCGTAGCGACAATTTGAGGGTCGTCACTGCCGGTGTAGAAATAGCTGTTATCCCAGGTTTGTTGCAGATTAGCCATGGAGGAAGGGAACGAATGGAGTGGTTTTAGCTTAGGCCAGGCTCAAGGACAGAAGATACTAAAGTTGGGGTTAGCTAACAAAGGATTTTTTTAGCTGGAATACTCTTGGTCTCCTTCAAACGGACAATTAGCGCTATGTTTTCTCCGCCCAACCGCACTACCCCTGGCCCTGGTCAAGAATCGGTGTGGGACTACCCCCGCCCGCCCCGGCTCGAAGACTCGACTCGGCGCATTCGCATCGTGTTTAACGGCGTGGTGATTGCCGATTCGCAGCGCGCCAAGCGGGTGCTAGAGACCAGCCACCCGCCCACCTACTACATTCCCCCAGAGGATGTGCAGATGCAGTACTTTCAGCCGGTGCCCCGCTCAACGATGTGCGAGTGGAAGGGCGCAGCGGTGTATTTCACCCTGGCGGTGGGCGAACAAACAGCCGAGCAGGCCGCTTGGGCCTACCCCCAGCCTACGGAAGCGTTTCAAGCTATTGCCGACCACATCGCCGTCTACCCCAGCCGCATGGAGGCCTGCTACGTTGACGACGAACTGGTGCAGTCTCAGCCCGGCGATTTCTACGGCGGCTGGATCACCTCCGATATTGTTGGCCCCTTCAAAGGCGACCCTGGCACCTGGGGCTGGTGAGGGATTCCCCTACTCCCCTACCGCCTCCGGCTCCGAGCTACAGGTGGGCGCAATCCCCAGGGTGTCGCGGCTGCTGGTCATCACATCCACCGTGCGCTTGAGCTTGGCCTCTAAAAACCGCTTGTGGTCGAGCAACTGCCGCAGCTTTTGGTGACGGGCGATCGCCAGGCTGATGGTAGACAACTGCTCCGGCGGGCAGGGAAAGTACTGCACCCGCCCGTCGGCATCGAGGCTGCACAGGCGGTAGCCCGGTCGGGCTAGGTCGCTGCCGGGGGCTGCGGTTGGCGGGGGAGAGTCTGCGGCCTGGCACAGGCGCTCCACATAGCCCGATAGGGCCTGGGGGTCACCATGGCGCAGCAGCGCCGCATCTAGCTCCGATGCCCGGTTTGATGGGGTGGCATCTCCTACGGTTTCGAGCCAGCCGTCGACAATGGGGCCTTCCATGTAGAGCGCCTGGATGCGCTGCACCGTTTGCCTCAGATCGTGGTGCCAGGCTTCTACCGCCATTTGAATGTCTTGCAGCACCTTGACCGCCAGGGCCGGGTTGGCGTCGTGGCGGTGGCGGCTAAAGGTAGGGCGCTTGCGGCGGGGCAGCAGGGGCGAATTTGACGCCGGAGCCTGCACCGGAAAGGTCGACAGGTGAGCCGGAGGCCCGGCGGGCGGCGGGGCGGCGGCGACTTCGGCTTCTGGCCCCAGGGCTGGGGGGCTGCCAGCGGGCTGGCTAGCACCAATGGTGAAAGAAACCGGTCGTTTAGAAGAACGCCCCTCCCCAGGACCGGAGGGAGCAGGGGGCTGGGGAGAAAAAGCTGAGTTATCCATAGGGCGTGGGAAGCAGCTAAGCCAGACGGATGAAGCGAAAAAACCTCATCCAGCTCCAGCTCGGGATCTGGGATAAAAGCCGATTTCAGGGACGAATTACCTGGTTCACGCCGAGCGATCGCCAGAGTGAGGCACCATCTGCCTAAATTTATACCTGAATAGTTTGGTTTTAGACCAGTGAATCTGGCCAAAGTGTGGGTTTTATGGGGATATTTTGTAGAGATAAGGGATTTACATCGAAATAAGATACCCGAGAGAGTGAACGCTCTAGGCTAGATTCCCGCCTGCGCGGGAATGACGCTAGGACTTTATTTATTGGCTAGTCCCTAAGCGGGCCAGGGCCAGCCGCTCCTAGCCGCCAATTTGTGACATGGTGCGGCCATAGGCTCCGCTGGTGCCCGACTGGCGCATTTTGTAGTTGATCTCGGGCTTGTCGGCCAGCAGGGCCGCCACCTGGCGCTTGAGTTCAGCGGTGGGGGTGCCCTGGCGCAGAGGGGTTTTGAGGTCGATCTGCCCGGTCTCGTTGAGCAGGCAGGGGCGCAGCCAGCCGTCGGCAGACAGGCGCATGCGGTTGCAGCGATCGCAAAAACACTCCGACATCTGGCTAATGAACCCCACGGTGCCCTTGGCCCCTGGAATCTGAAACACATCCGCCGGGCCATTGCCGAGAATCTGCCCCTCGGCCAGGCCCCAGCGCTGACGAATGCGATCGCGCAATGTCTCCGAATCGACCCAGCCCTTTTGCTCAAACAGGCTGTCGTTGCCGATGGGCATAAACTCAATAACCCGCACATGCCACTCGCGATCCAGCGTCAGCGCCGCCAGATCCAGCACCTCGTGGTCGTTGACCCCAGGAATCACCACCACGTTGAGCTTCAGCGGTGAAAACCCCACCCGGTGCGCCGCCTGAATGCCCGCCCACACCTGGGGCCAGCGTGACTTGCCCCGCCCGCCCACGATTTGATCAAAAGTTACCGGGTCTAGAGAGTCCAGGCTGATGTTAATCCGCCGCAGCCCCGCCTCCCAGAGATCTTGAGCCATGGTGCCGAGCAAAAAGGCGTTGGTGGTCAGGGCCAGGTCTCTGGTGCCCGGCAGGTTGGCAATGTCGCGCACAATATCCACCACCCCAGGCCGCACCAGCGGTTCGCCCCCGGTGAGCCGAAAGTTTGAGAACCCCAGGGGCATAAATACCTCCTGCAAGAGCTGCCGCAGCTCGGCGCGGGTCAGCCACTCCTGCTGGGGCAGGTATTGCAGATCGACCCCCTCCGGCATGCAGTATTGGCACTGAAAGTTGCAGCGATCGACAAGGCTGATGCGCAGATAGTCAATGGTGGGCATAGGCGGTGGGGCAATAGCGGGTGCATTATCCCGATTATGGCACCCTCATCTAGATTCCCGTGGACTATCTAAAACCTCCCCTAAGGGATAGTTCCACGGTTGCCAATCTCTGGGCTAAGGTTTAGACGTTTGCGCTGTGATCTAACTCGAAGCTATGGTAACCGCCTTATCGTCTGCCAAAACAATTGCCGACTGGCTCGGCCCCGAGGCCGATGCGCTGCTCGACTACGAGGCCAAAGTAGCAAAGTCGATGCTGCACCTGCCGGGGCCAGACTGGGTAGAGAGAATCTTTGCCCAGAGCGATCGCAATCCCCAAGTCCTGCGCAGCCTGCAACAGCTCTACGGCAGTGGCCGTCTGGCCAACACTGGCTATCTCTCGATTTTGCCGGTCGATCAGGGCATCGAGCACTCCGCCGGAGCCTCCTTTGCGCCCAACCCGATGTACTTTGACCCGCAGAATATTGTCGAACTGGCGATCGCCGGGGGCTGCAACGCCGTCGCCACCACCCTGGGCGTTCTCGGCAGCATATCCCGCCGCTACGCCCACAAAATTCCCTTTATCCTCAAGCTCAACCACAACGAGCTGCTCACCGCCCCCAACCGCTTTGACCAGATCATGTTTGCCGATGTCGAGCAGGCCTGGAACCTCGGTGCCGTCGCCGTCGGAGCCACCATCTACTTTGGTTCTGACGAATCGACCCGGCAGATTCAAGAGGTCAGCGCCGCCTTTCACCGCGCCCACGAGCTGGGCATGGCCACCATTCTCTGGTGTTACCTGCGCAACAGCGCCTTCAAGCAAGACAAAGACTACCACCTCGCCGCCGACCTCACCGGCCAGGCCAACCATCTGGGCGTCACCATCGAGGCCGACATCATCAAGCAAAAGCTGCCCGAGGTTAACCACGGCTACGAGGCCGTGGCCAAAGCGCTAGGAACCTCCTACGGCAAAACCCACAGCAAGGTCTACAGCGACCTCACCACCGACCACCCCATCGACCTCACCCGCTACCAGGTGCTCAACTGCTACGCCGGGCGCATGGGGCTGATCAACTCCGGCGGCGGCTCCGGCGACAGCGACTTTGCTGACGCCGTGCGCACTGCTGTGATCAACAAGCGGGCCGGGGGCATGGGGCTAATCTCGGGCCGCAAAACCTTCCAGCGCGACTTCAAAGAAGGGGTGAAGCTGTTTCACCTGATTCAAGATGTGTATCTGTCGGATGCGGTGACCATTGCCTGAGGCTGGGCGATCGCATTAGCCCGCACGGCGCGGAACATGCCAAATCGGCACAGCCCAGCCCCAAAGGCTAAGCGCATCAGCAGCAGGGTGGGCACCTCTCGCACCGACTTCACAATCCCCGCTGGCCCAAAGCGCACCATGCCCTGGGGTCGGATCACCCCCTGCCAAATGGAGTCGAGCCAGGAGGGCAGGGTCTCCTTTGACCAGTCAGCGGTAGTGACCTGGCCCGCCACCAGCCCAGTGGCTTCGAGCTGCTCGGCAAAGCCTTCGATGCTGGCAAAGGCTGGGTGCGACCACTGGTCGAGCAGCTGGCGCATCACCGGCTGCTCCCAGGCGTTGAGAGGCACTTGGCGGTCATCCCGCTGGTTCCAGTCGGCGACGACCAGCACCCCGCCGGGTTTCAGCACCCGCAGCAGCTCACGGGCAAACACGGCTTTATCGGGCATATGGGGGCCGGCTTCCACCGACCACACCACGTCAAAGCTGGCGTCGGGAGCCGACAGCGCCATGGCGTCATCGACCTGGAACCGGGCGGTCACCCCGTCGGGGGTGAGCTGCTGGGCGCGCTTGACCTGGTTGGGGCTGATGGTGACACCTGTGACATCAAAGCCGTAGTCGCGGGCCAAGATGCGGCTGCTGCCGCCAATGCCGCAGCCCACATCAAGCACCGTGGTGCCCGCTGGCAGGCGGGCTAAACCACCCCAGCGCACCATTTCGTGAACAAAGTCGGCCTTAGCGGTGAGAAAGTCTTTGCGGCGGGGCGGCGAGCCGTAGTGACCCAGGTGAATGTGCTCGCCCCAGTAAAACTCCAGAATGCCGTCATCAGTCCACTGGTCGTAGGAAGTAGCCACCGTGTTTGACGACTGGTAGCGGCGGGGAGTGAGCAGATAGAGCGCTGCGCCCCCCGCTAGGAGCGCAAGAAGCAGGCCAAGACCAGTGATTACATTCATTTGAGAAGGAAGCTGCCGCGTTAAGGGTTGTACCGCAATTGTGATCCCATTGTGACAAGCTTAAGCATCTCAATCAACCTACGGCGGTTACACTCCCCTTGCAGTCAACATCCCCGCTTCGGAGTGGCCGTGGTGGGGGGCTATTACCGGGCGGTCGATCAGTTTCTAGGCACTACCGAAACCAATGCGTCGACCTATCCTCGGCTGCTGGTCGATCCTTACCTCGGGCTGCGACTGGTAGCGCTCAGTGGCTCCCTCGATTTCGACGTTACCCTAGGCCCAGTCGTGCTAGAAGATCTCAACTTGAGTGACTCTGGGGTGCTGGTGAAGCCGCTGCTAGGCACGAGGGTGGGGGTTGAAGTTGTCTGACCGGTGGGCACTGGGCTTGCGGGGCGATATCTCTGGGCTGGCGATTGGGGCCGACGAAAGTTTTGCCTGGAGTGTTGTAGCCGGTGGGCCTCTAGGGGGTGCTAGTTCGGGCTGATTGGGGCGCTGCCCTGTAGCTGGGAGGGTGCGTTTGGGGTGATGTCGGAGATGGTCAACAATGGCCTCGATAGCTTTTTGGCCTACCTGGCCTCTACGATGCAGGTGCAAAACGATAGTTGCCGACTCAAGCGGGTTGAGTCGGCAACTATCGTTTTGCTGGGCGCAGCAGAACGAGGGTTGATTTAGTTTTCGCGAATGGTGAGGTTGTAGCTGGTGGGGGTTTGGCTACCGTTGCCAATGAAGAACGAATAGGTGCCCTGGTTGAGCAGCCCCGGTGCGTTAATAGCACCGCCGCCGCCAGTGTGGCACTCGCTGAAGCCGTTGTTGCCCTGAATGAAGAGGGTGAGGCCACTGGTGCCGCTAACGGCGATATCGACAGCGGCAAAGTCTTGGTTGACCTGCAAAATTTGAACCGCGCCATCGCCGAGAACACCGCAGCTGGAGGGGCGGCTGGGGTTGACCGAGCCGCTGGTCTGCACGGGCTGGCTGAGAGGGGTTTGGGCGACGGGCTGAGCTGAGGCCACGCCGGTACCCAGGGCCAGAGTAAAGGCGGCGGCGGGCAGAACAAAAGCTTTAATCAGAGATTTCATGGCGTGTCCTCCTTAGGTAGGAGCATTTTTGATATGTATCTATAGTATCTAGAGGCACAAAAGAATGTGACAGTAAATGTGCCAGATTTTAAGGTGCCTGGGTGTGGGGTGAAGAGCTGCCGAGATGGACTTGGTAGATGGTGGCCAAAATCCGCCAAAATTGGCGGCCTTCGCTATTATGAAGGGCAATTATGTCTGGGGGACTAGGGCGGGTTTGCCCAACGGCGATCGCCCGGACGCCCCGGCAACGTTAGAGTCTGATCTGTTTTGGGTTGGCTATGGCACAGACCTCTCACTCTCAGCCGATTTCTGCTCAAGTGTCTACGGCGCGGATTGAGGGGCGGTTGTCGGCAACGCGCAGTTTAGCTCTGCGGCGGCTGGTGGCCTGGGGCCTTGAAGTGGGGCTGCTGGTGAGCAGCGCTGCGCTGCCCTGGGCGCTGGGAGAAGCGGTGCGGCGGCACTCTGAGGCTGAGACAGTGCCGCTGAACCCGGCGGTGACGCTAGTGCAGGGCGCGATCGCCCAACCCCTGGGGTTATCGCGCCAGCGGCTGGTGACGGCGGTGCCACCGCTGACCAATGTTGTGTGGTTTAGCGCTCTGGTGCTGCCGGTGGCCCTGGCGGGTAGCCAGATACATAGCTTAGTTACAAGGGGTAAAACCTGGCCTAAGGCCTGGCTGGGTCTGCAAGTGGTGGCCGACGGTTATTCTAGGCTGGGGCATTCAAGTCTGGGGGTTTCAGCTGCCTTAAAACGAGAGCTGGGCCGCTGGGGACTCCCGATGGTGGTGGCCTATGGACTTTGGTTGGGGAGCGGCGCGTTCCCTAGTTTGCCGTGGTTGGGGGGGTTGGCTCTGGCGGGCAGCCTGGGGGTAGGTGCCACCGGGCAAGTGAGTCGTTCGCGGCGGGCCTGGTACGACTACCTGGCGGGTACTCGGGTGCTGCTGCTGCGAGGGGGGCAGGTACCCAGCCGCTACAGCCCTGGGGCTGATGCCCAAGACAACGATTATTTAAATGGCCAGGGAAGCGCCAAAGGCACCTATGCGCTGACGACACCGCTGGTGGGGTTAACCACTGAGGAGTACGGCGGTCTGACGGCGATTGTGCTGTCTCCGGCTGACTCGGCTGAGGTGCTGGGGCCAAGGGGTTGGCGGCGGCATTTGCCGGTAATTAGCGCCCTAGCGGGTGTCGTCGTTTTGGGCGGGTTGGGGGCGCTGTGGCTTGACCGGCGGCTGCCTGCCGGGAATTCTGGGGATGCGCTGTTTTTGGCCCTGGTGGAAAATCTGAGCCAAAATGCGACATCGTTTAGCGATCGCCAGGCGGCAGCCCTAGCCCTGGCCAGTAGCCAAGACCCACGGGCGGTACCGCTGTTGGTCGATATGCTGGGGCAAACGGGCGACCCTAGTTTGCTGGATACCCTACAGCAGGCGCTGGTCACCCTGGGGCCACCGGCAATTCCAGATTTGCAGCGGCTCAATCTGGCTTTGGCCAACGATCTGATGGCATTGCCGCCAGAGCAGCGGCTGATTCCGCAACTGCGGCAGCGCACGGTAAAGCGCACCCTGGCCAAAATTTTGGTGCTGCACAGCGGCAATCTCAACCAGCTTGACCTCAGCGGCACCAACCTGAGCTACGTGCTTGAAAGCCCCGACGCCTTTACCCTGATGCTGGAGAGTCAAAACCTGGCGGGGATTGTCTGGCAGAATGCGGTGCTGTCGGGGGCACGGTTTCGCAAGGCCACGTTTTTTGACCCCGGAGCCGATGGCCGCATTGACACCTTTGACGACTGGATCACCGACTTCAGTGGCTCAGACCTGACCGAGGCCAGCCTGGTGGCGGCCCAGCTGCGCCACGCGGTGTTTCGCAACACCAGTTTGCTGCGGGCTAACTTAAGTAACTCTTTGGCTCCCTACGCCGACTTCTCTGGGGCCAATGCCAGCAGCGCCTGGTTGATTGCGGCCGATGTCAGCTACGGCAGGTTTGACGGTACCAGCTTGGTGGGGGCAGACCTCACCGCAGCCAACCTGAGCCATGCCAGCTTGATCGCAGCTCGGCTGCGCCAGGCCCACCTAGCGGGTACTCGGCTATTGTCTGCCAATTTAAGCCAGGCTGATTTGTCTGAGGCTAACCTGAGCGAGGCTGACCTGACGGGCGCTAACCTGCGACAGGCTAATCTCAGCAATAGCTGGTTGCGGGGGGCCGATCTGAGTCAGGCCAACCTAGAACAGGCTGACTTACAAGGCTCAGACCTGGAAGGTGCGGTGCTTACCGGGGCCAACCTGGCTGGGGCGAATCTAGCCGAGGCGCGTTTTTTTACGCCGGAGCGATCGCCGGGCGATACCTTTGTTGCCACCGTCGCTGAGCCTGAGGCCAACAACGCCCTGGTGGGGGTAGACTTTTCTAAAGCCGTAAATCTGCGGGCCGAGCAGCTGGAGTATGTGTGTCGCCAGGGAGGCATTCACCCCAATTGTGGCGCTGAGTTTTAGGGTCGGCCCCGGCCCAGCGAGAGAGGATGCAAAAGCATAGCTGCCTCAGGGTTTGACCAGTGGGGCTTGACCCGTGGGGCTTGACTATTGCATCGGTACTTTGAGGGATAGCCTATGCAGCGCACGCGTTTAAGTACTCTAATCGATGATCTAGGCGACCAGTTGAGCCTGTGGCTGGTCAACCCCTGGCGGCGGGTGTCGCTGGTGTTGATTAGCCTGCTGCTGGGCTATTTTTTTGCGGTGTCGTTGGCCTCAATTGCGGGCCAGTCGGCGGTTCAAGATACGGTGGCCTCAGCGTTTGTGGTGGTTGCGGCAGAGCTGGCCAGCTGGCTGGTGTACAGCCGTCGCTGGCGCGACCCAGAACTGCTGAGAAAGGTGCCCAAACCCCTGTGGATTGACTGTGTCAACAGCGCCAAAATTGGGGCGACCTATGCCTTTTGCGTAGAAGCCTTTAAGCTGGGCAGCTAGGGGAATGTTAGACCGGGGATTTTGGGTTGAGCAGGCAACCACACCGGATCCAGCTCAAGATCTGTGGTTTTCCCCCAGGCAAAACTCCACTTCTGGACTTGGTTTAAGCTAGGTCAGCTAAGCTGTTGGCCAGCTGGCTAGAGAGTTGGGTGATGTGGCTCCAATTCTTTCTTGCTAAGTCAGCCTTGGCAAACAAACCGGTGGAAAGACCTACGGCGATCGCCCCCGCCTGCAACATTGCCGCTGCATTCTCTACCGTCACCCCGCCCGTAGCCACCAGAGGAATGTGGGATAACGGCCCCTGAAGGCTGTGAATATAGGTCGCCCCTCCCAGGGCACCAACGGGAAAAATCTTAACCGCTGTGGCTCCGGCCTGCCACGCCGTCACAATTTCATTTGGGGTTAGCGCGCCGGGCACGATGGGAATTTGCAGCGGCTGGGCGGCTCGAATCAGGGATAGATCGGTGTGGGGACAAAAGCAGAACTGCGCCCCGGCCGCCGCCGCATTCTTCAAATCTGAGAGAGCGAGGGCCGTGCCAATACCAATGGTGCAGGCCGGCAGGCTATGCCTGAGCTTGTCCACCAGCAGCGCTGGGCTAGCGCTATCCCACGTCACCTCAATTAGGCGAATACCGCCGGCCGCTACGGCCTGGGCCTGGGACAGACCGCTCTCCACGCTGGCCGCTCGAATGACGGCGATCGCCCGGTGCTGCCGCAGCAGGGCCAAAAATAACTCTTGATACATAGCCCTATCCTACTGGGCAGATTGGCGTGAAGGGCGATCAGAGAATCTTTTTTAAAATTCTCCCTAGGCTTTCCCCCGCTGGCGCTTCACCACTTCGCCATGGGCAAAAAAGGCAATCAAAATCAGCGATGCCGAGAAAATAGTGGTCAGTGTCCCCAGCGCATAGAGCGCCGGGGAGGTCACGTTGGTGGTCATACCAAAGATCTCCAGCGGCAGGGTGTTGCGCTGGCCCGACACCAGCGATGTGCGGGTGAACTCGTCGTAGGAGAGGGTAAAGGTCAGCAACCCCACCCCCAGCAGGCTCGGGGCAATCAGCGGCATGACGATTTCCCAGAAGGTCTTAGAGTCGGTGGCCCCCAGGTCGCGGGCGGCCTCTTCGTAGGAGGGGTTAAAGCGGTTAAAAATGCCCAGCATGATCAGAAAGGCGATCGGCAGTGTCCAGGTCAGGTGTGCCCCCAGGCCCGAGGTAAACCAGTTCGTCGGCCAGCCCATCACCTGAAACACTACGCCAATACCCAGGGAAACCAGAATGCTCGGCACAATCAGGCTGGCGATCGTCATATAGAAGATCACCGTGGAGCCTTTGAAGCGCTGGCGAAAGCCCATGCTGGCCAGGACTGAGGCGATAATCGTAATTACCATCACGGCAATACCCAAAATAAGCGATCGCACAAACGGCTCGACAAAATTGCCCACCCGCTGCTCTTGAAACACCTGCCCCAGCCAGTAAAAGCTAAAGCCCCGCATGGGGAAGGTCAACCCGCCATCTGGCCCCTGGAGCGACAGCATAAAGATGGTGATCATCGGGCCGTAGAGAAACAGCACGAACAGGCAGAAGAAAGCCAGGAGAAGATAGAACGAGAGGGACTGCTTTTTCATGGGTAGTTCTCAGGGGTGATTCTCAGGGGTGGTTGGTGAGCATCACCCACACAGCTCTGTCAAGGTGGGGCAAATTTATGAGTCGATCCCTTAGATTGGCCGCTGAGTCAAGGACTAGAAGTCCAAGGCTCAAAGCCGAAATCCTCTGAAGAGGATTAGAGGCTGGCTATCCCAGTCTGCTTTAGCAGAATGTCACTGAATTAAGGCTGGTGGGCAGTGCCCACCCTACGGCAGATCAAGGCTGAAGAGGATTAGAGGCTGGCTATCCCAGTCTGCTTTAGCAGACTTTTGCTATGAGCCAGGGAGTTAACTCCCTGGTGGTTGTGGCCGGAGTCCCCAGCCTAGTGGCATGCCGAGAAGAGTTTAGTCACCTTGTCAGGGGTAGGGAGTTTACAGCTCCTTGCGAATATCGAGCACCCGCAGAATCGAGACAATGATCAGCATCGTCACCGCCAGCAGCACGATCGCATTGGCGGCCGCCAGCGGATACTGCAAACTGCCGATCTGGGTCTGAATCAGCTTGCCCACCGAGGCCGCCTGGCCGCCCCCCATCAGCCGCACCGTGACAAACTCACCCATGATCAGGGTGACGATGAAGATCGAGCCGATCGCAATGCCCGGAGCCGACAGGGGCAAAATCACCTCTTTAAAAGTTTGGAACCCTGACGCCCCCAGGTCTTCGGCGGCAGTGATGAGCGATCGCTCAATCCGCATCAGGCTGTTAAAAATCGGCGCAATCATAAAGATAATGTAGAGGTGCACCATGCCCAGCACCACCGCAAAGTCAGAGTAGAGCAACCAGTCTAGGGGCTGCTGAATCAGGCCTACCCCCATCAACCCCTGATTGACTAACCCCTCCCGACCCAGCAGCGGCACCCACGAAATCATCCGAATGATGTTTGAGGTCCAGAAGGGAATAGTGCAGACCAAAAACAGCAGAATTTGCCACTCTAGCTTGGGCACATGGAAGGCCAGAAAATAGGCCACTGGGTAGCCAATCAACAGCGTCGCCAGCCACACCATCCCCAAAAATCTAAAGGTATTTAGGTAGGTCTTAAACGTCACATTGGTCAAAATACCCCGATAGTTATCAAGGGTAAAGGCCGGAGTCATAGAGTAGCCGTTAAACTCCCAGAAGCTCACCACCCCAATCATGACAATAGGAAAAACCAAAAACAGCAGAAAAACCAGCGTCTGCGGCGTAATCAGGGCGTAGGGCTTGAGCTTTTTCCAGGTTTCAGACATGGGGGGGGATTTTCAAGTTTATTTGTTCTTGCCTGGGTTGTGGCCCTCATCCCCTAACCCCTTCTCCCTAGGGAGAAGGGGAACCAGAATGTCAAAATCTCTCTCCCTTAGGGACAGAGCTTTAGGGTGAGGGAGATGCCCTAAGGGATCCCCCCTTCCCCCCTTCCCAAGGGGGGTATTCGAGAACATCTTGGCATCGAGAAATTGGGGGGATCTACGATGCAATGAACTCGTTCCACTTCTGCACCAGGTAGGTGTTTTCTTCCATGGTGGAGTTCCAGCAGACGATGTTGCCGAAGCGCTCGTCAAAGGAGCCGCCGTCGCGGCTGACGCCGGACTTGGCCAGAGTTTTGCCGAAGGGGTCAACGATGTCTTCGGCGGCGGGCTTGCCCTCATACCAAAAATCCCACTCGGCGGCGGACATAAACTTGCGGGCGTTCTCGGGCGCGGCGCTGTAGTAGCCCTGGCGACCGAGGAAGGCACCCACCCAGCCGTCAAGCATCCAGTTGATGTACTCGTAGGCGGCATCGAGCTGAATGCCCTCCAGGTTTTTGGAGAGGCCAATGCCGCCGCCCCAGCCCCGGTAGCCTTCTTTGAGGGGGGCATAGATGCACTCGGTGCCCTGAGATTGGACGGCGGTGACGGCGGGCGACCACATCGATTGCAGCACTACCTCGCCAGAGTTCATCAGGTTGACCGACTCGTCAAAGGTTTTCCAGAAGGCACGAAACTGGCCGTTGGCCTTTTGCTCTTTGAGGATTTCGATGATTTGGTCGATTTCGGCCTTGGTCATGTTGCCCTTGTCGGCAAAGGCCATCAGGCCCAGCGACTCGGCGACCATGGCCGCATCCATAATGCCGATTTGGGGAATATCAAGAATGGAGGTTTTACCCTTAAATTCGGGGTTGAAGAGCTCGCCCCAGGTCTCAATTTTGCGACCAATGAGGTCAGGACGATAGCCCAGGGTGTCAGCGTTGTACTGGAAGGGAATCAGGGTGGCGTAGTCGGTGGGGGTAGCCGAAAATTCTTTTGAGTCGGGGCCGGTGAGGTACTGCACTCGGTAGGGAGCCGTGCCCTGGGAGGCTTCTACCGGCATGCCTTTGAACTCGCCAGTTCTAAAGAAGGAGACAATTTGGTCGTAGTTGGTGATGCGCTTGATGTCGATGGCCTGGAGGTTGCCGGAGGGTACCACCAGGGGCAGGCTGAAGTACTCGCCGTCAAAAATATCGTACTGGCCGGGCTGGGTAATGGCGATCTGGTTGTTTTCTTCTGTGCTCAGCGCCCGCATGTCGAACTTAAAGCCCAGGTCTTCTTGGGCTTTGTCGCGAATGTCGTTGATCTGCGAGACGCCGGTGCCGATTAGCCGCAGGGTGACATCTTTAGTCTGATTGGTGTTGACCTGGGGGCCGGGGGCAGGGTTGTCG
>QBMN01000118.1 GCA_003241845.1 Shackletoniella antarctica | reverse complement strand
TCACAACAGCCCAATCCCTGGTACGGTCAACCTGTCCCGGCTTAAGTTGATACCCGCGTATTCCTTTAGAGGGGCGATCGCAGCGATGAGCAGGCAGAGCCTAGGGTCTGGAGGCGATCGCTAGCTATCAGGGTGGCGCAAAGTCAACCTGATAGCGCCACCAGAATCTACATTCTGATAGTAGTCAGCGTCTAACTGACAGCATAGGGTCGAGTGACTATTGCTAGCTAAAAGGAGGCTGTGTGAGCCGTTCTGTCTCTCCCAACCAGGCGATGCAGTCATCCCCCCAGACTTTACTCGACGAGTTTGGAGTTGACGCCGCTCAGGGGCTTGACCACCGCCAGGTGGAGCGCCAGCGCTACGGCTGGAATCGCCTTAAAGCCGGCCAAAGGCTAGGGGACTGGTGCCCCTACTCCTGGGACAACTCGGCAAAGCGCTCTTTGAACGCTAATCAACCTGGCCCCTTTGTCCTCTACGTTTTATATCCCCATGTTTAACTGGATCACCACCTGGATTGAATCCCTCGGCTACCTCGGCATCTTCGGTCTCATGGTGCTCGAGCACCTGATTCCGCCAATTCCTTCCGAGTTGGTTATGCCCCTGGCGGGGTTTGTCAGCCGCCGCAGTCCCGACCTGAACTTGGCCACTGTCATTGTTGCTGGTTCCCTAGGATCGCTGATTGGCGCATCAGCCTGGTATGTGGTGGGTCGGCTGATTACCCAAGATCAGCTGATGGACTGGGTCAGGCGCTACGGCCGCTGGCTCACCCTAAAACCCAGCGATATCGAAAAGGCCGTTGAATTTTTTCAGCAGGGCAGGGGTAGCTGGGTCGTGGGAGCAGGCCGAATGGTGCCGGGGGTGCGTACCTACGTATCGGTACCGGCCGGGCTTAGCCACATGCCGCTGCTGCCCTATTTGGTCTATTCCGCCGTGGGGACGGTGCTGTGGACAGGAGCCTTAGCCGTGGCGGGCTACCTGCTGGGCAACCAGTTTGATCGCGTACAAGAGTTTATTGCCCCCATTAGCAAAATCGTGCTGATTAGCCTAGCGGCGATCGCCATTGTTTGGGTAATCCGGCGGCGACAGCGGCGATCGCTCTAGGCAACACAATGCTATCTAGCGCTTAAGAATAATCCAAACCGCATGGATGATACCAGGAATGTAGCCCAGCAGGGTCAGCAAAATGTTGAGCCAAAATTGAGGCCCAATCCCTACCTGAAGAAATACCCCCAGCGGCGGCAGTAGAATAGCGGCGATAAGCCTTACAATATCCATTCAAATTTCCTTGCTTTCAGCGTAGTTTATCAGTCTATATAAAATAGAAATGCAAAATATTCATTTTTTCATCCTCCCTAAGACAGCAGTTTATCTGTCAAAGGATTGAATAGCTTGAATCTGTTTCTTAGGATAGATGGCCCATTCTTGATTAATAAATAAAACTAGTGGCCATGTGGCCATAGAGTAAATCCTGGAATCAAACCCTGTCTAAACCTCGTCTGACTTAAAACCTGGAGTTTCCCTCGCCCTCTGGGAGAGGGGCCGGGGGTGAGGGCTAAAACTACGGTTTTCAACATGGACTTGGTTTAGAGTGATGCCACTGTTGAAGTTAAGGTGATTTTATGACGTAGCAAGAGAATAAAGGCAAGACTATTGTTCCCGACATTAAAAGTGACCCCACTGAGCCAGAAGCTCGCCGCATAGGTCAAGGGACTCGTCATTCTGATGCTAGCGAAGGGGTAAAAGCCGAAATATCTACCGATAAGAACACCAAAGTATCTGGCGATCCTAATCAAGGTATTGACGCTCGATAGATAGCAGTAAAAGGGGCATGTTTTGCCATCCTGCATATTTCGAGCTTGCATATTTTTTGCATGCAACTTCAACCAAGCCATACTTATCTATAGCAATGCATTTTATCTCAAGTAACGACACAGAGACCTACGGTGAAATTTAGTCAGTGGTTAAGCCTGGTTATATTAGGAATTTGCCTGTATATATTTTGGCGAATTCGCAATGTACTGCTGCTTGCTCTAACGGCGGTCGTTTTTGTGGTGGTCATCAATCGGGCTGTAGTTGCGCTTCAAAAACGAATACCGAGGCGCATTACGGCTGTGTTCGCCATCATTATCTCTATTCTTCTTGTGCTGGTCATATTTGGTCTGATCATCGTACCGCCCTTTTCTCAGCAACTACAAGAACTAGTTAACCTTACTCCTCAAATAATTGACCGAATACAGACCTGGCTCACCCGTTTGGGAGGTTGGATCCCTAGTTTTTCGTCCCAGAGTTTTCAGAGCCTCGAAACCATTTCTAATCAGCTCCAGTCGATCAATATAGAAATGATATTTGGCAGATTTTTCAGACTATTTTCTAATACTCTAACGATCACACTGAACCTTTTTCTGGTGCTGACACTGATGATCATGATGCTGTTGAACCCGACCTCATACCGACAGCTATTTATAAAAACTTTTCCGTCGTCCCTGCGCCAGCGAGTTAGTCACGTATTAGATAATTGCGAAGATGCCATCTCTGGTTGGTTTATTGGTATTCTCTTTAATATGATTGTCATTGCTCTGATGAGCATGACCGGTCTGTGGATTTTAGGAGTACCCCTAGCGCTATCCAATGGTTTACTAGCGGGTTTGCTAGCGTTTATTCCCAATCTTGGCCCGGTGATCAGTGTAATTCCCCCCGCCGCTATTGCCCTACTCGACGCCCCCTGGAAAGCAGGTGCGGTGGTAGCGCTTTACATCGTCATTCAGCAAATTGAAAGCAATGTACTTACCCCTCTGGTAATGAAACAGCAGGTTTCCCTGCTGCCAGCAGTGACGTTGCTAGCTCAGGTCATCTTTGCAGTATTTTTTGGTTTCTTAGGGCTGCTGTTAGCTCTCCCCCTAACAGTGATTCTTCAGCAATGGCTGAAAGAATTCTGGGTAAATGGCATTCTAGAGCAGAACTAATGCACCCAGTAAACTCTTCATTGTAGAGAGTCCTTGGTAGTGCGAAAAACTCCTGAAAGCCTTAACATACAGGAACGCTCATAAAAATCGCATCTGGGAGCATCCCACTTTCGACTAAATAGCCAAATTCGAGTCGCTGCATGGGCTGGTCACAGTGCAGCCTGAGCAAATGGCTCGACAGCTGGTCTGCTGAGGCATTCGTTGTCCCACTGTCAAACCGAGGAAACCCCTACATGTCGCTTTGGGAGCAGGCTAAGCAACTAGCAGACACGGCCAGCCAGCACATTGACAAGGCCGTTGTCGCCACAACGCAGGCTACCGACGAACTGGCGGCCACCACAGCTGAAGCGCTCCACCAGGTTCAGCAGACGGTGGAGCAGGGTGCTGAGGGGCTAGACGAGGCCCTGGGGCAGATTCAGCAGGCGGGCGATCGCGCCCAGCAGACTACCCAGGCCCTTACCGTTTCTGGCCTAACTACGCTCCAGACCCTTCAAGAGACGGGGCAGGAGAACGCGCGGCTGAGTCTGGAGGCCATGGGCAAGGCTCTAGAAGACTGGCAGACGACGATCGCAGCTCTGGGCACCTCGGGCATGGTCACGGCCAATGCCCTCAAAGACCTACCGCGCACTGCCCAAGAGCTGGCCCAGGAAATGCCCGCCCTGGCGCGTCGATTGCAAAGGGCTGGCACCCGTTTGGGCGATGCGCCGCGCTCGGATGCCGACACTATGGGGCTGTTCGACAAAATCCCCGGCACATCTAAACTCGGAGCCAGCGAGCGCGATATGCGGGTCTTTTTGTCAAACAAGCATGGCAGCCACATTCAGGCTCACTCTAAGGGGGGCAGCAATGGGGCTGAAAATGTTGTGTGGGAGCTAGGGGCCAACAATATTCGTCGCGGCTCGGCCACGATGACGGGGGGCGAGCAGACCTACATTCGCTTCTACAACGCGGTCGATTCGGTGCTCAAAAACTCAACGACGATCGCGCGGTTGGGCCTGGCGGCTACGGGCACGGCGGTGCTGACCCAGGCGCTGGTGACGGCGCTGGCCTACACGCTCGACCTCTACCGGGGCGACATTACCGCAGATGAGTTTCGCGAAAAAATCGTGGCGGCGGCGGTCAGTGCTGGCATTGCTACGCCAATCTTTTTTCTCCTGCTCGTGGTGGTGATGGCGCTGTTTCCTGAGGTGGTGGTGGTTTTGTCGGCCCCGGCGGTGATTGTGGGTTTCAATGCCCTATTTGGGGTGGGTACTGCGCTGCCGATTGTGCAGTCGATGATTCGCCATGTGGAGGCCGGTGGCTGCGGGGATGAGGTGCAGGCCCAGTATGCGGAGGCGATCGCCCAGGGGAATGCCCTGCTAGAGGCCTCATCGCTGGAGGTGCAGCAGTGGTGGCAGGAGTGGTTTGCCGCTGATCCGGTGTTGGATGCATCTGAGGCTGTGTAGCTCGTGCGAGCTGGTCTGCATAAACAGCGGTGGCGAGGCTCTGTTTTGCCCTTACTCGATCACTAAGTTGTTGAGGTAGACCTGCCAGAGCCTGATCGGTGGTGGCCCCAGTATGTAGTTTTTAGAGTTGAGCCAGCGCAGGCGGCCAGGGTCGTTACTATTCAAAGGGCTACCCCTTGGGGCACCCTAGCCCTGTGGCCTGTCTGCCGACCCTCAACCTAGCCCCTATCGCCCCCTAAGACCCTGAATGGCCGTTAAAAAGACCGCTCTCTATAGCTCCCTGTGGGCCAGCTGCGACGAACTGCGCGGCGGCATGGATGCCAGCCAGTACAAAGACTACGTGCTGACCCTGCTGTTTATGAAGTACGTCTCCGACAAGTATGGCGGCGACCCCTACGCCGACATCGTGGTGCCCGAGGGCGGCTCGTTTCAAGACATGGTGGCGCTGAAGGGCAATAAGGAGATCGGCGATCGCATCAACAAGATCATTAGCGCCCTGGCCGAAGAGAACGACCTTAAGGGCGTAATCGACGTGGCCGACTTCAACAACGAAGACAAGCTGGGCCGGGGCAAAGAGATGGTTGATCGGCTCTCAAACCTGGTGGGCATTTTTGCTGGGCTAGACCTGAGCGCCAACCGGGCCGAGGGCGATGATTTGCTGGGCGATGCCTACGAATACCTGATGCGCCACTTTGCCACCGAGTCGGGCAAGAGCAAGGGCCAGTTTTACACCCCCGCCGAGGTATCGCGGATTTTGGCCCAGGTGGTGGGCATCACCGCCGAGACCCGGCAGGATGAAACCGTCTATGACCCCACCTGCGGCTCGGGTTCGCTGCTGCTGAAGGTGGCCGACGTGGCCCCGCGCGGCCTCACCATCTACGGCCAGGAGATGGATAACTCCACCTGGGCCTTGGCGCGGATGAATATGTTTATGCACAACTACCCCAGCCACGAGATCTGGCGCGACAACACCCTCTCGGAGCCCTACTGGAAAACCGCCGACGGCGGCCTCAAGACCTTTGACTTCGCGGTGGCGAATCCGCCCTTTTCTTACAAGTCGTGGAGCAATGGGGTGAATGTGGCGGAAGACGAGTACGGGCGGTTTGAGTACGGCGCACCGCCCGACAAAAACGGTGACTATGCCTTTCTGCTGCACATTCTCAAGTCGCTGAAGAGTACGGGCAAGGCGGCGGTGATTTTGCCCCACGGGGTGTTGTTTCGCGGCAATGCCGAGGCCACCATTCGCCGGGCGCTGGTGCGCCAGGGCTATATCAAGGGCATCATCGGCCTGCCCGCCAACCTGTTCTATGGCACGGGCATTCCGGCCTGCATTTTGGTGCTAGACAAGGCGGGGGCGGCAGCGCGACAGGGGCTGTTTATGGTGGATGCCAGCCGGGGCTTGATGAAGGACGGCAACAAGAACCGCCTGCGCAGCCAGGACATTCACAAAATTGTGGATGTGTTTAACCACCAGAGCGAGCTAGAGCGCTACAGCCGCCTGGTGCCCCTGGCCGAGATCGAGAAAAACGACTACAACCTCAACATTCCCCGCTACATCGACGCCAGCGAGCCAGAAGACCTGCACGATCTGGCGGCCCACCTCAGCGGCGGCATACCCAAGGGTGATCTAGATGCCCTGGGGGCCTACTGGCGGGTGTTTCCTCAGTTGCGCAGCACCCTGTTTGCCCCTGGTGAGCGATCGGGCTACAGCGAGGGCCTGGTCGAGGCCAGCCAGGTGAAGGCGACCATCCTCAACCATCCCGAATTTACGGCCTTTGCAGAGCGCAGTCTGGCGCTCTACACGGTCTGGTATGAGGCCCACCGGGCAGCGCTGATGGGCGTTAACCTGGGCGACAAGCCCAAGGCGCTGATCACCACCCTCTCGGAAGATTTGCTGCACCGCTTTACCGAGGCCGACCTGCTCGATCGCTACGACATCTACCAAATTTTGATGGACTACTGGGCCGAGACCCTGCAAGACGATGTCTATGTGCTGACGCAGGATGGCTGGGCGGCGGGCAAGACCCTGCGGGAGCTGGTGGTGGCCAAGGGCGAAAAGCTCAAAGAAACGCCAGATCTAACCCTCGGCAAGCAGAAGTACAAGGCCGACCTGATACCGCCAGGGCTGGTGGTGGCGCGGTACTTTGCCGACAAGCAGGCCCGCATTGATGAGCTACAGGCCGACCTGGAGGGCATTAGCCAGGAACTGGAGGCGCTGATGGAGGAGCACAGCGGCGATGAGGGGCTGCTGGCGGAGGCCCAGAGCGACGGGGGCAAGGTAACCAAGGCCACCGCCACCGCCCGGCTGAAGGAGATTAAGCGCGACCCGACCCCAGACGCAGGGGCTATCGAGGAGCGGGAGGTGCTGACGGAGGTGCTGACGCTGTTTGACCAGGAGGCGGCGATGAAAAAGACGGTGAAGGCTGCCCAAGAAGCGCTGGATAGGGCGGTGTTTGGCCAGTACCCGCAGCTGAGCGAGGCGGAGATTAAGGCCCTGGTGGTGGAAGACAAGTGGCAGGCCACGCTGAAGGTGGCCGTGGCGGCGGAGATTGAGCGGGTGACCCAGCAGTTGGCGAACCGGGTGAAGGATTTGGAGGAACGCTACGCGGAACCGCTGCCGGAACTGGTGCAGACGGTGGAGGCGCTATCGAGCCGGGTGGAGGAGCATTTGCAGAAGATGGGGCTGACATGGTGAAGGAAGGGTATAAGCAGACTGAGATTGGGGTGATTCCTGAAGATTGGGATGTTTGCTGCATAGACTTTGCGGCGAAGCTATCAAGCGGTACAACCCCCTCACGTTCTCAAGAAGATCGCTATTACCGTAACGGTAAATATCCCTGGGTCAAAACGACTGATCTAAACAACTCACGCATCACTGCAACAGAGGAAAAAGTTACACAAGAAGCACTCGATGAAACCTGCCTCCAAGTCTATCCACCTGGCACTGTATTTATTGCTATGTATGGAGGATTCAACCAAATTGGAAGAACAGGACTTCTAGAAATTTCTGCTGCTGTAAATCAAGCTCTTATCGCGATCCAACCGAAAGCTAGTAAACTCAATTCGGGATATTTGCTAGCAACACTCAATTATCGAGTAGAGCATTGGAAATCAGTTGCTAGTAGCAGTAGAAAAGACCCCAACATCACAAGCCAAGATGTTAGGAATTTTACTCTGCCTCTTCCTGATATAGAAGAACAACGCGCGATCGCAGCCACCCTATCCGACGTAGATGCCCTGATCGCCGCGCTAGATAAGCTCATCGCCAAAAAGCGTCACCTCAAAACCGCCACCATGCAGCAACTCCTCACCGGCAAAAAACGCCTGCCGGGGTTTGGTGGTGACTGGAGCAAAAAGCAAATCGGGACAGAAATTGACCTACTGACGGGCTTTCCGTTTCCAAGTGAACAATATTTTGATTCGGGTATCAAGCTCCTACGCGGTTCAAATATCAAAAGAGGCGTAACTGATTGGTCTGATGATTTGGTTCAATACTGGCCAGAAGTAACTTCCGATATCAGCCAATACGTTCTTAATGAGGGAGATATCGTTGTCGCAATGGATGGGTCACTCGTCGGGCGAAGTTTTGCAAGATTGTCAAAAGATGATTTGCCCGCACTACTATTACAGCGGGTTGCCCGAATTCGGTCAGACAAGATTGACATGGGCTACTTGAAAGAATGGATTTGCAGCAAGTTTTTCACTGAGCACTGTGATGCTGTAAAGACTGTGACAGCTATCCCCCATATTAGTCCTGGAGACATACGAAGCTTCACGATTCAGGTGCCGCCTAATCAGGAAGAACAACGGGCGATCGCAACTGTCCTCTCCGACATGGATACCGACATCGCCGCCCTAGAAACCCGCCGCGCCAAAACCCAGGCCATCAAGCAAGGCATGATGCAGCAGCTCCTCACCGGCAAGGTGCGCCTGGTATGAGCACCCCATCAGCCCCCACCTGCTGGATCATCGCTGGCCCCAACGGCGCAGGCAAAACCACCTTTGCCCTGTCATATTTGCCCACCGTCGCCAACTGCCGTAACTTCGTCAACGCCGACCTCATAGCTGCCGGTCTATCACCCCTCGCCCCAGAAACAGAGCTACTGCCCGCCAGCCGTCTCTTTCTCCGAGAAATCGAAAACCGCATCCAGGCCAGACAAGAACTTCGCCTTTGAAACCACCCTGTCAGGACGCAGCTATCTCAGGTTCCTTCGACGGTTACGATCAGAAGGGTGGCGGGTAGAACTCATTTACCTGGCCCTGCCCAGTGTAGAAATGTCCAGACTGCGGGTTGCTGAGCGAGTCGCCCACGGTGGCCACAACATCTCCCTAGAAGACATCGAACGGCGCTTTCCCCGCAGCCTGCGGAACCTGCTCAACGAGTTCAGCTACCTTGTAGACCGTGCCCAATGCTTTATGAATGAAAGCGATTCTCCCCAATTAATCTTTGAGCAACAAGGCGAAACCCGTGAAATCTTGATTCCCGAACTATTTGAGCAACTGAGCCAGGAAGCAGAACGATGAGCAAAATTTCTCCCGAAGCCCAAAAAACCCTCGCCGCTTTAAGGAAAGCCGTTGCAGACGCCCTAGAACGCAAACGCCGCCTGGGTCACTATGCCGTTATCTGGCGCGATGGGCGACCGATGGTAATTGGCGACGATGCCCCCAGCGACATTGCCCAAAACGGTGACGTAATTGAGTAGTGCGATCGCTGCCCTAGCAGCCCGCCACAACAAAACCCAGGCCATCAGACAAGGCATGATGCAAGAACTCCTCACCGGGAGAATACGCCTTACAATTTCAGAAGACTCCAGTCAGGACATACCCATGTTGGATGCTGAAACATTACACACAATCCATAATATTCCTGTTAAAGAGCGCATTGCCCTCATCATGACCCTGGTGGCCTCCCTCGACCCTCAGCAAGCTCAAACCATTCAACCTGCCTTTCTTTCGTTGATTGACTCTTGGCCATCTCAGCCCAGTGATAATCAGGCCCCTTTCGAGCGCTGGAAGGCGTCAGTCCTTCCATGTCTGCAACAAACAGCTACCGCAAGCGAACAGCCAAAGCGTCCTGCCTTTGGGTTCATGAAAGGAACTGGCTCTATTCACGGCGATATTATCTCTCCGGCTGTGCCTGCAAGTGATTGGGAAGTACTTCAGTGAAGCTGTTGCTCGATACTCATATTTGGCTCTGGTACTCACTTAAGGACGCTCAACTTTCGACTACTCTCCAGACGCTCATTGCTCAAGATGATACTGAGCTATGGATTAGCCCCATCAGTATGTGGGAGGTCATGATTCTCACTGAAAAGGGAAAAATCACTCTGTCAGACGAACCTGCCGAGTGGATCAAGAAGTCTTTGGATGTATTACGAGTCCTTGAAGCTCCGTTAACGGGTGAAATCGCCATCTTAAGCCGCCAAATCGACTTACCTCATAAAGATCCTGCGGATCGCTTTATCGCAGCAACAGCTGTACATTATGACCTTCAGTTGGCAACCGTTGATACTCATCTGACAGCAGCTAATTGGTTGCCAACGATTAGCTAATTGACATGGGTGTTCCTAAGGAAGATATCGTCCTAGGGCTGCATCCTGTCTACAAACGTCCTTATACGGGTTACGGGGTAGCTTAGATTATGACCAGCATTCCCGACACCCAAAAGACCCTAGACTGCCTCAGAAAAGTGGCCGCAGACACCCTAGAACGCAAACGCCGCCTGGGTCACTATGCCGTTATCTGGCGCGATGGCAAACCTGTGATCATTGGCGACGATGCCCCCAGCGACACCACCCAAAACGGTGACGTGATTGAGTAGTGCGATCGCTGCCCTCAAAGCCCACCGCGCCAAGGTCCAAGCCATCCAGCAAGGCATAATGCAGCAGCTCCTCACCGGCAAGGTGCGGCTGGGACAAGATAGAACTTCCCGATTTATTTAGTCACCTCCGTAGAAGTAACGAGAGCAGCTCGTGGGTATATTAGAGAAACAGGCCGGTAACCCACTGCTCTGAAAACTGACATCGTTCGACAAAGGTCTCCCTTAGCGAAACAATATGCCTACCATCACTCCCCACTACCGCAGCGTGCGAGAGCTTCTACAGAGTAAATTCTTCGCGATTGACGACTTCCAACGGGAGTATAAGTGGGAAAAAGAAAATATTGACGAACTGCTTACGGATCTACGAGACAAGTTCCTCAGCAGCTATCAGCCAGATCACCTCACCTCAGATGTCAGTGCCTATGAAGACTACTTCCTGGGCTCCATTATCGTCAGCAAGCGCAACGCTAAGAACTACCTTGTCGATGGGCAGCAACGAGTCACTTCTCTTACCCTGTTGCTGATTTACCTCCACAACGCCGTCAAAGCAACAGACGATCTCTTAACCAGCAGTCTTAAACCTCTAATTTTTAGCAATGACAACGGAGTTCCCAAGTTCAATCTCGACATCCCAGAACGACTCTCTGTCATCAAATCCCTCTTCTCGGGCCAAGAATTTAGCCCTGATGGTAAGGATGAATCTGTCCAAACAATCTATGCCCGCTATGAAGATATTCAAAACAAAGAGTTGGCAGATGAATTGGGAGATGCTCTACCTAGCTTTTGCTACTGGTTAATGAACAAAGTTGGGTTGATTGAAATTGCTACTGACAACGACAACTACGCCTACACCATCTTCGAGACGATGAACGACCGGGGTAAGCCCCTCAGCCCCGTAGATATGCTCAAGGCCTCCCTCCTAGCTCCCATCGAAGACTCCGACCAACGACGCAATGCCAACCAAATCTGGAAAAAACAAGTCCTCGATCTAATTACCTGGGGCGGTGACCACGAACCCGAACGAGACTCAGCCTGCATCAAGGCCTGGTTGAGGGCACAGCACGCCGAGACCAGCCGAGAGCGTAAAGCCGGAGCTACTGACAAAGACTGGGAACTCATTGGTAGCACATTTCACCGTTGGGTTCGCGACAACGACACTCACCTTACCCTGGGAACTCAGTCAGCCAACCTGGAATTCATTACCACCCACTTCACCTTTTTTGCCAAGGCCTATCAACTTGTCTTGAATGCCAGCCGCATCTACACGAAAGGCCTAGAGGCAGTGTTTTACAACGCTCACAACGCCTTTACCTGGCAAAGCACAGTACTTCTCGCATCCTTGTGTGTCACTGATGATGACGCTACTGTACGTCGCAAGATTGCTGTTACCGCCACCTATTTAGATATTTGGCTGATGAGGCGGGTGGTAAATTACATTCGGGTAGGGTATTCCAGCACGGCCTACGCCATGTTTGTTCTCTGCCGCGATATTCGCCGTAAACCGCTCCATGAGTTGGTCGCCATCCTCAACGACAAACTTGCCAATGACGATGCCACCTTTGACGGCAGCCCTTCCCGAGGTCGTATTGGCATTATGGGACTGGGACTTAACCAGTTCAGCCGTCGCTATATTTACCACCTGCTGGCTCGGCTCACGGCCTACACCGAAGCCGGTGGCGGAGAGCACAACCTCTTTGACAAGTATATTGACCGCAGCCATAGCAACCCCTTAGATATCGAGCACATCTGGCCCAGTCGCTATAGCGATTACTCAAACGAATTTGAGTCAGAGCAAGAGTTTCAATACTGGCGGAACCACGTGGCGGGGCTATTGTTACTGCCTGCTGATGTTAATCGGAGTTTGCAAGACAAACCCTTCACCTATAAAAACTCGGTTTATGTCAGCCAGAACTGGTACGCGGCCAGCCTCAACATGAACACCTACCAACATAAGCCCCAGTTCAAAGCCTTCTGCGAGAGCAAATCGTTGCCATTCAAGCCCTATGAAGATTTTGGTAAAAAGCAACAGCAAGAACGCCGAGAGTTAGTGCTTGCTTTGGCAAAACAAGTCTGGTCACCCAATCGCTTAGAGGAAGCAGCCTCATGAACACCGTCGGCCAACGGGAACGAGCCACCCAAAATCGAGTCGTCCAGCTGTTTCAGACCCACCTGGGCTACCGCTACCTGGGCAACTGGGAGTCTCGCCCCAACAACCGCAACATCGAGGCCGACCTGCTGCGATCGTGGCTCAGCCGCCAGGGCGTTAGCGAAACCCTGATCGCCAAAGCCCTGCGCGAGCTAGACCAAGCCGCCGCCCTGGGCGACAGCCAAAACCTCTACGACGCCAACAAAGCCGTCTATGGCCTGCTGCGCTACGGGGTCAAAGTCAAAGCCGGGGCCGGAGAGCAGACCCAGACCGTGCCGCTAATCGACTGGCAGCAGCCCGAAAACAACGACTTTGCGATCGCCGAAGAAGTCACCCTCAAAGGCCAAAACAACCGCCGACCCGACATGGTGCTCTACGTCAACGGCATTGCCCTGGGAGTGCTCGAACTCAAAAAAGGCAGCGTCGACGTTGCCAAAGGCATCCGTCAAAACCTCGATAACCAGCGCAAAGAGTTTCACCGCCCCTTCTTCACCACCCTTCAGCTAGTGATGGCCGGGAACGACACCCAGGGCCTGCGCTACGGCACCACCGAAACCGCCGAGAAGTATTACCTCAGCTGGAAAGAAGAAAACCCCCGCTACAATCCCAAAACCGACCCCAAAAGCCACAAGTATCTGCCCACCATCGACCCGGCGATTGGCGACAATGCCCTTGACGCCGCCCTGGTGCGCCTCTGCGCCAAAGCCCGCCTGCTCGAACTGATCCACGACTTCACGGTCTTTGATGCGGGCACCAAAAAGACCTGCCGCCACAACCAATACTTTGGCATCAAAGCCGCCCAGCAGCGAGTGCAGCAGCGCGAAGGGGGAATTATCTGGCACACCCAAGGCTCGGGCAAAAGCTTGACTATGGTGTGGCTGGCCAAGTGGCTGCGCGAAAACGCTACCGATGCCCGCGTGCTGATCATCACCGACCGCACCGAGCTAGATGAGCAAATTGAAAGCGTCTTTAAAGGCGTAGACGAAGCCATCTACCGCACCACCAGCGGCGCAGATCTGATCGCCCAGCTCAATGCCACCACCCCCTGGCTGCTGTGCTCCCTCGTCCACAAGTTCGGCAGCCGCGACGAGGCCGACACCAGCCAGAGCACAGAGCAGTTTATTCAAGACCTGCGGCGCAACCTGCCCAGCAACTTTAGCCCCAAGGGCAACCTGTTTGTCTTCGTCGACGAGTGCCACCGCACCCAGTCGGGCAAGCTGCACACCGCCATGACGGCGCTGCTGCCGGGGGCCATGTTCATCGGCTTTACCGGCACGCCCTTGCTTAAAGACGACAGGCAAACCAGCCTAGAGGTATTCGGCACCTACATCCACACCTACAAATTTGACGAAGCGGTCAGCGACGGGGTAGTGCTCGACCTGCGCTACGAGGCCCGCGACATCGACCAGCACCTCACCTCTCAGCAAAAGGTCGATCAGTGGTTTGAGGCCAAAACCCGCAGCCTGTCAGAACTGGCCAAGTCTCAGCTCAAAAAGCGCTGGGGCACCCTACGCAACGTGCTCTCTAGCCAGTCGCGCCTGGAGATGATCGTCAACGACATCTTGATGGATATGGAGACCAAGCCCCGGCTAATGGACGGGCACGGCAACGCGATGCTGGTGTGCGCCAGCATTTACCAGGCCTGCAAAACCTACGAAATTCTCAGCCGTAGTGACCTGGCGGGCAAGTGCGCGATCGTCACCAGCTACAAGCCCGGCCCCGCCGACATCAAAGGCGAAGAAACCGGGGAAGGCGAAACCGAAAAGCTAAACCAGTACGCCATCTATCGCCGCATGCTGGCCGAGTACTTTAACGAGCCCGAAGACCGGGCCATGTACCGGGTGGAAGAGTTTGAGCAAAAGGTCAAAGAGCGCTTCAAAAAAGAACCGGGCCAGATGCGCCTGCTGCTTGTGGTCGATAAACTGCTCACCGGCTTCGATGCCCCCAGCGCCACCTACCTCTACATCGACAAAAAGATGCAGGACCACGGCCTGTTTCAGGCCATTTGCCGGGTCAATCGCCTCGACGGCGACGACAAGGAATATGGCTACATCGTGGACTACAAAGACCTGTTCAAGTCGCTAGAAGGGGCGATCACCGACTACACCAGCGGCGCGTTTGAGAAATTTGACGCCGAAGATGTGGCCGGGCTGCTGAGCGATCGCATCGAAAAAGGCCGCGATCGCCTCGAAGACCTGCGGGAACAGGTCAAAGCCCTCTGTGAGCCGGTGCGCCTGCCCCGCCACACCCTAGACTACCTGCACTACTTCTGCGCCGAAGACACCGCCGATAAAGCAGCCCTGGCCGCCAACGAACCCAAGCGCCTGGCCCTCTACCAGGCTGTCGCATCCCTGCTGCGCGCCTACGCCAACCTGGCCAATGAAATGGCCGAAGCAGGCTACTCGCCCCACGAAAGCGCTACCATCAAAGCCGAAGTCACCCACTACGACGAGGTGCAAGAGGCGGTCAAAAAGGCCAGCGGCGACTACATCGACATGAAGCAGTACGAGCCAGCCATGCGCCGCCTGCTCGACAGCTACATTCGCGCCGACCCCAGCGAAACCATCTCCGACCTCAACGACATGAGCCTGATCGATCTGATCGTGCAGCGGGGCAATGCGGCCCTCGACCAGCTGCCCAAGGGCATTCGCGATAGCCAAGACGCCGTGGCCGAGACCATTGAAAACAATATGCGGCGGGTCATCACCGACGAGAGCCCGGTCAACCCCAAATACTACGATCGCATGTCACAACTGCTCGACGCCCTAATCGAGCAGCGGCGGCAGCAGGCGATCAGCTACCAAGAGTACCTGGAGCAGGTGAAACGTAAAGGTTCACTCCCCCCTGCCATCAGACCGATAAATTCCAGTTTTTTTTAAGC
>QBMN01000117.1 GCA_003241845.1 Shackletoniella antarctica | reverse complement strand
GGGGGAGGGGTTTGCGGTGTTCGGAGCACGGCAGAACTCTTAATGCACCGTTCACCGTTTACCGCGCCCTCTTACCTGAGCAAGAACGGAATCTGCACCGTAATCGCCCCGGTCGGGCATTCCTTCTCGCAGGGCAGGCAGAACCAGCACTCGTCGTACTTCATATAGGCTTTGCCGGTCTCGGGGTTTTTCACCAGCACATCGAGGGGGCAGACCTCAATGCAGGCGTTGCATTTTTCAAGGCATTTCGATTCATCGACGATTACGGGTACGTCAACCCGTTGGGAGGTGAGAGCCATAATTTTTCTTCAAGTCAATGGTCAGGAATCAAGGTTTCGTAGGGGCGCACAGTTGTGCGCCCTTAATCGTGAATGTTTGCTTGTTTCACCTACCTAAGGTGATAGTGGGCGGTGCCCACCCTACCGGACTATCGAACGGCGACATCGTAGACTTCTTCGACTAGATCGACATCGACGATGTAGGGTTCGACGGCGCGCTTAAACAGCTCCATGTGGCCGGTTTCGCCTTTCTTCAGGTTCACATGGCAGAACCACTCCTCATTGTTCTTTTCGGGATAGTCGAGGCGGTAGTGGTAGAGGCCCCAGCGGGTTTCTTTGCGAAACAGGGAAGCGCGGGCGGCCATCTCGGCGCAGTCGCGGATGAAGTGCACCTCCATGCAGCGCATTAGCTCGTGGGGGTCGCGGGCCCCCATCAGGTCGAGGGTCTCTTCGTAACCGACAAACTTTTGCAGGCCGATATCCATGTTGTGGGGCGACTTGGGCGGCTGCAGGTAATCGTTGACCAGGCGGCGCAGCTTGTACTCGATCTGGGTGTGGGGCACGCCATCGGGCTGCTGCAGAGGCGCGTAGATGCGAGCCTGCTCGGCGGCGAGAAATTCGGCGTCGGGTTCGACATGCTCCAGGTCGCGCACGTAGTCCATGGCGTTTTCGCCCGCGATGCGACCGTAAACAAAGGCCCCAATCATGTAGTTGTGGGGCACGCTGGCCATATCGCCCGCCGCATACAGACCGGAGACTGTCGTTTCGGCCCGCTCGTTGACCCAGACGCCCGAGGCGCTGTGGCCGCTGCACAGGCCAATTTCAGAGATATTCATCTCGACGCCGTGGGTGCGGTAGCTTTCGCCCCGGCCCTCGTGGAAGCGGCCTCGGCTGGGGCGTTCGTTATCCCACAGAATGGTTTCGATTTCGTTGATAGTGTCGTCGTCGAGGTGGTACATCTTCAGGTGCACCGGGCCTTTGCCGGAGTTCAGCTCTTTGTAGACCTCCAGCATCATCTGGCCGCTCCAGTAGTCGCAGTTGATGAACCGGTGGCCCTCGGCGTTGGCGGTGTAAGCGCCGAAGGGGCTGGCCACGTAGGCGCAGGCGGGGCCGTTGTAGTCTTTAATCAGCGGGTTGATCTGGAAGCACTCGATGTTGGTGAGCTCGGCCCCGGCGTGGTAGGCCATGGAGTAGCCGTCGCCCGCGTTGGTGGGGTTCTCATAGGTGCCGTAGAGGTAGCCCGAGGCGGGCAGACCCAGGCGACCGCAGGCCCCGGTGCAGAGCACAACGGCCTTGGCCTGAATTACCACCATGTTGCCGTTGCGCACGTCGAGACCCACGGCCCCGGTAACGCGACCGTTCTGCACCATGACGCGGGTAGCCATCACCCGGTTGGTGACGTTGACCTTGTGGCGCTTGACCTGGCGGGCGAGAATTTTCTTCAGGTCTTTGCCCTCGGGCATGGGCAGCACGTACTTGCCGACCCGGTGCACCTGCTTGAGGTCATAGTTGCCCTCGTGGTCTTTTTGAAACTTGACGCCCCAGCTCTCCAGCTCTTGGATCACCTCAAAGCCCAGCCGCCCGGTTTCGTAGACGGCCTTCTGGTTCACGATGCCATCGTTGGCGATGGTGATTTCGCGCACATACTGCTCGGGGGTCGAGTTGCCGGGGATGACGGCGGTGTTGACCCCGTCCATGCCCATGGCGATCGCACCACTGCGGCGAATATTCGCTTTCTCTAAAATCAGCACGTCGCTCTCGGGGCTGGCCTGCTTCGCCTTAATGCCTGCCATAGTGCCAGCGGTGCCACCGCCGACGACTAGAAAATCAGTTTTAAGATACTGAATGTTCACGTAACCACGTCCTCGGTTTAAACGGCAGTGAAATCGAATTGTCGGGGTTAGCTAACGCTTAAAAATTGATGACCACCCCTTGGCTTCTGGGCCTTTGCACCCAGTCTACGGGAGACTCCTAAGGTCAATCAATGCCATTTGTAGCGACAGCTACGGTTTATCCATCACAGCCTTCTATAAACTCATCAAAAAAACAAGTGAGATTAAACCGCTGGCCCCGTCAGATGCCCGAAAAGGCTTTTGCAGGAAGGATTTGAGCATTATTTTACTTGCCTTTGATCGGTCGGCAAAGGGCATGGTTCACTGGGGAGCGATCGCAAATTTTAGGCTATTTCTAAAAAAACTTAGGTGAGCAAGACGATATGGAAATTTACCAGCTCAAAGTATTTTTAGAAGTAGCTCGCTGTCTAAGCTTTACCGAAGCAGCTGACACACTAAATTTGACCCAGCCAGCGGTCAGTGCCAAGATTAAATGCCTGGAGTCTGAACTTGAAACCCAATTATTTAGGCGCTTGGGGCGGCGCATAGAGCTGACCCAGGCAGGAGAATATTTACTAGGAGAAGGCCCCAGCCTGGTCGATTTAGAAAGCCGCCTGGTGGCTGAAATTGAAGAAATTAAGCAGGGAAAATTCAGCACCCTAAAAATTGGCTGCATGCCGGATGTGTTGAGTAACTGGCTACCATCGGTGCTATACGAATATCGTCGGGTTTATCCCGATGTGCAAACCAAATGTTTGCAGTTTGATGCCGTCGAGCCGCTGTATCGCGCCATTAAGACTGGCGAGGTCGATATTGCTGTCTCAGATCTAAGTTTTTCGACTTTTGATGAAATTTTTGGGCTAGCAATTGGCTCCGTTCACTATTCGCTGATCGTGTCCAGCAGCCATCAACTCGCTCAGCAGCCTTGGCTGAGCCTCAAAGAGCTAGCTGACCAGGCTTGGGTCTTGCCCCCAGAGGGCGCACCCAGTCGCATTCTGCTGCAAAAGCGCATGCAGGAACTGGGGCTAAATCTCACGGATTTTGCCCAGGTCGAAATTGTCGATGCAGCCAGTTTAATGCGCACCTATTTGCTCCAGGGGCACTGCCTGGGGTTTGTCTCTGACTTTGAGTTTCAAATGGAGTGTGAAGCCGGGCTGCTGCGCCGCATTCCCCTAGAAGAGTTTGCCCTGGGCACGCCGCTGTTTTTGCTGATGGCCAAGCGCCTGGGGCGTGCCCTGGGGCTAACGGGTCAGCCCGCTGGTCGGAGTGGTCTGGGGCTAGAGCCGATTCGTCAGTTTGTGGCCATGGTGCAGGGCCAGCCCGGCATTACCCTGGGCATGCTCTCCCAAGGCTCGTCTGCCCCCGGCCCATTGACGACACCATCGGCTAAAACTCCAGAGAAAGTGCCCCAGTTCCAGGCCCCTAACTTTTTGGTGCGCTCTGGTGCCGCTGGCGGCACCGAGACTATCAATCTCACCATTGGCACCCAAAACCGCACCATTCAAACCGTCACCGCCGGGCTGATTATTCAGCGGCTGGGGTTACTGGAGCATTTCTTACCCCGCGAGGGCCGCTACAGCGGGGTGCAGTATCGGCTGCGCTGGTCTGACTACGACTCTGGGGCACCGATTGTGGCCGGGCTAGAGGCCCAGAAAATCGACATTGGCGTGCTGGGCGACTACCCGCTGCTGCTCAGTGCGGCTCCCGGTGACAGCACCGCCCCGGCGGCGGGCACCCGCCTAATTAGCTTTGTGGCCAGCAACTTAGATGGCACCGGCAACGACATCATTGTGCCGCAGCACTCGACCCTCGACTGCATTGACGATTTAGCGGGGCGGGTGATTGCGGTGCCCTTTGGCTCAGCGGCCCACGGCATGGTGATGCGATCGCTCCACCACCGCCACATTCTAGACGCGGTCACCCTGACCTCCATCGACAGCACTGGCCCCCAGCGCTCAGGCCGCAGCGCCGCCCCGGTGGATGGCTACGCCTACTTCGCCCCCTTCCACGAGATCGCCAAGCACAGGGGCCAGTTTCGTCGCCTGCTGCACGAAAACCTAGACGGTCTACCTACCTTCCACGGCGTGGTGATTCGCGCCGCCCTGGCCGAGCAGTACCCCGAAATTGCTGTAGCCTACCTGCGGGCGCTGCTGGCAGCCCAGTATTGGTACGCCACCCAGCCCATGGCCACCACCCTGGTTAGCCGCTGGGTGAATATGGACGCCGCCATTGTGGCCAAAACTCTGCGCGCTGGCACCAGCGACCAGGCCGATGTGGTGTATTTGCCCGAAACCCAGCTGCGCACCGACTGGCTCCAGGCCCACATCCACCAGCTGGGGCAGATCGCCGGGCAAGAACACCTGGGGAAAATCAACCTCGATCGCTGGATGCAGCCGGAGTTTTTGGAGCGGGCGATCGCATCGATTTGATCCCAAATTTGCCAACCGGTCTAATACCCATAATTTTGTCTGCTCACTTCGCAGGGGCGGGGCAAACGGCGTTGGCCCCTACAGACAGCCCTCCATGCTTTTCATGGTTTCCTCGCGGATGCACTCGAACACCTGGCGGTGCAGATCGACAAACTCCGCCGATAGCGTGTCGTCAAAGTGGCGGGGGCGGCCCAGCCCAATCGGCAGCTCGGCCTTGATGTGGCCCGGTTGCACCCCCATAATGCAGATGCGATCGCCCAAAAAGATCGCCTCCTCAATGTCGTGGGTGACGAAAATCACCGTGGTCTTTAGGTCATCCCAAATATCCAGCAGTAGCTCCTGCATCATGTGGCGAGTTTGAGCATCGAGGGCGGCAAAGGGCTCATCCATCAGCAGCACCGAGGGCGAGTTGACCAGCGCCCGCACAATGCTGGCCCGCTGCTGCATGCCCCCCGACATTTGGTGGGGGTAGCTATTGCGGTGCTTATACAGCCCTACCCGGTTGAGGTAGTCGTGGACAAGTTCAGTGCGATCGCCCTTCGCCATGCCCCGAATTTTGAGCCCTAGCTCAATATTTTGAAACGCCGTCTTCCAGGGCAGCAGCGAATATTGCTGAAATACAAAGCCGCGATCGGCCCCCGGTCGCGTAACCGGAGTTTGATCCACCATCACATAGCCCGCTGTGGGCTTAATAAACCCGGCAATCACATTCAGCAAGGTCGATTTACCACAGCCCGACGGCCCCAGCAAACAGACAAATTCCCCCGGCTTAATGCCCATCTGAATCTGATTCAGCACATGAATGTCTTGGCCCCGATTGCGAAAGGTGACCGATAGCCCCTCCACCTGCACCGCGCCCTTCACCGTTTGCCGTTGCTCTAACTGCGTCATCATCACGTCTTAGTTGTCCTTTTGAGTAGCATCAAAAAAGTCGCTGCCAATCACGATTTAAAGGTTACGGCGGAGTAACGCTGGGGGCATTGCCCTTTTTTTATCGCGATTTATAGGGTTGCAGCTGAAGAAAGCTGGTGGGCAATGCCCACCCTACAAGCTGTCAAGCCTGAAACCTTGAACCTAAAATCCTTCTAAACGCTGCCCTGCTTCTTCACCACTCGCCAGGGCATCAGCGCCCCCATGCCTCGACTCACAGCCCAAGAGCTAAACGCCCCCAGCAGCCCCATCAGCAACATCCCCATCACAATTGGCGGATAGTTAGACGTCACGTAAGACTCCCAGGTGATGTAGCCAATGCCGTAGCGACCCGCCAAAATCTCCGCCGTCACCAGACAGAACCAGGCATTGCCCATGCCAATACTCAGCCCGCTGGCAATACTGGGCAGCGACCCCGGCACCACAATATCTTTGAACGTGTGCCAGGGTTTAGCCCCTAAACACTGCCCCACTCGCATCAGCACCGTATCGCTCAGGGTGCTTTCAACCCCGTTGATCGTACTAATTAAAATTGGGAAAAATGCCCCCACAAAGGTGAGAAACACCATGCCGCTTTCGGCATTGGGAAACATCAAAATCGCCAGCGGAATCCACGCCACTGCCGGAATTGGGCGCAATAGTTCCAAGGGTGGCAGCAGCAGATCTTCGATCACCGCAAACCAGCCAATCAGCACCCCCACCAGCACCCCTAAACAGGTCGCCAGGCCAAAGCCGATCAGCACCCGCATGATGCTAGAGCGAAAATGCACCCAGGGGCTAGAGGCAAAGAACGTCAGCGTTGCCTTCAAAACCTCCACCGGAGACGGCACAAACTGAAAATTGATAAAAAAGTTGAACTTGATCGCGCACAGCAGCTGCCAAACACCAAAGAATATCACCAGAGACAGCAGCCGCAGCGCTGAACGGTTGGCTAAAAATACGCCACGAAAAGCCTCACCCATCTGACTTAGCCAACGCGGATAACCCACCCGTGAAACCGAAACCGCCATGGTTTGCCTCTCATTCACATCAATACGTATTAGCTGAAAGCCACAGTAGAGCAAGCAGATCTCATCATTCTGTTCTCCATGACCCGCACAAAGCCCCCCTAGGTGCAGCGGCAGCGCCGTGAGAGAACTGGGCGTAGCAGAATAGAGAGGGCCGTTTCCCTACCGTGGCAATGGTGAGCCGAAGCCGTTACCGCTGAGCGCCGACTAGCACAGGCTGGCGATCGGCATAGAGGTCTTGCAGCCCTCTAAAGGCCGTCATCTGGCCGCCACTGGCCGAGGCATAGGTTTGGGCATCGGCCTCGACTAAGAAGGCTGCCACCTCGTCCCCGTTGCTGACAAAGTAGGCGTTCTCTGCAAACAGCTTCCAGCCGTTGTTGTAGTCGTGGACAAACATCACATCCGCCGCCTGGCCCTCAGCCTGGAGCGCAGACAGCGCTTTGACCATATTGGCAATTGAGGCAAAGTTGGTCACGGTCTCCTCCCCCTGCACCCAGAACTGAGCCGCCAGTTTCGGGTCTTCAATCGCTTCGCCAGTGAGGGCATCTTCGCCGGTAATTTGATAGGCCTCAGCAGTAGCAATCACCTCGTCGTAGTCCAGCCCCAACTCTTCCATAGCGGTGAGCAGATAGCTCTCATCGATCCAGTTCACGACTTCATCTGGGTTGACGGGTTTTTCAATTTTGCCCAGGCTGGTGAGGGTCGCAATACTGTTTTTAAGGGCGCTCACCTGCACCTCTCGGACAGTCGGGTCAAGGGGCTGTAAACCAGAGGGGCCTAGAAACATATAGACCACTTCTTTGTCAACGCCTGACCACTCTTCGATTTGGGCAGAAATACCCTCTGGATCTTCCTGAAACATCTGGTTGGCTTCCAGCACAGCCTTCAAATAGGCCACGACGATCTCTGGATATTCCTCAGCGAAATCAGATCGCACCGTGATGCCATGGAGGGTCGGCACTCCAGTTTGAGCCCCGTCAAAGATCTTTTTTGCAAATCCGCGAAAGGGAAACAGTTCGCCAAAGGGAACAAAGTCGGCGTGGGCATCGATTTGACCGGTGCGCAGACTCGAACCGCCCACCTCGGGAGCCTGACTAATCAGATTCACATCGGTTTCTGGATCAAGTCCGGCATCGGTAAGGGCCTTGAGCAGCATACCGTGGGCCGCAGAGCCAAAGGGTACCGACACAGTGCCGCCCTTTAAGTCTGCTAAGGTCTTAGCATCACTGTCTTTAGGCACCACGACCGCATTGCCAGCCCCGTTGGGGCTGTAGGCTAGAGTGCCAATAAAAATGGTGTCGGCATCTTCGGCTTCTTGCTGAAATTTGATTAAATTGATGACCGCCGGAAAGTCACCCATTAGGCCAATATCGATCTGGTTGGCCAGCATTTTATTGGTGATCGGCGGCCCAGAGGTGTAGCTAGACCACTGAATATCGTACTTAACTCCTTCGTACTTACCATCGGTGGGCAGGTGCTTTTCTAACAGCTCTAGCTCGCGCACTGTAGCCCCACCCACGGCAGTGTTGATTACCTGATCCTGGGTGCCGATCGCAATTCGAATGACCTTGCCAGAATTGCTGCCTGAACTAGATGATTCACCGCTAGAACTAACTTCGCCTGACGAACAGGCCCCCATAAAAATCACCGTGGTTGCCAATAGACCTGAAGCAAACTTAGTCCGAGACCAACCCAGCAAGTAGCGCATAGATTTACCTAAATCAACTCATCTGAAGCCATTTATTCCACCAAGCTTAGCTGGAGATTGTAAACCGAGATACATCTTGATTTATCTCGGTATTTTACCCATAAAATTATTTTCTAGATCTATACAAGTCACTTATAAAAAGTTAGAGATTTCTTGAGTTTCTAGCTCATTTTCAACGAAGTCAAGGACGCCTAGATGGCTAGTTATTGTCAGGAAATAGGCTGACATTGGCTTTAGCACCAGCGACGGTCGCCCAGTAAAGGAGTGCTTTGGGGCCAGCCGCAGCATGGGCAAGGACTGACAGTGGAACTGGGAGTGTCCAAGAGCCACCACCGTAGTAGCACTGCTCGTCCGCAAGAGATCACCAACAAACACGGCGATCTCGCAGACGGCGCAGCAGGTCAACCTGATTTTCCTGGGTGTCTTTGTACAGTCCTGTTTTGGCGGCGGTCAGCTGAGCCAGCAGATCCCCATAAGCAGGTGCAGGCGTCTTTCCTATGGTTGTCACAGTGGGGCAGAGCACGTTCATCTCGCTAGCAAAAATCCTACCCAAGACCCTGGATAAAGCGAAATCCGCTGCCGGGAAAGCCCAGCCAGGGGGTGGACAGTGCGTTCTATTTGAAGGCAACACTCAAGGCAAATCTTCACTCCAGTCATAGCTCATTGGCACTGCTCCCAAAACACGCAATGTAGCTCCTTGCGCTGACGTTAACCCCTTCGTGCCCCAGATGTTCATACCTTCACAGAGGCCAGGGACGCTGAGCACCTTAAGGCATTGCCCGGTGACCGCATCCCACACTCGAATGGTGCCGTCTTCGCTGGCACTGAACAGTTCCATCGGGGCTTCTGGTGAAAGGGCGATGGCGGGTTTGAAGGCAACGCTCCAAATTCGGTTGTAGTGGCTGTGCATTCGATGCAGGCAGTCGCCAGTGGCAGCGTTCCACAGGCGGATGGTTTGGTCATTGCTGCCGCTGGCAATCCACTGGCCATCGGGGCTAAAGGCTACTGACTGAATCCAATGGGTATGGCCAGCCAGGGTTTGCAAACATTGGCCGGTGGCCACATCCCACACTTTAACCACCTGGTCATCGCCACCGCTCACCAGCGTTTGCCCATCGGGGCTAAAGGCTACCGACCAGATGCCGCTGGTGTGCCCCGCCAAAATCCGTAGACAGTCTCCTGTAGTGCCATCCCAGAGACGGATCGTTTGATCGTCGCCACAGCTAGCTACTAAGGGGCGGGCTGGGTGAGGGGAAAAGGTCACACACCGCACCCAGTGGCTATGCCCCTGGAGGTGATGCAGACATTCGCCGGTCTGCACTGACCAGATCCGCACGCTGTGATCGGTACTGCCGCTAGCTAAGGTTAGGCCGTTGGGGCTAAAGCAAACAGACCGAACCCAGCTGATATGACCCTGCAAAATTTTGAGGCATTGCCCAGAGCTACTATCCCACAGGCGAATGGTATGGTCACTGCTGCCGCTGGCCAAGAGATTTTGGCAGGGGCTGGCGGCCACCGATCGCACCCAGCTAGTGTGGCCGCTCAAGGTTAGGGTTGATTGCTCTGTGGTTAGGTTCCACAGACGAAGAGTGCGATCGCACCCTCCCGTCACCAGGGTGTAACCGTTCTCCTCGGGAGATGCTCCACCATGGCCTTGACTGTCTGGAAGACACACGGGGCTAAAGGCCATCGATAGAATGCCGTTGAGGTGGCCCCGCAGGGTTTTGACGCATTTCCCTGTTTTGACCTCCCACAGCTGCACCGTCTGGTCGCTGCCGCCCACGATTAACCAGCGGCCATCGGGGCTAAAGGCCACCGACCAAATATCTTGAATGGAGCACTGGAGCGTTTTGATGCAGGTGCCGGTGCTGACCTCCCACAGCTTTACCGTCTGGTCGTTGCTGGCGCTGGCCAAAAGTTGACCAGCGGGGCTAAAGGTTACCGATTGCACCCAGTTTTCGTGGCCTTGCAGGGTAGCAATGCAGGTTCCCACAGCCACGTCCCAGAGTTTGAGGCTGCGATCACGGCTACCACTGACCAGAAAATCTCCAGCGGGGCTAAAGGCGACCGATTGCACCCAATCGGTGTGCCCCAACAGGGTCTGGCGGCAGCGACCTGAATCCACCTCCCACAACTTGATCGTCTGGTCGTTGCTACCGCTGGCCAGCAGACAGCCATCGGGGCTAAAGGCCACCGACCAAACCCAGTTTTGATGCCCCTCAAACACGTTGATGCAGGTGCCGGTTTCCACATCCCAAAGCCTTACCGTCTGGTCATTGCTGCTACTGGCTAGAAATTGACCATCGGGGCTAAACACCACGGCCCACACCCAGCTTTGATGCCCCCTTAAGGTGGTCAAACACTGCCCGGTCTGCACCTGCCAAAGACGGATAGTGTGGTCTTCACTGCCGCTGGCCAGCACTGATCCAGTCGGGCTAAAGGTAACCGAATGAACCCAGCCCGTATGGCCCTGATAGACCATTGTTTTGGTGCCATCGGCCGTCTGCCAGAGGCAGATATCGTTATCGGTGGTCGCCGTGGCAAAGTGATCGCCTGCGGGGCTAAAGGCCACCGACAGCGTGCTGGCGAAGGTCTCGGTCAACACCGAACGAGACAGATCGGAGTAGGAGAAGTTAACATTCCGCAGATTCGACCCTTCCAGGTAGGCCTGCCAGATGGTCAAGTTGGAGCAATCGTAACCGCTTAGATCAGCACCCATATGAATTAACAGGTTGAGCAGGTTCCCGGCCAAATACCCCGCCGCTAGGGGCCAATGGGTTTGCTGCCAGCGCAGCATCTGGGTGAGCACAGCGGCAATCTGGCGCTGGGTCTTAAGTTCAACCCACAGCTGATCGAGCAGGGGCTTGAGAATCAGGCGAATTTGGGCTTCTCGCACATAATCTTTGGCCTGGGCTTTGATCAGCGCCTGGGTGGTCAGCAAAATCGGGGGCTGGTCTGGACCCAGGGTCTCCCAGTCGGCAACCTGCACAATTTCCTCAAAGACCTGTTTAACCAAACGATCGAGCAGATACTCCATGATCACGGGCTGAATGCTGAACTGTCCCTGATGGCGCTCAATCAGCGAGCGCTGCCCCAGCGATTTCAACGCATCCAAAATGCTTCTCTGGCCAGGGGCTTGCACCAAATCGTCCCCCAGGGTGCTGAGGGAAATGGGCTCGCGGGCCATGGCTAACCAGTACAGAATGGACTGCTCCAGCGCCGTTAGCCGCATGAAATGCTGCTCTAGCAAGTCATCAAGGGCTTCGACCACCATAATGTCTTGCTGCAAAAAGGCGGCAATATCACCGTCAAACAGGTCTTGAACCGTGGCTGAGACTATTTTGAGGGCCAGGGGGTTGCCCCCATAGCGCTGCACTAGATCAGTAATTTGGGGCGAGAGAGTTGACTCTACTCCCTTTGCGAGCCCCTTTGCGACTAAGAGCTGGTGCCCCGACTGGGCCGCCAGTCCCTTGAGGTAGAGCGATCGCACCGGCGTCTGCTCCCCTTCTAGCACCGCAAACTCCCGAGGCTTTTCTCGACCATTGATCACCAAACAACTCTGGTGGCTGGTTTCCCCCATGCACTTGAAGAACACCCCGTAGTTCTCGTAGCCTGGGCGGTAGTGCCCCGCGGATTCCCCCTCCTGGAGAATCGTCTCGGCATTATCCAAAACCAGCAGGCATCGATGCGAGCTGAGCAGCGTCATCACCTGGCTCAGTTGGGCGTCGGTCGAGACCTCGCGGTGGGCCCAGCTGATGCGGATGAAGGTTTGCAGCAGATTGGCCAGCAGCTCGTGGAGCGGAGGGCCATTGCGCAGCGATCGCCAGATCACAACATCATATAAGGGCAACGGCACGCTGCCCTGGCTGGTGACCGCCTCGGCTAGCTGACGGGCAAGCTTCACTGAAACATGGGTTTTACCCATGCCCCCGACGCCAAAAATACCTACCAGTCGGCACCGATCCGTGGTCACCCATTGCCAGAGGGTTGATAGCTCCGCCTGCCGCCCGTAGAAAATATCGACATCTACGGCTTCGCCCCAGTCTTGATACACGCTGCGCAGGGTGAGCGATGACGACGAGGGCAGGCCAACGGGGGCAGGCCAACCAAGATCGGTGTCTTCAGAGTCGAACGTAGTATTTCCCAACGGTGGGCTGAGGGCCGGGGGGTGACTCTGGCGACCCCTCAGCCGCTCCAACCTTTGCCGGGCGTTTAATTTGGTGACCTTTTCCCCCAGCGCTGTCGATAGGGTCTGCCACAGTTTGGGGCCAACGTGCTTGCGCAGATAGTGGGCTGAGTAGCCACAGGTGACAGCAATCTGGTCATAGCTCTGGCGTTCTACCGACCAGGCGGCTTTCAGTAGAGCCCGCTCTAGGCCGCTAAACCCACTGCCTGTTTTAGCCATCACCCAGGCATCGGCAAAGGCTACAAGGTCTGAGGCACTATCTACCTCGTGATCTGAGGTGGCAGGGGGATGATCGGGATCGTGTGGAGACATCCGACTGAGGGCAGGCTGTAGAACAAACAGACCAGCATCCTACGGCTGATCGCCCATCCTGTTAGATCACCTGGAACAAACCTGGAACTTTGCGACAAAATTTCATGGTAAAGACCTGGAAGGCTCGGTATCGACAGCCTCAAACCCGCCTCCGATAATGCAGTCACGGATTTTTCATCACATCTCACGCTGTACTCAGGAGGATTTATCCATGAGTTCGTACCCCCGTTTTTCAGTCTCTCGTCGGCAGTTGGTGCGAGGCCTTTTGGCCACTGGGGCCTTTGGGGCCACCTCTCACCTGTGGACTGGCTGTTCATCTCAAACTAAGGCCCCTGGCGCTGATAACGCTACCCCGGCCAGCAGCACCGCGTCTCTAGTCATGGGGGTGATCTACGTTGGCCCGAAGGATGACTACGGCTGGAACCAGGCCCACGCAGAGGGCGCGGCGGGGCTGAGTAGTCTGGCAGGCATTAAGGTCGTTGAAGAGGCAAACGTGCCTGAGACCACCGCCGCCGCCGAGACCATGCGCAGCATGATTGTGCAGGACGGGGCGCAGGTGCTGTTTCCCACCTCCTTTGGCTACTTTGACCCCCATATTCTGGCGTTGGCCAAGGAGTTTCCTGAGGTGCAGTTTTTGCACTGTGGCACCCTGTTTGAAGAAGGCACCCACCCAACCAATGTGGGCAGCTACTTTGGCTTCATTGATGAGGCCTACTACGTCGCTGGGATTGTGGCCGCCCACACCTCGAAAACTGGGAAACTCGGGTTTGTGATGGCAAAACCCATTCCCCGCATTGTCCGCACCTTAAACAGCTGGATGCTGGGGGCTCGCTCTGTCAATCCAGACGCTACGACCCAGCTGATTATCACCGGGGCCTGGACTGATCCGGTCAAAGAGGCCGAAGCCGTGAACAGCATGGCCGACCAGGGAGTGGATGTGGTGACCTGCAATGTCGATAACGCCAAGGTTGTGATGGAAACCGCCGAAAAACGGGGGATCTTTTGCAGTGGCAATGGGGTCAACCAGTCTGCCGTTGCCCCCAAGGGCTATTTGACCGGGGCCGAGTGGGACTGGACTGGGGTTTACACCAGCTATGCCAAGCTGATGCAGGAGGGTAAAACCCTAATGAATCAAGGGATTCCCCACCTGTATCTGGGGGGATTAGGAGATAACTTTGTCAAACTCTCGCCCTATGGAGCCCCCGTGGGCGAGGCAGCCAAAGCCGATGCCGATCGCGCCAAGGCAGGCTTAATTGATGGGTCTTTGGTGGTCTACCAGGGCGAAATTAAGGACAACACTGGCGCGGTTGTGATCCCGGCGGGCACCGAGTACAAGCCCGGCCATCCAGAACTAGAAAAAATGGACTGGCTGGTGGCAGGGGTTCAGGGCCAGATCACCGGCTGATGAAACTGCGTTGGCCGATGACCCTAATGCCTCGGTGGCGATCGCTACTGGAGCAACTACTGATTCCAGCGGGGGCGGTAATCGTGGCGCTGCTGCTGTTTGGTGGGCTGTGCGCCCTAGAAGGGCACAATCCTCTGGCTGTCTACGCCTCAATTTATCGAGCGGCCTTTGGCTCGTGGTTTGCCTGGCAAAATACCCTGGTGCGCTCAGCGCCGCTGATGCTGAGCGCCCTCTGCACGGTGCTACCCGCCCGGCTGGGGCTGATTGTGATTGGCAATGAAGGGGCGCTGGTGCTGGGCGGGCTGTTAGCGGCGGTCACCGGCCTGGCTCTGGCGCAGGTGCCGTCAACCCTGGGGCTGCTGGCGATGGCCCTGGCTGGTATGGCTACAGGCGGCCTGTGGATCATGCTGATTGGAGCCCTGCGGCACTTTCGCGGAGTGAATGAAACCATCAGCAGCCTACTGCTGAACTATGTGGCGATCGCCTTTCTCAACCACATGGTCGAAGGCCCCTGGCGAGATCCCAGTTCGTTGAACCAACCCTCGACTTACCCGCTGCCGACCGCTCTTAGCCTGGGAAGCTTTCCCGCCTCCCGTATTCACTATGGTTTGCTGTACGGGCTGCTAGCCTGCGCGATCGCCCACGTCTTGATTCAACGCACCACCTTTGGGTTTGCCGTGCGGGCGGTGGGGGGCAACCGGCGCGCGGCGCGCATGGTGGGGCTATCGCCAGGCAAACTCACCCTGGTGATTTGTTTCCTGGCGGGCTCCTGCGCTGGGCTGGCGGGCATGGTGGAGGTGGCGGCGGTGCATGGTCGGGCCAATGGCACCCTGCATTCTAACTATGGCTACGCCAGTATTTTGGTCGCCTTTGTGGCCAAACAAAGCCCGCTGGCGGTGGTGCTGGTCTCGATGCTGCTGGGCGGCATTTTGGCTAGCGGCAGTCTGCTGCAACGGGCCCATGACATGCCCGATGCCACGGTCATGGTGCTCCAGGGTCTGATCTTCCTGGTCATTCTCTACAGCGAGTCGCTCTATGGGCAAATTCCTTGGTTTCAGGAGCAGCGCCAGGCGGCGGACGACCGAGCTGCGATCGCCTCGACCCCGACCCTCCCCCCAACCCCACAACCCTCTGGAGAACTGCATCTATGACACCCGATCCGATGGGCTGGTGGGGGGTTCCCCTGTCCATTTTAGGCGGCCTGCTCCGGGGCAGTGTGCCCTTTCTGTTTGTCAGCCTGGGCGAATGCCTGACGGAAAAGAGCGGCAAGATTAACTTGGGCCTCGAAGGTAGTCTGCTGGTGGGAGCCATTAGCGGCTATGCTCTCTCCTACCACACCGGCTCGGCCTGGCTGGGGGTGGCCGGGGCCGGGG
>QBMN01000116.1 GCA_003241845.1 Shackletoniella antarctica | reverse complement strand
GGCGATAGGGTGGGTATTGTCAGCCCGGCGGGGGCGACCTTTGAGCGCGATCGCCTCGACCTGGTAGTTGACGCCGTTAAAGCCCTGGGTTTTGTGCCCCGCGTTGCCCCCCACGCCATGGCCCGCTACGGCTACCTGGCGGGCACCGACGCCGAGCGGGCCGCCGATGTCAACGCCATGTTTGCCGATGCCACGGTAAAAGCGCTGCTGCCGATTCGGGGCGACTGGGGCAGCGCCCGCATTTTGCCCTACCTCGACTACGACCTGATTCGCGCCAACCCCAAGGTGGTGATTGGCTTTAGCGATATCTCTGCGCTGCTGCTGGGCCTCTACGCCCAGACGGGGCTAGTCACGTTTCATGGCCCCCACGGCCTGACCGCCTGGCGGTCAGGCCAGGTAGAGCCGCTGCGCCAAATTCTCATGGAGGGGGCGGCGCTGAGCTACAGCAACCCGCTGCTGGGGGCCGACCAAGACCGACTGATGCGCGACCAGGGCCGCATTCAAACGCTCACGCCGGGGCGGGCTACGGGGCCGCTGCTGGGGGGCAACCTGTCGGTGATTTCGGGCATTGTCGGGTCGCCCTACATGCCCGACACCATCGGGGCGATTTTGTTTTTAGAAGACGTGGGGGAGCCGCCCTACCGGATCGATCGCATGGTGACTCAGCTGAAGCTGGCGGGGGTGCTCGACGGCCTGGCGGGGTTTGTGTTTGGCCAGTGTGCCGCCTGCGGCCCCGGTGCCGCCTACGGCTCGCTCACCCTCGAAGAGATTCTGCAAGACCACATTCAGCCCCTGGGCATACCCGCCTACTCGGGCGCTTGGATTGGCCATGTGGAGCCGCTGTGGACGCTGCCCATCGGCGGCTCGGTAACGATAGATGCCACGGCGGGCACGCTGCAAATGCGGGGCGCGGCTGTTGCGTGAGCTAGGAGTGAGGGCCTTTAAGGCCGATGACCGTGGGCGGTCAGGCCACAGGTGATGTTGACCATGAAGCTGGTGGGGCTATGGTGCCACTAATGCGTGCCATCGTTAAGGTTTGGGTCAAACCCTGAAGCCATCCGGGATCTGTGGCTAAGGTTTGAGAAAAGAAAAACAACCCCCTAGGACGGGCACCGCCCACCAACCCCCTATGACCACCAACGCCCAGCGACTGCAAGATTTCGTTCACTTTGTGCAAGACAAGCTCAAGGGCGACGAAAAGGGCGAATCGCAGATCTTTCTCGACAAGTTCTTTCGCGCCTTTGGCCACGAGGGCGCGGTGGAAGCGGGGGCCGTCTACGAAGAGCGCATCAAAAAAGGCAGCAAGGCGGGCAAAACCGGCTATGCCGACCTGGTGTGGAAACCCCGCGTGCTGATCGAGATGAAAAAGCGCGGCACCGACCTGGCCAAGCACTATTCTCAAGCGTTTGACTACTGGCAGCGGGCGGTGCCCGATCGCCCCCGCTATGTCTTACTCTGCAACTTTGATGAGTTTTGGGTCTACGACTTCGACACCCAGATCGACACGCCCATCGACATGGTGGCCCTAAAGCAGCTGCCCGATCGCGTGGCGGTGTTTGGCTTTATGGAAGTCACCGAGCGCAAGTCGGTGTTTGGCAACAACCAGGTGGAGGTGACAGAAAAAGCCGCTGGCCGCATGGGCGAGCTGTATGCAATGCTGCGCGATCGCCTGCTGCGCCAGGGATTGCCGCCCTCACCCCTAGCCCCTCTCCCAGGGGGAGCGGGGAACCGGAAAGCCCCTTCTCCCCAGGGAGAAGGGGTTGGGGATGAGGGGAGAGCCGCGCTCACCGCCCAGCGGTTTGTGCTGCAAAGCGTGCTGGCCATGTTTGCCGAAGACCGCGCCCTGCTGCCCGACAGCCTGTTTGTGCAGTCGGTGCAAGACTGCCTGGGGGGCGAGAGCAGCTACGACGTGCTGGGCAACCTGTTTAGCGCGATGAATAGCCCCGGCATGACCCCCGCTGGGCGGTTTAAGGGGGTGGACTATTTTAACGGTGGTCTGTTTGCCCACATCGACCCCATTGACCTGACGCAGCCAGAGCTAAAGCTGCTAGAAGTGGCGGCGCTGGAAAACTGGAGCAAGGTGCGCCCAGCCATCTTTGGCAGCATTTTTGAGTCGGCGATCGATGCTAAAACGCGCCACGCCCACGGCATTCACTACACCGCCGAGGCCGATATTATGAAAATTGTGCGGCCCACGATCTCGCGCTATTGGGAAGAGCGGATTGACCAGGCCAGCACCATTGGCGAACTCAATGCCCTACAGCTAGAGCTGCAAAATTATCGGGTGCTAGACCCGGCCTGTGGGTCGGGCAATTTTCTCTATATTGCTTACCAAGAGCTGAAGCAAATTGAGCAAAAACTGCTAGATAAAATTGCAGAACGCCGCAAGTCGCCCCGTGAGCAGCTGCAAATGGGCTTTGTGACGCCAAACCAGTTTTTTGGCATCGACAACAACCCCTTTGCGGTAGAGCTAGCACGGGTAACGTTGATGATTGCGCGCAAGGTGGCGATTGATCGCCTGGGGTTGCAAGATTATGAACCCGCCCTGCCGCTGGACACGCTGGATCAAAATATTGTTTGTAAGGATGCCCTGTTTACGGAATGGCCCAAAGCCGATGCGATCATCGGAAATCCTCCGTTTTTGGGTGGGAAGCACATGCGAATCAATTTAGGAGATAACTACATTGATCGCGTTTTTAAGCGATTCCCTGATGTTAAGGACTCGGTTGATTTTTGCGCTTATTGGTTTCGCTTAGCCCACGACCATATTGGGCAGGATGGCAGGGCTGGTTTAGTCGGTACAAATTCAGTTAGTCAGGGGAAAAGTCGCCTTGCTGCTCTAGATTACGTGGCTCACAATCAAGGTGTAATTCATGAGGCAATTTCCTCACAGCCTTGGTCGGGAGAAGCCAATGTACATGTGAGTATTGTCAATTGGCGAAAGCAGCCCTCATCCCCTAACCCCTTCTCCCACGGGGAGAAGGGGGACAAGACTCGTGATAGTGAGCTTGGCAAGATACTGCCCGACATTTCTGAATTGGCAGGAATTCAGCGAAGAATTCCAGAGGCGTTATTACTTAAAGCAAGGGAACTACGAGAAAAACAAACCCCTGCTGAAGAGATTTTGTGGCAATGTCTGCGTAGCCGTAGGCTAGAAGGTATCAAGTTTCGACGACAACACAATATTGGCCAATTCATTGCTGATTTTTATTGTCATGAAGCTCGGTTAGTTATTGAACTAGATGGCGGAATTCATGACGATCAAAAAGAACACGATGAGGATCGCGATCTCTGGATGCAATCAAACGGCTTCACGGTTTTGCGCTTCAAAAACGAAGCTATTCTCAACCATCTGGAAACTGTTTTAGCCACCATCCTTCAAGCAACCCTCACCCCTAGCCCCTCTCCCGCAGGAGAGGGGGACAACTCCGAACTCCCTTCTCCCCGTGGGAGAAGGGTTGGGGATGAGGGCCAATACTACCTTGACAACAAACCCGTCCCCTTTATCAACTCTGCCCTCACCGCCGAAACTGATGTCTCCCAATCTAAACGTCTGCAAGCTAACCGAAATCAGTGCTTTCAAGGTGTGATTCCGGTTGGCAAAGGGTTTCTGATTAGCGAAGAAAAAGTAGAAGCCTGGGTTCAGTCAGATCCTAAAAATGAAACTGTGCTCAAGCGCTTTTCAATGGGTGCAAACCTAGCTCAAGAGCCTGACGGGTTGCCAGATCGCTGGATTATTGATTTTGCCGATATGCCAATCGAGGAAGTTAGTGATTATCAGTTGCCTTATGAGCATGTAAAGACTCACTTAAAACCTGAGCGCAAGCAAAATCGTGAAGCAATCATGCGTGAAAAATGGTGGCGGTTCAAGCGCACTAATGAAGCCATGAGGAATGCCTTAGCTCCACTTTCCTCATGCTTTGCAATTCCGCGAGTTTCTAAATGGGCAATTTTCATGCCATTCCCCTGTGAATGGTTACCTGGTGATAAATCAGTTGTTGTAGGTACAGATGATTTCTACATTTTCGGAATCCTAACCTCTGACGTTCATCGCACTTGGATGCACGCCCAAAAATCAACCCTTAAAGCAGACATCGCCTACACTCACAACACCTGCTTTGAAACCTTCCCATTTCCGCAAACCCCCAGCACCAAAATCGTTCAGCAAATCCGCGCCAAAGCCCTAGAGCTGCACCAACACCGCAGCGACCAAATGCAGCAAAAACAGTGGGGCATCACCAAACTCTACAATGCCTACTTTGCCGAACCCGCCAGCCAGCTCTACAAACTCCACAAACAGCTCGATGCGATCGTGCTGCAAGCCTACAGCTTTGCCCCCACCGACGACCTGCTCGAAAAACTGCTAGAGCTAAACCATGCGATCGCCGCGAAGGAGGAGGGAGGCGAACCTGCGATCGGCCCCTGGGACCCGACACAATAGATACACCCCTTACTGGAGAACCACCCCATGAACAACCCTAGCCTCAGCGAAACGCAGCTCAAAGACTTGATAAAAACCGCCATTCTCGAAATTTTTAATGAAAGACGAGACCTCTTTCAAGACATTATTTCTGAGGCACTAGAAGACATTGCTTTAGTCAAAGCTATTGACGAGGGCAAAGACTCTGAACCTGTGAGCCGCGAGACCATCTTTGCGATTTTGGAGCAGGCAGAGTGAAGGTTGAGTTTCGTAAAACCTTTGAAAAAGATCTCAAGAAAATAAATGATAAAAGCCTCTTGGTTAAAATCAAGAGCACAGTCAACTCTGTGGAGGATACAGCCAGCCTAGATGATGTTGCCAACCTTAAAAAGCTGAAAGGCAATGAAGGCTACTTTCGTATTCGTATTGGCGATTATCGATTAGGGCTATTTCTAGAGGGAGAAACAATCCTTTTTGTTCGTGTAATCCATCGTCGAGAGTTTTACCGATATTTCCCTTAAGGCAGCAAAAACAGTGGGGCCTCACCAAACTCTACAACGCCTAATTCTACGAGCCCAACCGCCTGCTCTACAAACTTCACAAACAACTCAACGCCCTCGTGCTGCAAGCCTACAGCTTTGACCCCACCGACGACCTGCTCAAAAAACTGCTGGAGCTAAACCATGCGATCGCCGCCAAAGAGCAGCGTGGCGATCGCGGCATTGGCCCCTGGAATCCAACAGAGAAGGCACCGTGACCTGCACAGCCGCTTCCCATCAATGGCATCACAGTTTGCCTGCCTACTGAACACCCGGTGGGAGCACCGGGTGTTCAGGTGACGTTGCTGGCTGACCCAGGCTTTGTTCGCGTAGCGTCCCCAAAGGGGAAACATGGTGAGCTGATGCGCTGGTTGAATCAACAGCTGTGGGGCTGAAAGAAATATTTTGAGACCCTACACCGCCTCGGTGTTTTTCTCCCCGGTGCGAATGCGGATGATCTCATCAACGGGGCTGACGAAGATTTTGCCGTCGCCAATTTCGCCAGTGCGGGCAGCAGAAATAATCTTGTCGACCACCGTATCAACCTGGTTCTCTTCCACCACAATCTCAATCTTGAGCTTCTGGAGAAATTCAACGGTGTATTCTGAGCCTCTGTAGCGCTCGGTCTGCCCCTTTTGGCGACCAAAGCCGCGCACCTCAGACACAGTCATGCCGACGATACCGGCGTTGACCAGGGCAATCTTAACCTCGTCAAGCTTAAAGGGGCGAATGATAGCTTCTATTTTTTTCATAGATCAAACTAGGGTGTTTCAGCAGTTGTCTCTTGGCTTCGGTCTATGTGTATCGGGCTTGGCCCCTAGGATACTGTATTGGCGGCTACAAAAGCTGAGGCAGCCTCTGGGTAACTAGCTGAGAGTCTTAAGTCGATACCCAGAGCCTGAGCTGCTGCATCCTAGCGAGAGTTGCTCAAAAGGGGCTTCATAATCAAAAACCCGGCCCCAAAGGCGCTAATCACGATTAGCAGAATGGTTGCCGCCAGCCACAGCCCGCTCATATCTGAGGACTGCTGGCTCAGCTGTCCGGGGCGGTTAGCATCTAGCCGCTCCTCGGTATAGAGCCGCTGAGGTGAGGCGGCCTGGGGTCGCTGGGGCGGCTTAGGCGCTTTTTTAGCTTTGCCCTTGGGCTTCATCATGTGGGTGATCTGGCTAGTCAGATTAGACACCCCTTCGCCCACCGATTCTGACAGCCGATCAGGCAGAGAGGCGGAGGTGTCTCCTGACATCTGCCCAGACTGCATGCCCCCAGACTGCATGGCCCCAGTCTCTGCTCCGAAGTTGATCTCCATGGGCGCACCCATAGCCCGCGAAACCTCAATCGGCTGGGGCTGACTTCCTTCTATGGCCTGCTTGAGCCGGGCCGCTGAGTCGGCAAAGCGAATCATCTCCTGGCGCAGCACCTGGTTTTGCTGGGTGAGCTGCTGATTTTGCTGAGTCAGCGAATCGGCCATGGCCTGGGTGTCCCGCAGCTCGGTCGCTAGCTCGCGATACACCGAGATCGGTACCGAAGGAGCCTGGCGGCTGGCCTGGGGTGCCTCTGGAGCCACAGCGTAGGCAGATTCGGAAGAAAAAGGTACGTTCATGATGACGGTAGAAGGGGCGTTTAGAAACGTGAAACAAGCCTAAAAATTGGTCTGACCAAGGGTAGTTCACATTAGAGCAAATGCACCAGGTTTAGTCAAAAAAAGTTTTCAGGAGGCCTCCAGGAAAGAAAATACCACCAGGTCGGGGCGCAGAGCCTGCGCCCTTACCTGGCAGCAAAATCCTTGGGTATTTTCGTTGCCAGAATTGCCCTCGCCGGGTTTGGTTAGGGAAAAGGGTCTGAGGGTCGCGGTTTCAGACCTGGCGCTAGACCTTGCAGTTAGCTATCCCTACCCAGAGCCTTGGCCACCGCCGCTGAGTCAGCCACAAAGCCAAAGCACTGGTTCACGTTGTAAACCGTAGCCTGGGCACAGTAGTCGGGGGAGGTGGTGGCGCTACAGTCGCGGATCAAAATGCAGTCGTAGCCCAAAAAGTTGGCGTCTTGCAGGGTCGCCATGACGCACTGATCCATATTCACCCCGGCAAATAGCAGGGTAGTCTTGCCCAGGTTGCGCAAAATGCTGTCGAGGGGGGTATCCCAAAAGCCGCTCATGCGGTACTTATCAACCCAGATATCTTGGGGCTGAGCCTCTAGTTCATCGACTACAGCGGCGGCCCAGCTGCCCTTGGCAAGCACAGGGGCACCGTTGGTGGGCAGGGGGTCGCCGAGGCCTACCCCGGCTCCGCTGGGGTTGTAGACATGGCGCAGCCCGGCGCTAATGTTGAGCAGGTCAGAGCGGTTGCCCCAGTTTACCCAGACTACGGGGATCTGGGCCGATCGCAGCTCAGGCAGCAGCGATCGCAGCGGCCCAATGGCCTGGCGGGCGGGGGCGACATCGACCCCAATGCTGGCCAGCCAGCCGTCGGGGTGGCAAAAATCGTTTTGCATATCTACCACCAGGCAGGCGGTTTTGCTCAGGTCAACCCGCAGCTGCTTAGTCTGGGTAGCTAGGTTAGCGAGACGCGGCTGTAGCTCTAGGCGGCTAATGTCGGCCACCTGGTCATTGACCCACCAGGCGTTGGGCGGAGTCCCCAGGGGGCGAAGGTTTGAGGCGTCCATAGCTGCCCTCAGGGTTAAGTCGCAGTATTTGTAGCTATCTGAATTTTTAGCTATCTGAGCTGAAGCGCCAGCCCGGCCAGCAGGGCGGTGATCAGGTAGGCCGACGCCACCACTTGAATCTCAGACCAGCCCGATAGCTCAAAGTGGTGGTGCAGCGGGGCCATTTTGAAGAACCGCTTGCCGACGCCATCGGGGCCTTTGGTGGCCTTAAAGTAGCCGACCTGAATAATCACCGACAGCGTTTCGGCAAAGAAGAGCAGGGTGAGCACCAGCAGAGCAAACAGGTTGCCGCTGAGAATGGCCACGGCCCCCAGAGCACCGCCTAGGGCTAGAGACCCCGTATCGCCCATGAAGACCCGAGCCGGGTTGTGGTTGTGAAGCAAAAAGCCCAGGCAGGCACCAGCCATGGCCGCGCAAAAGATCATCAGGTCGGGGTGGCTGGGGGCGACAACGGCCGCTAGACCCATAAATGCGATCGCCCCCGTGCCGCCCATCAGCCCATCTAGGCCATCGGTGAGGTTGGTGGCGTTGCTCTCGGCCACCAGCACAAATCCCGCCAGGGGCCAAAACAAAAAGCCGAGGGGCAGCCCTAGCCCTAGGGGCAGAGCCACGGTGGTGATTGGGGCTGAGGCGATCGCCACCGGCTGACTGGCCAGCATCCACAGGCAAAACAGCACTGCCACAGCAATCTGCAGGCCCAGCTTGGTGCGGGGTAAGATCCCCTTATTGGAGCGCCGCTGAATCACCTGCCAGTCATCCATCCAGCCGATGGCACCGTAGGCCAAGGTCAGCGCAGACACCGCCACCACGTCGCGGGCGAGGCCCGTAGCCACCAGGGCGGTGATCACCGCTACAGGCACAAAAAAAGCACCGCCCATGGTGGGAGTGCCCGCTTTTTTCAAATGTCCCTGGGGGCCTTCTGCGCGAATAAACTGCCCGGTCTTGAGGGCGCGCAGCAGCGGCACGGCCCAAAAGCCCATCAGGCTGCTGCCCAACGCAGCCACCAAAAACGGCACCATAATCGACGTACCCAGGCTGGCAGCGTTGCCCAGGGTGCTATCTAAACCAATGGCCGATGCACTCAGCCCCAAACCCAGCAGCCAAAAAACAGTCTGGCCGTTTAGGGACAGCCGCTTTGGGGCTAAAAACTTCGCATCCACAAACGCTTCCTCAATTTCGTCACACCACACACCAACAGGAGTCTACTGGATGATCTGCCAATTGACTACGGTCAGCGCCAGGAAATAGTCAGGAAGTCTAGAAGAATAGTCCCATCAAGGGGCGAAGTTTTACAACACTTAACGGCACATTGGTGCTGGTCGGGGGTGTTGGATTGGGCACAAAAACGAGAGCTAATCGTCGTCATTGATGGCGAGATCGGAGTCGTCATCGTCCTCAAAATTGTCGTCGTTGCCCATTAGGTCTGAGATTTCCTCGTTTTCAGCCTCTTCGGGAACCACCTCGACGACCTCGCGGCTGCGCAAGCGGCCAATGTCCTCTAGCCAGCTCAAAATCGATGATGCGCCGTTGGCGGGCAGAATTGGAGCCTTGGCGTTGCGGGGGATCTGGCGCAGGGAGGGGTTGTAATACTTTTCAGTCATGGTGGCGGCCTATAGCAATACGCAGACACTACATCGTAGCAGAGACACTATTCTGCTGACCGCCAAACTTTTGCCTTATCATGCCCCTGGTACTGCTGCGGAGATTGCGCCATGTTGGGCAAAATTGAGCTACTCGATGCCGTGGCCCCGTCTAACCGGGGGCTTAACAGCAGCCCGAGCGATCGCACCGCCATTGGGGCCGCCGCCGCTATGCTAGAGGGCCGCAACCCCACCCCAGACCCCCTCCAGGCCACCGAGTTGCTCAACGGCGACTGGCGCTTGCTCTACACCACCAGTCAAGAGCTGCTAAATATTGATCGCGTCCCTTTCGCCTCCCTCGGCCCCATCTACCAGTGCATTCGCCTGGCCGAAAACCGTATTTACAACATCGCCGAGGTCAACGGCCCGCCGCTGCTCTCGGGGCTGGTGTCGGTCTCTGCCACCCTAGAGCCAGTGTCTACCCGCCGGGTCAACGTCCGCTTTGAGCGCGGCGTGGTGGGGCTGCGGCAGCCCCTGGGCTACCAGTCGCCCGCCCAGTTTATTCAGGCGCTGGAGACCACGCCCAAGTTTTCGCTGCTGCAGGGGATTGATTTTAGACTCAACAGCGATCGCTCCTCGGGCTGGCTGGAGGTCACCTACCTAGACCAAGACCTACGCATTGGTCGTGGCAATCAGGGTAGCCTGTTCGTACTGCAAAAGGTCTAGCCCAAATTATTCACGAGAACAGAAGTCGTGACGCACTTTACCCTTTCATCGGGCACGTTGAATCCGTAGAGTCTGGTAAACACTCGGCCCTGCCCTGATCGTTACCCGATAGATCGCCCCTTGGCCAATCTGCCTGGGCTAACCTGCCTGGCCTGACGCAATCTGAGCAAAGAAAATTTAGCCAGGAAAATCAGCGCGTATGAAAACAGCAGTTATTTGCGGCATTTCAGGGCAAGATGGGGCCTACCTGGCCAGGCTTTTGCTGCAAAAAGGCTATGCGGTATGCGGCACCTCGCGCGATGCCCAAGTCTCCTCCTTTAAGAATCTGGTGACCCTAGGCATCCGCGACCAGGTCAAGCTCGAGTCCATGGCCCTGGGAGACTTTCGCAGTGTCTTGCAGACCCTAACCAAGATCCAGCCCGACGAAATCTACAACCTGGCGGGGCAGAGTTCGGTGGGTCTATCGTTTGATCAACCGGTCGAAACCCTAGAAAGCATTGCCACAGGCACCCTGAACCTGCTAGAAGCAATCCGCTTCTTAAACCAGCCGATGCGGTTCTACAACGCTGGCTCCAGCGAGTGCTTTGGCAACACCCACGGCGAGGCTGCCGATGAAATGACGCCGTTTCGGCCCCGCAGCCCCTACGGCGTGGCCAAGGCAACGGCTTTCTGGGAAGTGGCCAACTACCGAGAAGCCTACGGGATATTCTGCTGCTCTGGCATTCTATTCAACCATGAGTCGCCGCTGCGCCCTGAGCGGTTTGTGACCCGAAAAATTGTCAAAGCAGCCGTTTCAATAGCCGCAGGAGGCACTGAAAAGCTGCGGCTGGGCAATATAGGGGTGGCTAGAGACTGGGGATGGGCACCTGAATACGTCGAGGCCATGTGGCTAATGCTGCAACAGGCTGTTCCAGACGACTACGTGATTGCCACCGGAGCTTCCTACCAGCTAGAAGACTTCATCGAGGCCATATTTGCCACCCTGGGGCTAGACTGGCGCGACCATGTGGAGACTGATGAGAGTTTGCTGCGCCCCTCAGAAATTATGAAGGGGCAGGGCAACCCCACTAAGGCTAAAGACCGCCTCGGCTGGCAGGCGGCTTACCAGATGCCAGACGTAGCGCGCATGATGGTAGAGGCAGAACAAGCCTATCAAAAGGGTGTTGTAGCGCTATAGTTCCTCACTGCCTAAAGCCCCGCCGAGCATTTGCGGTGTTAGACCCTCCCCAGGGAACTTGCTGGCTCTAGGCGATGTCCTATAGAGCCAGGTTTATATGGGTCGCCCTGGGTTATCGTCAGGTCGGTGATGTCTGCGGCACTATGGTGCTGATGTCAGCGCCCTGGGGTCTCCTTACCAGGGGCAACGGCCTGACTGGGGGCAACGATAAGTCTGGGGGCGGCCTTCGCCCTTTTCCTGGAAATGTCACAGTCATGAACCATCCGTCAGCCCTTGGGGTTGCTCTGTTGATTTTAGTCGCGGTTACGGCGGCGGTGGGGCCATCCTCAGCCAACGGTAATCAGTCGTTTGGGGTCGCCTATCAGGCTCTCAGCGCTATTTTGTCTCAGGCCAGTGCAAAAGATGTCATGGACTCGTACCAGCGACAAACCAATACCATCAGCCTAGAGAGAGCCAATTTAGACGAGCCTCATCTGCTGTCGGTGAGCGTACCCGCTGAGGCGACCCTTCAGGGCTATATCGAGATCGATGACCACACTCGAGTGCCCCTGAGCAACAATTCAGAATTTGTCGACATCAGCCCCTACCTGAACGAGTCGATTACTAGGGTCACTATTGTGGGTAGCTATTCGCCGGCTTCGGCTTCGGTGGCGATCGCCTTCAACGGCCCCAATACGGTGGTGCAGCAGCAGACCGGCGGCACCGGCCGCATCAACTACCAGCTCAACTTGTTAGTGCAGTAGGGTTGGGGCTGAACTCTATTCTAGGGCGGCTATGGGGCGGGGCCGAGTGGCCAGATAGGCTTGGTAGCCCCGGTGCGGGCTCCAGGTGATGGCCCCATCGCGCTCGGTGCAAAATATTTCTTTTACGCCATGCTGCAACAGCATGGCCTCAGTGGCAGGGTGGATACTGGAGCCAGAGGCGATCGCTACCTTTGGTCTCAGCTTCGCCACAACCTCTTCCATCAGTTCTTCCCCGTGCCACCAAAGCACGTCGCTCTGCAATCCCGGGTGAGACAGCATCCAGGGAATTTGCCGGTCGGGAGAAAGCCTGGGCAGCAGCAGCCAGCGTTGACTATTTCCCAGCGTAAGCCGCAGCCCCCGCTCGCCGTCCTGCAAATATTCCACCTGCTGGCGGCCAATCGTTTGAATGCTGCCTGGGGTGAGTAAGTGGGGCTGGCCTAGGGCGAGGGCGAGGGCCGAATTGGGTCGATAAAAGTTGCGAATCGGGGCCTTCTCGTCAATGGTGCGCCAGTTCTCACCGTCGCTGTCGTCGCCGTGGATGGCCCCGGTGAGCCGGTTAATGCCCGCCTGGCGCAAAAAGGGCACCACGGTGTAGAAGGCCGTCTTGTCGGTGCCGCTGTTGATGACTAGGGGCGACCTGCCGTCCTGCACCACCATCACTGCATCCTGCCCCGCCGCCAGCACCGTCACCTGCGACAGCGTTGCCCCCCGATATAGCAGCGGCCCCAGGGCCACCAGCGCGATCAGCAGCGCCACCAGCCCGCGTCGACGGGCTGGCCCCCAACCCCAGAGGCCATAGAGGCCGTAGAGGCCAAACATTTGCCCCAGCCCAATGTGACCCGTCGCCAGGGCGCTGCCGGGCAGGCTCACCGCCCACTGCACCAGGGCAATCAGCAGATGGGCGGGCAGCCACAGCAACCAGGCTACCTGCGCCCCCAGCCAGGGCCACACCACCGCGATCGCCCCACTGACCATGCCCCCCAGGCTGATCGCCATCACCAGGGGCGTCGTCACCATGTTGAGCAAAATGCTGTAGGTGGTCAGGGTGTTGAAATAGTAGAGCGATAGCGGAATCGTCCACAGGTAGGCCGCTAGGGGCACGGCGGCGACGGCGGCCAGGGTAGTCGGCAGCCACTCTAGCTGGTCTGCGATCGGTTTTACCGCCACCATTAGGCCCAGGGTGGCCATCACGCTGAGGCGAAAGCCAATGTCGTCAATCCAGTCGGGGTGCAGCAGCAGCAGCAGCGTCACCGCCAGCAGCAGACAGCCTAGAGGTTTCACGCTGCGTTCTAACAATAGGCCGGTTAGAACCGCTGCCCCCATAACAGCGGCGCGCATAACGCTGGGCTGCCCCCCGGTGATCAGCACGTACACCACCAGAGCCATGCCTCCAGCTATCACCTTGGCTTTGACGGGGTTAGAAAAACGCTCTGAAACCGCCCGGTGCCCCATGATCGCCAGCACCACCCCCAGCACCAGCGACACATGAAACCCGCTGGCCGCCAGGGTGTGAGCCATGCCCGCCTGCACAAACGCATCTTGAATGTCGTAGGGCACGTTCACTGCCTTGCGACCCAGGGCCATGGCACTCACCAGCGGCCCCTCGGGGGTGTCCAACCTGGCCTCATGCGCCCTAGCAATGCGTACCCTGAGCTGCCACAGCGCCCATCGGGGCGGCGACTGTCCTTTTTCAGGCATCACTTTCTCGCCTGTGAACCCGGCAAAGCAGCGCTGGCTGGCCAGGTAGCCGCGAAAGTTAAAGGCGTTGGGGTTCTTGGGTAGCGCTGGCGCGTAGAGCTTGCCCTGCACCTCTACTTTTTGGCCCGGATACAGCCCCTCGCTCTGATCGGTGGGCAGGGTGACATAGAGTCGCCCCTGGCGAGATTCAGAGATGCCGAAAGCATTTCCCTGGGCATCGAGCCGCCGCACTCGGTCAACCTTGAGCCACAGCTGCCCCCGGTCATTGCGAGTGACCCGAGGCAGCTCTTGCACGGTGCCCCCCACAATTTGCTGCGCTCCGGCGGTATCGCCCTGTTCCAGCAGGCGACTGATGTCCGATACCCCTGGAGCCGGATAGCGCAGACCGTAGTTGAGGGCGGCAAAAACGCCTATAGCCCCGGCAATCAACCATAGAGATGCCCCTGGCCCGCGCCGCCAATATCGAGGCAGCACCCCGGCGGCTAGACCGGCGGCCCCGAGGGAGATCAGGGCGGCGATCGCCGCCCCCGCCCAAAGGCCTAGCCCCAGGTGGCGCACCACAAAACTAACCATCAACAGCCCAGCGCAGTAAGCGCCAGCCCCCACCCAGCCCGCTAGATTGCCCATAATATTTTTTTTGCTGCACCCTTTTCTAGGCTTAGAGAACCCGATCACAGCCTCTGGATCACAGCCTCTGAAGTCGTCGGAGCATTTCACCCTCCGCTATGCCCCTCAAAACAGTGGAAAGCTGGGGCAAGAAAGCTGGGTGCAGTCCACATTTGTGGGTTACCTTTCGCTACATTTAGCGTTTTGTGACTGATTTACCCCCGAATTTAGTTGCCAACTTTAGAGAAATCAGTAGTATTAATCAGTGCTACATCCAGGGAGATGAGAACCATGCCGCAGTTGCCCTCTGGTCTATCCACCAGGCCTGAGAGTTTTGCCCCCTCAGGTGAGTCAAACCTACGCCTGCAACGGGCGGTAGAAAGTCTTAACCTCAACCTGGATGACGAACTGCACCGCTATCGTCAAAATCGGTCGGGAAATGCGACTGTGCCTGCGACCCCGGCGCGTTTACAACTGCGGCAAAACCGCAAATCGCTGGATCTGATTGCCCTCAAGACTGCTGCCACGTCTACGGCGGTGGCAGCGGCAGCTCCGCTCCCCAATGCCCGTCTGCAAGAGATCCTAGGGCAGGCATCAGTGCCTAACAGCCAGGCCTACCCGCCCAAGGCCACCGTTAACCAGGTGCGCCTCAGCCACGGCGGCACCCTGACCACCTATCGCCAGGCCCCCGAAGACTATCTCGAAAGTACCGAAGCTCTGCTGGGTAGCGTGCCCCCCCAGTCACGCCGCCAGGCTGAAGCTTACACCCCTTCCCTGGCCCGGCAGCTAGCCACCCCCCTGGGTATGGGGTCGCTGCTGCTGCTGCTGGTCGGCAGCGCTGGCTTTGGCTACCTGGTGATGTCTCCCCAGGCCGTGCAACACCTCACCGATAGCCCCCTGGCCCGCCGACTGAGAGGGCAGCCCACTGAGGGGGCCGCCGATGATGCCGTTGCGTTAGACGGTGTGGGTGGTCAGTCTGACGCTGGGTTTAAGCCCATGGGGCCAGACCTGTCAGAAAAAGAGTTCATGTCTCTCGACTTAAGCAACATCAGTAACCTGCCCTCGGCCAATGCCCCCTCGGCAGGACAGAGCACACCTGTGCAGGCTCAGGTGCAAGCGGGCCTGCCCTTGGGCGAACAGGTGCCCCCCGGCAGTCGACCAGGGGTGCCAACGGCCGCAGGCAGCAGAGTTAATGCAGGGGTGCTGCGGGCTGAAATTGTCTCCGCTCCAGGGGCAGCGGGCAACACATCCAGTGCTGCGTCTGCCCCCCGCCAGGCGGCTCCTGCAACTAGGGCCCCGGCCACGCGTGCCCCGGTCGCTGCTCAGCCC
>QBMN01000115.1 GCA_003241845.1 Shackletoniella antarctica | reverse complement strand
CCCCAATCCCCAATCCCCTAGATGCCGCTGACGTAGTAGTCGCGGGTGCCCTTGGCGTTGAGGGCTTCGCCCAGGCGCTCTAGGGCGTGCACATAGGCGGCGGTGCGGGGGCGAATGTCGAGATCTTGGGCAAGCTTCCAGATGCTTTCGGCCTCGGTCACCATCATTGACTTGAGGCGGTTGTTGACATCCTCCACCGACCAGTAGAGGCCGCTGCGGTTTTGCACCCACTCGAAGTAGCTCACCGTCACCCCGCCCGCGTTGACCAAAATATCGGGGAAGACGTAAATGCCCTTGGCCGACAAAATGTCGTCGGCTTCGGAGGTGATGGGGCCATTGGCCACCTCAAAGATATAGCGGGCCTGAATGGCGTCGGCATTCTCGGCGGTGATCTGGTTCTCCAGCGCCGCCGGAATCAAAATATCCACGTCCAATGCCAGCAGTTCTTCGTTGGTCAGAATAGAGTGGTCGTTGACGACGCTGCACACGGTGCCCTCGCAGTACACCGCCTTGAGGCTGCGGGTCGAGGTCTTGAACTGCTGAATGCTGGGGATATCTAGCCCTGAGGGCGAATATACCCCGCCCTGGGAATCGCTGACAGCCACAATTTTGTACCCGGCGTCAAACAGCAGTCGGGCGATGACACTGCCCGCGTTGCCAAACCCCTGCACCGCTACGGTAGTGTTTTGAGGAGCGCGACCAAACTTGGCCATCATCGCCTGCAGCACGTAAAACGCGCCGGTGCCCGTGGCGGTGTCGCGGCCCTGGCTGCCGCCCATGCTCAGGGGTTTGCCGGTGATTACCGCCGGGCTAAGCTTGCGGCGAATGATGCTGTACTGGTCCATCATCCAGCCCATGATCATGGGATTGGTGTAGACGTCGGGGGCGGGGATGTCGACATCGGGGCCGATAAAGTTGGCGATCGCATCGATATAGCCCCGGCTCAGTCGCTCTAGCTCAAACTTCGACAGTTCCTTGGGGTTAACGGTCACGCCGCCCTTGGCTCCGCCTAGGGGCAGGTTGAGCGCGGCGCACTTAAACGTCATCCAAAAGGCGAGAGACTGCACCTCGTCGAGGGTGACATCGGGGTGAAACCGAATGCCCCCCTTGGTGGGGCCACGGGTGTCGTCGTAGCGCACTCGATAGCCCTGAAAGACCCTTAGAGCGCCATTATCCATGCGGACTGGGATAGATACGGTGAGGCTGGCCTTGGGATAGCGCAGCCGTTCGGAGGCATCTTCGGAAATAGAAACGTATTTGAGCGCCCGCTCTAGACGACGGTTGGCGTCAGACAAAATTGAAGTGGCCATAGACTAACACCAGAGCAAAGGGAATGTGGAAGCGGCGGCAATCGTTGCCGATACATTCATGGTTCCGCCAAGGGGAATGGGCTAGGCCAAAAAGCAATATTTTGTATTGAAAGATACCGTTTCGCTCTCCCCAAGCTCCCCTTTCTTCCCGCCCCTCACTCCCCACCGTCTCACTGCGGCGACAAACAAGTCCCCTCCTCCAGCAGCGTTGTCAAACTCTGGGGCGTCATAGGCCGAGAAAATAGATAACCCTGGCCGTAGTTATAGTTCAGACTCAGCATGAGGTCGCGCTGGATGGCCTGCTCGATGCCTTCGGCCACCAGGCTAAAGTTGATGCCCTCCGATAGGGTCGCGATCGCCCGACAAATTGCCATTTTCTCTAGATCTTGGGCATTGGTCGGGATGAAATAGCGATCAACCTTGACCTCATCGAAGCGAAACTGCAACAGCTGGGCCAGCCCCGACTGCCCGGTGCCAAAGTCATCGACCTTGAGTCGCAGCGACATATCCCGCAGCCCTTGCAGGCTTTGCAGGTAGCGCTCTAAATTGCTGTAGATACCCCGCTCAGTAATCTCGATGCCGAAGTGGTTGCTGGCAATGCCCGCCCCGGCGACCCGCTGCATGATGCGGTCTAAAAAGTCGTCGTCTTCAAGTTCTAGCGGGCTGATGTTGATAGACAGGGTGAACTGGGGGGCTATTTCCTGCCATTGGGCCAACTGCTCTAGGGCGTGGCAGAGCACCCAGTCGCTGATGCGGTGCACCAACCCTGTCGCTTCGGCCACCGGAATAAACTCTGAGGGCGAAACCCGCCCCAGCCGGGCAGAATCCCACCGGATCAGGGCTTCGGCTCCGACAATGGCACCGGTTGTCATGTTGCAGATCGGCTGGTAAGCGAGCCAAAACTCGGCTTCGCTGCTGCGTTGCTCTAGGTAGGCCTCAAGGGTAATCTGGCGCAGCCGCCGCCGGGCCAGGTCGCTGTTCCACTCCTGGATACGGTGCTGGGGCAGGTTGAAGCGGCGATTGAGTTTGGCCTCTCGCAGGGCGGTCTCAGCCGCCTAGAGCAGTCGGTTAATCTGGGTGTCTTCCTCAAAAGCCTCAATGGTGCCGCTGGCGACGCCAATGGAGGTACTCACGGTGGCCCCTTCGATTTCAATGGCCAAAATGTCTTCGAGAACGCTGGCGGCGATGATGGCCGGGGTTGGGTCGGGCGCGGGGGAGTTAGGGTTGAGGGCGGGCAGCAGCAGCAAAAACTCATCGCCACCGTTGCGTACGGCTAGGCCATTGTGGATCTGGGCGTGGTCTTGGAGCACCGTGGCCACCGCCTTGAGCAGGTCATCCCCCAGCAGGTGTCCCCGCTGGTCATTGATCAGCTTAAAGCGATCTAAATCTAGAAATAGACAGGCTTCCCAAGCTTCGAGCTTCATGTCTAAAATTCGGCGGTTGTAGAGCCCGGTGAGCGGATCGTGGATAACGCCACTGATTTCGGTAAAGGTTATGTAGAGCAGCTGGGGTGATAGGGGCGTGACCAGGGTCATGTACCAGCCATAGACTTCGCCCTTGTACTGGTACTCAAGCCGTTTGGGTTCGCCCGACTCAAGCGCCTCTAAGTAGAGGTCAACCAAGGGAACCTGGTACGGGTAGACCTGCTGACGGTGAATGGGCATTTTTTCGCAGAGGCGATCGCCCGGCTGCAAAAGGTTTTTGGTCATGGTCATAGCGGCGGGGTTGAGCTTGAGCATCGTCAGGTCGTCGCCGCTGCGTTCGCACAGCAAGTTGCCGGTGAGGGCATGCTCCCAGGTGGCCTCTAGCAGATGAAAGGTTTCGCCCAGGTAGCGCAACCGATTGCGGCTGCTCAGCAGCACGATTACTGCCGCCCACGACACCCCGGCGGTGACCCAGTGCCAGGGGGTGCTGTACAGGTGCATGGCGCTGAGGGTGTGACCGACGCCGCAGCTAAAGACAAACGCAATCATCAACAGCAGGTTGAGCCAGATCTCGCGCTTGGCGGTGAGCAGCAGCGGCAGCAGCGTCAGCGGAATAATCAGATATGCTGCGGCGATCGCCCCATTGGCAGCAGTCTCCATAGGTTGCCCCTTCTCTAAAACAGTGCCCCTTGAATACTTTCAGCCTATGGCCTGCGTGGGCAATTGAGACAGCAATCTTCAGTATTGACCCTTGAAATGCAGCCCCATTACCGGCAAAACCCTGATCAGGAGTAGCCAATTTGATGGATCCCCATGAGTCTGTTCAGTAAATCTTCGCTGGTGATCCGGGCAACATCCTGTTGCGAAGCACAACAAACCTTGTCGGGGCGTAAAGCTTCGACCCGAGAGGTGGCCGTTATCCAGCCGCTCAAAGACAATGAAGACATTCCTTGGCCCAGCAGCTTTTGCCAAACGGGTCACCGTAATACCTAAGGACAGTCCCCATGACCAATCCCCAAGACGTACTTGAGCACCTAAAGCAGCTAGAACAGGTGAACACTGTTCAAAGCGCGCTTTACCGCGAAGAAGCCCAGAAGGTGCTGGCCGACGACAGCATTAGTCTCCCGGTGCGACGGGCGATCGCCGACCGCCTCAACCAGGCCAACCACGACCTAGGCCTGCATACCGCTGGCAGCGAAGACAGCTACTAGGTTGCCTAAAAACTCTGGTAGGCCAAGTCTGCCGATGAAGCAGCTTGAAGTGGGCTGAGGGAGTCTGCGGTTGGGGTCTGCCAACCTGTGCAGTAGCTGTCTAGGGTGCCTTCTGGGGCAGCGACTCCAGCCAGGGCGAAATCGCTGGTTGCCAGCGTTGGAATCACGCTATTTCCAGGCACTAAGTACCCCGCCTCAACCAGGCTGGTTTGAAATACGTCTGCTAGCAGGGCGTGGGTCTGGGTTGTGGGGTGCAGCTGATCCCACCAAAAAAAGCCGGGGTTGTTTAGGTTTGGCCCACCCTGGCCGATCAGCGGATCAGTGACGTTAGTAAAGCCAAACTGCGCCGGGGCACTGGCGATCGCCGTCGTCAGCTCAAACAGATCGACCGAGATAATGTCGATCTCAAACAGCGGACTCTGCTCTAGGGCGATTAGTGTCTCTGCCAGCTCAGCGTTAAAGGCCAGCGACAGGGCCGTTGCCTGTTCGCTGGTGCCGTCGCGCCGGGTCTGGGGCGTTAGCCCCAGGTTGGGCAGAGTGGGCACCAAAAATGTGTCGGCCCCCCGCTCGGCCAGGCTGGCAATGGTGGTGGCCACATTCTGCACTGCACTGGTCAAAAAATCGGGAATTGCAGCGGAGTCGCTGGGCAGGTTCAGCAGGTCGTTGCCCCCGGCCCACACCACGTAAAGGCTGTCAGCATTGGCGGCGCTCTCCCCTAGGCCGTCGAGGTAGCCGTCTACCTGATCGAGTAGACCCGGCAGGCTGGCCTCTGTGCCCGTCAACAGACTAACCAGCGGGTTAAGACCGTTGCCTCGGCCCGTCTTGGCCCCACCTGCGGCAAAATTTTGCACCTGGGCAGCCCCTAGACCAATTTCATCGGTCAGATAGTCAGCCCAGATATCGCCGTTAGAAAACCGCCCTTGGGAGTAAGGTGGTGGCGGGAAAAAGCCCGTCAGCGCCAGCAGGTTGCCGGGGTCTGAGAGGCTGTCACCAAAAATGATCAGCCCGTCAAAGTTCGGCACTAGGGTTTGAGGGCACTCTACCTGAGGAGGAGCCACCGCCTTGAGATCGCGCAAGATTTGCCCGAAATCTATCTGGCCGAAATTTATCTGGCCCAGGTGGGGAATAGCAATGTTGATCTCTGTCAGCAGCATAGGGTCTCCCGGTAGGCTGAGGAATCTAAGACATGACCGGTTAAGACTTTGGCTTGCTGAGCACCACATTTACGCCCAGCAAAATTAACCCCATGCTAGCGAGCATCGACGCCGTCAGCGGCTCGCGAAAAAATATCCACGCCAGCGCCGCCACAAAGATCGGCACCAGGCTGTAGACCGTGCTGGCGGTGCGGGTTGGCCCCACCCGCTGAATGCTGAGGTTAAACAATAAATAGGCAACGCCGGAGGCGGCGACGCCCATGTACATGATCGCCAGCAGCGATGTCAGCGACAGGGTGGCCAACTGTCGCCACCAGCCTTCAACCGAGGCCAGCACCAGCAGCTGCCCCACCCCGGCCACGGCGGCGTAGAAGGTAATGGTCAACCCCGAGTAGCGCTGGCTGAGTTGTTTAATTATCAGCGAGTACACCACCCAGCACAGCACCGCGCAGAGCATCAGCCCATCGCCTCGGTTGAGTTCAAGCCTCACCAGCGTCGTGAGGTTTCCCCGAGTCAGCAGGGTCAGCACCCCCAGTAGCGCCACTACAATGCCGCCGTACTGGCGGCGGGTCAGCCGTTCGCCAATGAACAGCGCCGCCATCACCCCCGTCACCACTGGGTTAAAGGCGTTGATAATGGCGGTGTTGGCCGTGGCGGTGTAGCGCAGGCTGGTAAAGAAAAAATAGTGGTATCCCACCACCCCAAACAGTCCCAGCAGCGCCATTGCCCCCCAGTCGGCGCGGGCTACGGTGAGGGCTTTGGCAGGGCGATCGCTGCGGCAGATAAACAGGCCCAATACCCCCATCGCAATCACGTAGCGCAGTAGAGATGTGGTCAGCGGCCCCAGTTCTACGGTGGTGTATTTGCCCGCAATGAAACTTCCGGCAAATAAAAAGCTGGTGAGAATAGGCAGCAGCACCTTGAGATTTGGGAAAACGGTCATCGTAAAACGCTCAATAGTTTAAATATACCGATGGCCCTCGCGCCAGGGGTGTAGGTCATGTCCTACCCGTTCTGGGCAGACACGTGGGTCTGCCCAGAACCACCCATACACCCATTCTGGGTAGACACGTGGATCTGCCCCTACCCATCCACCCATCCACCCACCTACCCATCCACTCCCTACCCCCAGTTCGGGAACCCGTACAAAGGCGTTCATTGCGATCGCCCCCCTTCGCGCCGTAGATTAGCACTCGGAGCTTGCGAGTGCTAAGTTCCGAAAAACCTGCGTATTGCGTCTAAGCGGGGCAGAGTATATATCCCCCAGGCGCTGTCTTAATAGAAAAACCGGAGAAGCATTGTATGGCAGCTATCACTTTGGCGGCATCTAGCGTTAAGCCCCTAGCTGATCGAGTTTTGATTAAAGTAAGTGCGTCCGAAGAGAGCACCGCTGGCGGCATTCTGCTCCCTGACACCGCCAAGGAAAAGCCTCAGGTGGGCGAAATCACCGCCGTAGGCCCCGGCAAAACCGACGACAAAGGCACCCGTCAGGCCCTCGAAGTCAAGATCGGCGACAAGGTGCTCTACTCCAAGTACGCCGGTACCGACATCAAGCTGGGCGGCGACGAGTTCGTGCTGCTGTCTGAGAAAGACATTCTCGCCGTGCTTGGCTAAATCAGCTTGGGATTTTAGATTTGGGACTTTGGATCGGCGGGCCATGCCCACCATCATCCAGGCTCGGTTTTGTTGGGTTCCGCCACCGCTTCACCCAGCCGACCCGAGCGCTTAAGTCTTCTCTCCCCTGCTCTTTAACTGGCTTCCCTAGCTCGTCCCTCTGACCGACATTTTCACGTTCATTTCTATTCTTCTTTTGGAGAAATTTGATTCTATGGCTAAGCGCATTGTCTACAACGAAAACGCCCGTCGCGCCCTCGAAAGGGGTATGGACATTCTGACGGAGGCCGTGGCCGTTACCCTTGGCCCCAAAGGCCGTAATGTGGTGCTCGAAAAGAAATTTGGCGCACCCCAAATCGTCAATGACGGCGTCACCATCGCCAAAGAAATTGAGCTAGAAGACAACATCGAGAACACCGGCGTTGCCCTGATTCGTCAGGCCGCTTCTAAGACCAACGACGCCGCTGGCGACGGTACCACCACCGCTACCGTGCTGGCCCACGCGATCGTCAAAGAAGGTCTGCGCAACGTCGCTGCTGGTGCTAACGCGATTTCTCTGAAGCGCGGCATCGACAAAGCCACCGTGTACCTGGTCGAGAAAATTGCTGAGCACGCCCGCCCCGTCGGCGATTCTAAGTCCATCGCTCAGGTGGGTTCCATCTCCGCCGGTAACGACGAAGAAGTGGGCGCCATGATCGCCGAAGCCATGGAGAAAGTGGGCCGCGAAGGCGTCATTTCCCTGGAAGAAGGCAAGTCGATGACCACCGAGCTGGAGGTCACCGAGGGCATGCGCTTTGACAAGGGCTATGTCTCCCCCTACTTCGTCACCGACACCGAGCGCATGGAAGCGGTGCTCGATGAGCCTTACATCTTGATCACCGACAAGAAGATTGCCCTGGTGCAGGATCTGGTGCCCGTGCTTGAGCAAGTCGCTCGCTCCGGTCGCCCGCTGATCATCATCGCCGAAGACATCGAGAAAGAAGCTCTGGCCACCCTCGTGGTCAACCGTCTGCGCGGTGTGCTGAACGTGGCCGCTGTGAAAGCGCCTGGGTTTGGCGATCGCCGTAAGGCCATGCTCGAAGACATCGCCGTGCTGACTGGCGGCCAGGTGATCAGCGAAGACACCGGCCTCAAGCTCGACAACACCAAGCTTGACATGCTGGGTACTGCCCGTCGCCTCACCATCACCAAAGACACCACCACCATCGTCGCCGAAGGCAACGAGAAGGATGTCAAGGCCCGCTGCGAGCAGATCCGCCGTCAGATCGACGAAACCGAGTCGACCTACGACAAAGAGAAGCTGCAAGAGCGCCTGGCTAAGCTCTCTGGCGGTGTGGCCGTAATCAAGGTCGGTGCCGCCACCGAGACCGAGATGAAAGACCGCAAGCTGCGCCTCGAAGACGCCATCAACGCCACCAAGGCTGCCGTTGAAGAGGGCATCGTCCCCGGCGGTGGTACCACCCTGGCTCACCTGGTGCCCGACCTCAACACCTGGCTTGAGGCTAACCTCACCGGAGAAGAGCACACTGGTGCTGCGATCGTCGCCCGCGCCCTGGCTGCGCCCCTGATGCGCATCGCTCAGAACGCTGGCCAAAACGGTGCCGTGATCGCCGAGCGCGTCAAAGAGAAGGACTTCAACGTCGGCTATAACGCCGCCAACGGTGAGTTTGTCGATATGTTTGACGCCGGTATCGTTGACCCCGCTAAGGTGACCCGCTCTGCCCTACAGAACGCAGCCTCCATCGCTGGCATGGTGCTGACCACCGAGTGCATCGTGGTCGATTTGCCCGAACCTAAGGAAGGCGCTCCCGCTGGCGCTGGCATGGGCGGCGACTTCGACTACTAAATAACGCCTAGGCCTCCCGAGGGAGGCCGGGATAATTAGCAAAAAAGCCGTCCTGACTCAGGGCGGCTTTTTTGTCGGTTATGTCCAACGGCAGGATCGTTAGACTGAGGGTAGTATGCGAGATGCTTGGGTATGAAATTTAATCAGAGCTGGTTGGTGATTGGGGTAGTGGTTGCGATCGCAGCCACAGGCGCACTCTTAGTGGGTGCCTACAGCGCCGCTTCGGCCCCGCTGCCCGAGGGCTTTCCGCCCCCCAGCCCCGATGGAGAGATTGAAATCAAGCAATACCCCGAGTATCGAGCCGCTACCGTGCAAACCCCCGGCAATCTCGACTCGGCTCCTTCCCGAGGCTTTAGCCCGCTGTTTCGCCACATCAGCAGCAACGATATTTCGATGACTGCCCCGGTCGAGACGCGCTACCCGGCAACCACTTTGGCGGGCAGCGCCGCCTCAGAGGGCGACGCCACCGTCTCGTTTCTCTACCGCAGTTTAGATATCGTCCCCCAGGAGGTTGCCCAAGATATTCAAATCGAAGACATTCCGCCGATGCTAGTGGTGAGCATTGGCACCCGAGGCCGCTACAACCTGGAGACCTACCAGGCCAGCATCCAGCGGCTCCAGACGTGGCTAGCAGCGCACCCCGACTATACGGTGGTTGGCCCGCCCCGGCGGTTTTTCTACGATGGGCCGTTCTTGCCCGATGCCCTCAAGCGCAGCGACGTACAGATTCCCGTGCAGCGGTAATCGCTTAACGAAAATTGCAGACCGTCCCAGCCCAGAGATATTCGATCATGGCATCGGGTGCAGTGGAGTTCAGAATCCCAAACAGGTCACCCGTGGAAAACTCCGTACCTAGGGAACTCTCAACCACCTCAACGGTGTAGACGGACTCTAATTCACTGCGGGTAGAGTCAATGCCTACCCCGGCCATGGTGGTTAGGGTGGCATCGGTATCGGGGCTGACTGACCAACCGATAAACTCACCGCCAGCCGCGTGCAGCACTAGACCCCTGGGCCATTGGGTGATGGTCTGCGGGCCTGCTCCACATTCTTCGTTGTCACCCGATTCTAAAGGAGCGCCCAAAAGGCTGGTGACGGCATCTTCGACCAAATCCATTTCGTTGCCAAATTCGAGGGTCGCGGTGGAACCAGTCTGATCGCCCACCAGCTGAAGCCCTTCGCCCGAGAGGGCTAAGAGCGACTCAGTATCTTCAACCTGGTCACCAGGGACGGGGTCGATGGGGTCGGCCATGGGGTCTGTGCCGTTGACATCGGCGGCGTCTGGCGTGCGGGTACAGGCTGCTGTCGTCAGCAGCAGGGTTAGCCCCAGGCATAGTAGGGCCGAACAACGAAAGGTTGTTTTAAGCATAATTGTCTAAAAAGTTAGTTGCGATACAAAAGTCGATTCATCCAGCCTACGGCAAATCTTGAGGATTTAGCCGTATCGAATGGCTGTAAGCATAGGGCAGGCATAGCCTGCTGCTCAGCAAGCTCTACCGCGATTTTCAGTCAGGCAATGATTAGCCTTGAGGAAGCCAGTCTTCGGCTAAGACCAGGTCTATGGCATGTTGGCAGGTCTCTGGAAATGTTGAAATCTCTAGCTTGGTTTGGGTCGCGGCCTGACGACGGGCTCGGCGATAGCTGTCTTCGAGCTGCTCCGCCGGGTAGCCCTTGAGGCTGAGGCTGTCTTGGATGGCTAAATCAATCTGGGTGCGGGCGTCGGTGATCGAGTCGAGCCAGCTATCGGAGCGGCGCTGGGGCTGATATTGCCATTTGAGCAGGTGTAGCAACAGGCGGGTGAGTTGACTGGCGATCGCCCGTCGCTCGCTCTTACCCAAGTCTTCCACCTCGTCGATCAAATTTGCCAGGTCGATTTCGTGCCAGCGCCGCTCTCGCAGCAGCTGGGCGGTTTGGCGAGTCCAATCACTAAAATCAGCTGAATATATCTCGCTCACGGCTCACCTAAGACTCCACCAAGCGATTGTGATAGTGGCTAGTTTACGCGGTTCAGGGTTTGAGATGTACGGTTCACGGTCTGCCTTAAACCATGAACCGTACACCTTAAACCTGTCACCCTTGGCTTCGCAGACCAATAGCTCTGTTCCCTGCATTTGACAAACATTCCGACGAAGCAAATCAGCCATGGTGCTACCGAGACTGCAACACCCCTCTAAAGCTCGAGGCGACGATGCGGGGCTGGCCATCGCTGATCTGCACCGTGAAGGTGCGTTGCTCTCGCTGGGTGGAGCCGTCGGGGTAAACGTAGGTGTTCTCGCCCACAAACTCGACGGTGTCGGCAGTCTGGTTGGTCACCCGCAGATTCTCGACCGAGACGCGATCAAATTGGGCAAAAAAGCTGGGGTCAAACTGCTGGGCTAGGGAGCCGCCAAACTGCGATCGCGCCGCATCCCAAGCTTGATTAGACACGTGGCCATAGAGAGCGCTGACCGTTGCTTGGGCCGCCTCCGGGGTCAGCTCGACCCTGGTTCCTGGGGCGGGCGCTGGGGCATCAGCCTCGACAACGGGGTCTGGGGATGTAACTTCTGGCTCTGGGGCAGCCGGTGCCGCAGGCTCGACGGCAGGGGATTCAGCCGTGTCTTCAGGGGGTAGGGTTGCCGCTTCCGGTTGAGGCTCAGCGTCGGTGGGAGCTTCATCCGCAGGCGTCGTTGCTATGGGCGGGGTTTCGGCATCGGGGGCAGCGGCCCAGCGCCACATCTGCCAGCCGAGGAGGGCGGTGATCGCCACCGCAACTCCTGCCGCCAGCGGCAGCCAGAGAGCGGGCGACGACGACTTTTCTCGCCGCCGGGCTGGAGCCTGGGGGAGAGTCTGGGGGGCTGTGAGCTGAGTTCTGCTGCGACGACGACCCACCGCTACCGTTGGGTTTGCCTGAGTTTGGGGAGACTGGCCGGGGGATGCGATCGCCCCCGGCACGTACCGACTCAGCTTTGGCGGCAAACGTCTTAGCGCCGCCAAAGCCTCAGTCGCGGTGGTGTAGCGGGTGCGAAAGTCGTAGCGCACCATAGTGTCCAACACCTCCAGCAGCGCCGGATGCGCCTGGGGAGCATAGTGCTGCCAATCGAGTTCGCTGTTGTGGGGGTCGGGGTGCAGCTCGGTCGGCGGGTAGCCCGTCAAGGCCTGAATGCCCAAAATGCCGACGCCATAGATATCGCTGCTGAACTGGGGCCGCCCAGACACCTGTTCACTGGGCATGTACCCCTGGGTGCCAATGGAGATGGTGTGGCTGAGGCCAGAGCGCAGGGCGGTGGCCTGGGTGCTGACCTGCTTGACCGCGCCAAAATCGATCAGCACGATGCGGTTGTCGCCCGCGCGACGAATTAGGTTAGAGGGTTTAATGTCGCGGTGGATGACGCCGTGGTGGTGCACAAAGGCCAAAACTCCTAGCAAATCGCCCAAAAACGCAACCACCTGGGCTTCGCTCCAGGGAGCGCCCAGCTCATCCGCGAGAGAATGACCCTGGATAAACTCCTGGGCCAGGTAAAACTCTTGGTCTTCTTCAAAGTGGGCCAGCAGCCCCGGAATCTGCGGGTGTGCCCCCAGCTTGGCAAGGGTCTGGGCCTCGGTATCAAACAGCCGCCGCGCTGTCTGTAATTCTTCAGCAGTGGTGACCTGGGGCTTGAGCTGCTTCACCACGCACAGCGGGTGCCCCGGCAGGTGCAAATCTTGGGCGCTAAAGGTCTGTCCAAAGCCCCCTGACCCCAACGGCTGAATCAGCCGATAGCGGCCCCCCAACGGTTTAGAATCAGGCTGAAAATTGGCAGAGACAGGCATAGCCATGGGCAAAAACAGTCAATATTTAAGGGCAGATTTTAACGGTAGATTTTGAGTGCAGGCAATCTTAAACAACGCGGTCACTAGCATACCGAACCCCTACAGTAGCGCCCGACCAGCCGCAAACAAGGGCAGAGTTTCAGAAGAATCTGACTGGCTGGCGAAAGCCGTTGTGGCCCAGTCATATTTATGGTGACAAATTTATGGTGACTCACTACTGCCTGGGCAGGTTCCATCCCTAGGCACACCGGCCCGAGGGATGCCCCCACCTCGGCTCAGTCTGGCAAATAGTCAGCATTCAAAACCTGCCCCAAGGTGTATGGACTGGTGAGAGGAAACTGCTCCAGGGGCAAACCTGTTTCATCGGCGGCTTGCTCACGGGCATTGGCGTAGCATTCTGTAAATATTTCTTCCAAGTAGGGGCTGAGGCTGGGTGAATCTTTCAAATCATCGGCAATCCGCCTGCGATGTTCTCGAATGCTGCCTTTCCAGCTGCCGCTGCGATTTTTCGGCTGGTATTGCCATTTGAGCAAATGCAGCAGAGTGACGACGAGATTGCTTTTTAAGCTTTTCCTCTCCCGTCTAGACATGTCCTCAATTTCTTCGATCAGGTTGGCCCAGTCTACAGAGGTATAGTTTTGATTGCGCAGGTGAGCAACGGTGGTCTCAATCCAGCGTACAAAGTCTGCGTCGTAGAGATTTTTTTGGCTGGCTTGCAGTTCAGGTGACATCGGGCTGACTTCTGCGTTGGGGCGTTTGCCTGTGCTTTCAGTGTAGCTATTTCACCCCATGGTGGCGTTTGCCGGGCAGCCCCGCCGATCGCCAATGAGCGCAGCGGAAGTAGTTTGGTAAAGGCGAAAGTCGGGGGTGAGCTGGGGGGCAAGCTGGACTGCGATCGCCCCCACATACCCCGGCTCTGGCTGCCACTGGTAAAGCTGCCCTGGGTGCTCTAGATCGCCAAGGGTCATCACCCCCACTGAAGTCGGATTTGGGGTCAGTTCTGGGTAGTTTAAAGCCAACTCTAGGCTCTGCATTGAGTCGGCAATGCCCAGGCCCAGGGCCTTGAAGCAGGCTTCTTTACCCGTCCAGTAGTGCAAAAACTGTTGATCGACCTGGGAGTTTGGCTGGCTCAGCACCTGGGCAGCTTCGGTAGGGGTGAGGTAGCGGCGACACAGCCCCGGCAGATGGGTGACGGGGCGCAGCACCTCTAGATCAACCCCGATCGCCCTCACGCTGTCGGCCCCACTCACCGCCACCAGCAGTCGCTCCCCACTGTGGGACAGGTTGAACTGCAAAGCCTGGTGCTTCCCATGGCTGGTTAGATCTAGCGCGGGCTTGCCGCGCGGGCCATAGCTAAAGCTGAGAGACTCTGGGGGCTGATCGATGTATCGGCTGAGCAGGTGGCGCAGGCAGCCTCGACTGGTGATCAGCTGCCGTTGGGCCTGGGCCAATCGCAGGTGCTGTAGCTGCTCTTGTTCTCCTAGCCCGAGGCAGGCTTTAAGCACGGCTAAATCTGCGGCGGCAACGTTCTCGGTAGACAGTAGCCAGAGGTCAATAGCGGGTGGTTGAAGCCGCTGCGGCCCCTGATAGAGCTCGAGCATGGGGTTAAGACAAAGGGCGATCTCGGCCAGGCAATCTAGCGCTATTGTGCAGTAACCTGGGCACCATTGGCACAGCTCCCCGCACTCTTCCCCTATGTTTTCAAAGCGTTCTAGCCCTGTTGCCCCAGCGCCTGCGCCGTCCCCAGGCGCTGTGCGGGTCTGTATTTTGGGCGGTGGTTTTGGCGGGCTTTACTGCGCGCTGTCGCTGCACCAGCGGCTGAAGAAATCTGCCCAGGTGCACATTACTCTGGTGGAGCCGCGCGATCGCTTCAACTTTACCCCCCTGCTCTACGAGCTGCTCACCCGGGAGCTGGCCCCCTGGGAAATCGCCCCCGCCTACCAAGATTTGCTCAAGCACACCGCCGTTGACCTGCGCCAAGACTGGGCTGAGCACATTGACTTAGCCCAGCAAACCGTCACCCTGCGCCACGGGGAACCCCTTACCTACGACTATCTGGTGGTGGCCTTGGGCAGCCAAATGCGCCCCCCTGCCACACCCGGTAGCCAGACCCACGCGTTGCCCTTCAACACCCTGGCCGATGCCGAGCAGCTAGAGCGGCGGCTAGCAGACCTCGACCACTTGCCCAAGGTGCAGGTGGTGGTGGCCGGGGCTGGCCCCAGCGGCGTCGAGCTGGCCTGCAAACTGAGCGATCGCCTCGGCAGTCGGGGCCAGATCACCGTGGTAGACCGCCGGGGAGAAATTCTGCGATCCTATCCTCAGCCCATCCAGCGGGCGGCGGCGCGCGCCTTGGCCCAGCGGGGGGTAGAGGTGTATCTAGATGCCGCCATTGAGGCAGTCGATGCCAGCGGACTCACCTTTGGCTACGAGGGCCAAACCCGCCGCTGCCAGGCCAATTTAACCCTCTGGACGGTGGGCACGGTGCCGCGATCGTGGCTCGGTAGCGCCGAACTCAAGCCCACTCCCTTCGGCCAGTGCCCGGTGCGCCCCACCCTACAGCTGGCAGATCATCACAACGTGTTTGTGCTGGGCGATATGGCCGCCATGCCCGCCCCAGGCCGCGGTTCGCAGAGCGATCCGTTCCGGAATCGCGCCCCCACCACGGCCCAGGCCGCCTACCAGGCTGGCCCGGCGGTGGCCTCCAATGTGCTGGCGCTGATCGCCAATCGTCCGCTCAAACCCTTTGTTTACAACCATCTCGGCGACATGCTTACCCTCGGCCAGGGAGAAGCGGTGGTCTGTGGCTTTGGGCTATGCATCACCGGGCGGCTGGGGGGCTTTTCGCGCCGCTGGGCCTACTGGCTGCGGCTGCCCACCCACGCCCACCGCTGGCGGGTGATGAGGCATTGGCTGGGGTTCAAGTGACCAGAAACCGGGCTTGCTTTTTGGGATGCATGAATGATCTAGCTACCCCCCACAGAAACCCGGTTTCTGGGCGTTTTTCTGGGCGTTTTTCTGGGCGCTGCTGAATACGGGTATGAATTCAAGCCGCAATGTTCCTCGCAGGGGCGCACCGCCGTGCGCCCGTACCCAGATTCATGCTGTCATTCAGCAACGCCGGTTTCTGAGCCTACCGATCCCTCACAGATCTTGACACGACGGTAGTTTATACGGCACTTTTGCCCAGCAGATTCCGCTAGAGTCATTTTTCATTGGGGATTATTCTCCCACAGATGCTTTGATGACCAAAGAGAAAAAGGGTTGGGGCGATGGCGGTATCTAAATGGTTGAGGTATGTGTGGGTAGGTGTGATCGCCCTCTTTTTAATCGCCACCTTCACCCTGCGCCCGGCCCCGGCCCAGTCGCCCCC